>DUYW01000022.1 GCA_013349825.1 Gammaproteobacteria bacterium | reverse complement strand
GTGCTCTCGAATCCAGTGCACTTCACCCGCTTCCCCTTCACCACTCTCCAGATCAAACTTCTGGTGCTCTCGGGTCAGAACATCCAACACAATACCCACCATCATATTAAGAAAGACAAAGGTGGTGAGAAAGATAAAGCTGAGATAATAGATCCAGCTCAGTGGGTAGACCGTCATGGTTTCATACATCACATCGGTCCAATCCTCAAAGGTGGCAACCCGAAACAGGGTCAACATTGAGATGGCCACATCCCCCCATAACACACTATTAATCTCATCAAAAATAATACTGCCAACCGCACCGTAGATGTAGAAAATAACAAACATCAGCAACACCACATAACCCATACGGGGAATCGCTTTGAATAGCGCATTAACCAATAAACGTAATTCCGGAATCATTGAAACCAGTCGCAACACCCGGAAGATACGCAGCAGCCGTGCCAGCAAGACCAACTCACTATCTTCTAACGGGACAAGACTGGCGACCACAATAGTAAAATCAAAGATATTCCAACCAGAGCGAAAGAATTTCAGCAACTGCCGTTCAGAGAGTATTCGTGCTGAAATCTCCAGCACAAAAAAGAGGGTGACTCCAGTATCAAGCCACTCCAGCGCCTGAGTGATTCCCGGACTGAGGTTGTAAGTTTTGGCCCCAATGGTCAACGCTGAAAGGACGATAATGGCGATCACCACCGTCTCAAATAGTTTATTGCTCTGAAGATGTTCCAGTCTCGACTGGAAATTGGCTAAACCACTCACTGCATGAACCTCTCTTATTTTGCTTTTTAGCTACACACCCCAGCGTGGAAGTAGCTGCTGCTCTATCTCTAACTGATCAAGAATTCTTGCCACTACAAAGTCGATCAGATCCCCAATACTCTCTGGCTGTTGATACAGCCCGGGATTGGCGGGCAGCATGGTGACACCGATCTGTGAAAGCTTCAACATATTCTCCAGATGGATGGTGGAGTATGGGGTCTCCCTAGGGACCAACAGCAGTTGGCGTCGCTCTTTAATCATCACATCGGCCGCCCGCTCCAGCAGGTTGTCACTACCGCCGTGCGCAATTGCCGAGAGTGTTCCCATCGAGCAGGGACAGACCACCATCGCCCGGGGCACCGCACTACCACTGGCAACCGGAGCCATCCAGTCATTGCGCCCATAGAGTGAGAGTTGACCCTGTTTTGCTCCATAGCGCTTTGCCAACTCGACCTCAGCCTCTTCAATGGATTCTGGCAAACTGATTCCGACCTCCATCTCCATCACAATGCGCGCTGCATCAGAGAGCATCATCCAGACCCGCTGCTCTGCCGCCAGTAACTGTTGAAGCAGACGTAGTGCATAGGCTGATCCAGAGGCCCCGGTAACTGCCAGAGCGATGGTATTTTGTCGATTCCAACTCATTGTGCCAGCACCTCCAGCAATTTCTGGTGAATATCGCCAAAGCCTCCGTTACTCATGATCAAGATATAGTCTCCCGGACGACTCCATGCCCGTGCCTCTTCAATAATCTGTTCAACACTGGTCAGTAGTTTCACCGGATTCGGTACGGCTGCCATCGCTGCCTGTAGATCCCAGTCAAGCCCCCCCTCCAGAAGCAGCACCTGATCAGCGGCCTCAAACGAGGCGGCCAGGGTCTTTTGGTGTATACCCATACGCATAGTGTTGGAGCGCGGTTCCATAATCGCAAGGATACGAGCACTTTCCACCTTGTCACGCAACCCCTGCAGAGTCAGTTGAATTGCGGTGGGGTGATGGGCAAAATCATCATAGACTGTGATGCCATTCACCTCACCCCGCCACTCCATGCGACGACGTACGTTCCTGAATTCACAGAGGGCATCAACTGCATGATGGGCAGGAACACCGGCATGTCTCGCTGCCACAATGGCAGCCAGCGCATTACTGCGGTTGTGCCAACCGGTAAGCTCCCACGATACCTCTCCCACCACTGCCCCATCGACCATCACTTGAAACTGACTCCAGGCAGCTGCGGTCTGCCTGGCTGTCCAGTCTCCATCAATAGTTGACGTAGCGCTCCAGCACCCCTGTGCCAAGGTCTCATCTATTGCCTCTTCTGCTAGCGGGTGGATCACCAGCCCGTTTCCCGGTACGGTACGCAATAGATGGTGAAACTGTCGCTGAATCGCCGCCAGATCATCGAAGATATCGGCATGGTCAAATTCCAGATTATTAATCACCAGAGTACGGGGTCGGTAGTGGACAAACTTCGAGCGCTTGTCAAAAAAGGCGGTGTCATACTCATCCGCCTCAACCACAAAGAACGGGGTCTCTCCGAGGCGGGCTGAGACCCCAAAATTCTGTGGCACCCCACCGATCAGGAAACCGGGCCGCATCCCGGCATACTCAAGAATCCATGCCAACATACTGGAGGTAGTGGTCTTGCCATGGGTGCCCGAGATAGCCAGTACCCACTTCTCCTGCAGCACATGCTCAGCCAGCCACTGTGGACCTGATGTGTAGGGAAGCCCCTGATCCAGCACATACTCAACAGCCGGGTTGCCACGACTCAACGCATTGCCAATCACCACACTATCTGGAGCGGGATCAAGGTGGCTGGGGTCATAGCCCTGCTGCAGGGTAATCCCCGCCTCTTCCAGCTGGGTACTCATCGGAGGATAGACATTGGCATCAGAGCCGGATACGGTGTGACCTGCTGCACGTGCCAGCAGCGCAATGCCGCCCATAAAGGTACCGCAGATGCCTAGAATATGAATATGCATAGAGTGATATGGTATCTTATGTACTATGAATATTCTCTATGGAATCCCCAACTGCGACACTATTCGCAAGGCAAAAAAGTGGCTCACGGCAAATCAGATTGATTTCCAGTTTCATGACTTCCGCAAGAGTGGTCTGGAGCAGACCACTCTTCAATCCTGGGTGATGCAAGTTGGGTCGGAGACCTTACTCAACAAACGTGGAACCACCTGGCGCCAGCTACCTGCTGAAGCAAAAGAGAACATCGATGAGAGCCGTACAATTGAACTCCTGCTGGAACATCCGGCTATGATTAAACGACCTGTTTTGGTGAGCAAACAACTACAACGGGTGGAGGTGGGCTTCAGTGAAGCCCGTTACCAGGAGATTTTCAGCTGAATCCTATCACCTCCTGCATCAAACTCTATAAACACAATCATCGAAAATCTCAAGTACCGAACCGTTCCGAATGAAGATAAAACGGTATAATATTCTATTTTTGAAATTTAACTCACCCTTTCCATTATCCCTAGAATGATATTTCGCTCCCTTCTGGCAACGCTGCTTCTCCTCTCTCTTGCGCCTGCATCACTCTCTGCCGCACCACTTGAGGTGTGGACCTCGGTGGTACCTCTCAAACACTTTATTGAGCAGATCGGTGGAACAGAGGTCAACGCCAGGGCAATCATCCGTGCGGGACAGAACCCGCACAACTACAACCCACCGCCCAGCCAGATCCAGCAACTCTCATCCGCAGCACTATATTTCAAATCCAGCAGTGAATTTGACCGTGGATGGGTGGGCAGAATTCAGGCAACCAATCCAACGCTGCAGATGGTGGATATACTACAGGGGTTCGATCCAGAACCGACTCATCACCATTCTGAAGAGAGTCATGAAGAGCGGCATGAAGAGGGGCATGGTGAAGAAGACCCTCATCTCTGGACCAGCCCGTTAATGGCACGAAAGATTGCCTTCAACATCTATCAGAACTTATCCACAGTGGATCCGGATCATCAAGCCTACTATCAACGCAACTACCAATCTTTTGATACGGATTTGGAGGCACTGCATCATGAGATCGAGCAACTGCTGAAACCAATTCATTCTCGTAGCTTCATGGTTTTTCATCCGGTCTGGGGCTATTTTGCTGAAACCTATGGCCTGACCCAGATCACCATTGAGATGGAGGGGAAGAGTCCGGGGGCACGGTCTCTAGCCAACAAGATCAAACAGGCCAAGTCTGCCGGCCTCAAAGTGATTTTTGTGCAGCCACAGTTCAATCAACGTGCAGCACAACAGGTTGCTTCAGCCATCGGAGGTCGTGTGCATTCAGTCGATCCACTCGCTGCTGACTACATCCATAACTTGCGACAATTCGCGCTGCAACTTGCGCGGCAACCATGACTCTAAAAACTGAACCCGTTATCTCACTTCGTGGGGTCTCCTTCTCTTACCATACACTTCCGGTATTAGAGCAGATTGATCTGGATATTATGGAGGGTGAATTTTTGGGAATTGTTGGCCCCAATGCCGGCGGCAAGAGTACTCTGCTCAAACTGATGCTCGGGGAGCTGGAGCCTCATCAGGGTCGTGTCGAGGTATTTGCTCAACGGCCGCACAAGAACAGAAACCGTATAGGCTATGTCCCTCAATACCCCAACTTTTCAAAATCATTTCCAATTACCGTAGAGCAGGTTGTTTTAATGGGCCGCCTGGGACTCCACCCCCAACAGAGCTGGTTAAGCCAACTGATCCCCGGTCGATATACGGCTGCTGATTATGAGGCGGCCCAAAAGGCACTACACGAGGTGGAAGCAGGCTCCTTAGCTCAGCGGCAGATTGGTAGCCTCTCTGGCGGCCAACTACAGCGGGTGTTATTGGCTAGAGCGCTTGCCGGTACCCCAGAGGTACTGATTCTGGATGAGCCCACTGCAAATATCGACCAGCGCTTAGAGGGGGATATTTTTGATCTGCTACGGCAGTTTAACCAACGCATGACCATTCTGGTGGTCTCTCATGATATTGCTTTCATCTCCAGTTATGTCACCCGCGTTGCCTGTATCAACCGTACTCTGGTCTGCCACAATACTGATAAAATTGATGGTTCCATGATACAGGCACTCTATGGAGAAGATGTGCGCATGGTGCACCACCACCACTGACTATGGAAACATTCTACAGCGCACTGATCGAGTACACTTTTCTGCAATCCGCTCTGATTGCTGGGTTATTAGCGAGCATTGGCTGTGGTGTCGTGGGGACCTATGTTGTGGTCAAGAGAATCGCCTTTATTGCCGGAGGCGTTGCCCACTCTGTGCTGGGGGGGATGGGCGCTGCCCTCTACTATGGGTTTGATCCGCTCAGTGGTGCGCTCGCTGCAGCAATATTCTCAGCACTCTTGATTGGTAGTGTTCGGCTCCATTGGCAAGCACAAGAAGACACACTGATCAGTGCTCTGTGGGCAATCGGTATGGCGATTGGCATTCTCTTCATCTCAAAAACTCCGGGATACCAGAGTGACTTAATGAGCTTTCTGTTTGGAGATATTTTGCTGGTCCCACAACAGAGCCTCTGGTTTATGGCGATACTCGATGTACTACTTTTGCTGGTTGTAGCGGCATACCATCGCCAGTTTCAGGCTGTCGTCTTTGATGAGGAGTATGCAAAACTTCGCGGGGTGCCTGTCACCTTTTTCTACCTGTTACTGCTGGTACTGATTGCGATCACCGTCGTACTGTTGATTCAGGTAGTGGGGCTGATTCTGGTGCTGGCACTGCTGACATTGCCCGCTGCGATCGCAGGTCACTATGTAAACTCGCTGGGAAAGATGATGGTGATTGCAACGGCAGTGGGTGCCATGCTCAGTAGTGGTGGTCTGGCACTCGCCTACCAACCCGACCTGCCACCTGGACCCACCATCATTCTGCTCGCGGGCAGCAGCTATCTACTCTCTGCCTTTTTCAGCCGTATCGCATCAGATCGCAGGGCACGTAAAACCACACAATACAGCAGCAGGGATCTTTAAGGCACTTCTAAAAGACTCTAACAAGAGAGCGCTCTAACCATCTGCAAAGATAGCATCCATCTCCTTTTGTGCCTTCTTGGCCCGGTACTTCAAACCATTAGACCTATAGAGTTCAATCATTTGCATCCATGCATTGCGGTTACGCCGATTAAATCCAATCGCTACTTCAAGCAACTTGAGTGAGCGCACTGCATGAACACTCAACTTCTCTTCCTCTTTTTTCTCAGCCGCTTTCTCCACAAAATGGTCTGACAGCAGCTCCCGCTCCTCCTCTGTGACCTGTTTCTCTTCAAGATAGCTGGTGAGGTCATCCAAAAAAAGATCCAGTGATTTCATTGATGCCATCTTTTTTTCAACCGAGCGTGCAACTTCGTTTAAGACTTCACTTTCAAAAGGCTGCTCATCAACCACCTCTACAACATCATCTGATTTATCCTGAAACAGAAGAAATGCTGACATCACCACAACCAACAGAGCAGCCCCGATTGCCGCTGGAAGCGCCCAAGGAGGATACTTCGGTTTCTCCTCTATGATCTCAACTTTCTTATCATCATCCCAGGCGACTGCAATTGGGGTTTCACTCTTTTCTACCACTTTTTCAACAATTTCAGCTTCAGGTTCGACTTCCAGAACCTCACTCTCCTCCGGCTCTGGCTCCTCTTCCTCCTCCATCATATCAATGATTTCAATTTCGCAGCCGAAATAGCTCAACTCATGAGTTGCTATTTTTGCCTCTTTTACGGTAAAAAATGAGACCGGAAGTTTGTAGGGAAGTGACTCCACTACTTTTTGGGCCTCTGCATTCGAAAGTGAGAAATGTTTCTCCAACCGGTCGACCACATGCTTTAGCTTGCTCAGATCCTCAATAGCAACAAGCTTTGCAACAATGGTTGAATAACTCTCTAGATCGTCCACAATTTATCGAACTCCACAGCACTTTTTATATTTCTTGCCCGAACCACAGGGGCACGGTTCATTTCGTCCAACCTTTTTTCCCCCATTTTTGACCGTTTCCGGTTTAGGCATTTCACCATCCACATAGACCCAGCGCCCGGCAATCCGTTCAAACTGACTCACTTCATGGGCCTGACGGTTACCACCGCGGTCACGATAACTTGCCTTAAACTCTACCATGCCTTGACTGTCCTCAGCGCCACCCGCCGCTGTAGTGAGGATTTCAAGACCCAGCCACTCTGAATCTCGCGACCATTTTCTGGCCGCCTCAAGGTCATGGTCCGCCTGGTGGTCTGGATGCAGTGTGTTATGGATATAGTTGACCTCACCCACTACATAGGCGCAATAGCGCGACCGCATCAGCTGCTCTGCTGTTGATGGCGCTGCGTCACCTTTTATAAAAGGTTCACAACAGCTGCTATAAGGCTCTCCAGAACCACAAGGGCATTCACTCATTTTCTCTTCCTTCTCTCAGATCCAACCCCCCCAGTCAGATCAGGGCGGCAAAGTAGTTCATTGATTGTAAACCAGAGTTGGACTTCAATGCCTCTTATTTTGGCTTGTTCATCCTTTCTGGGAATACTCATGTCGTGCGCGCTTCCTGGCTTCAGACCCCATCAACCAGATTAGGCCCCAACCAGCGCCGTGCCTCCTCTATTGTCACCCCTTTACGTGCAGCATAGTTCTCTAGCTGATCATGGTTGATCTTACCCACTGCAAAATAACGCGCCTCCGGGTGTGCAAAGTAGAGTCCACTGACAGAGGCTGCAGGAACCATCGCCTTTGACTCTGTAAGCCAGATACCCGTATTTTGCTCTGCATCCAACAGCTTCCACAACAGATCTTTCTCTGTGTGGTCCGGTGAGGCAGGATAGCCCATTGCCGGACGGATACCCTGATACTGCTCATCAATCAACGCGCTGTTATCAAGCTGTTCATCTGTAGCGTACCCCCACAACTCCTTACGCACCTTCTCATGCAGCCACTCCGTCACTGCTTCAGCAAGGCGATCAGCCACAGACTTCAACATTAAAGCACTGTAGTCATCATGATCTGCCTCAAACTCAGCTACTTTTTCATCCACACCGATACCTGCTGTAGCGGCAAAGCCACCCACATAATCAATTTTATCCCCAATTCGCGGTGCAATAAAATCACTCAAACACTCATTGGCACGACCCGGTGGCTGCTTTCCCTGCTTACGCAGATGGTGTAGCGTGGTTACTATTTCGCTACGGGAAGGGTCAGCATAAACCTCAATATCATCACCCACAGCATTGGCTGGAAATAGCCCGACCACCGCCTTGGCCTGCAGCCAGTTTTCCGAGAGGATCTGCTCCAGCATCTCCATTGCATCGGCGTAGAGCTTCTTTGCCTCTTCCCCCTTCTCGGCATCCTCAAGGATTTTCGGGTAACGCCCTTTCAGTTCCCAAGCATGGAAGAAGAAGGTCCAGTCAATATAGGGGGCCACTTCACTCAAATCAATCTGTTCCAAAACCGTAACACCTAAAGCCTTGGGTTCAACGGGGTTCCACTCACTCCAGTCAATCGGGGCAGGGTTTGCCTGTGCCTCTTCAAGTTTTACCAATTTTATCTGGCTCTGCCTGTTAGCCCGACGCTCACGCACCTCTACATACTCGGTACGGGTGTTCTCTAGAAAATCTGCTTTCTGCTGTTCTGATAACAGTGCTGTTGCTACACCAACCGCTCGCGAGGCATCCGCCACATGGATTACACCATGCGCATACTCCGGCTCTGTCTTCACTGCCGTATGCGCCTTGGAGGTGGTGGCCCCCCCCAGCATCAGCGGAATGGTGAAACCTTGACGTGTCATCTCTCTGGCAAGGTGGACCATCTCATCCAGCGACGGGGTGATTAGCCCGGAGAGACCGATGATATCCACCTTCTCTTCTCTGGCACGCTGCAGAATGGTCTCTGCGGGAACCATCACGCCAAGATCGATCACCTCATAGTTATTACACTGCAGCACCACTCCGACGATATTTTTGCCGATATCGTGTACATCGCCTTTAACCGTTGCCATCAGGATCTTGCCCTGTGCTGCGATCTCACAACCTTCCTTCTCCTCTTGCAGGAAGGGGTCAAGATAGGCGACCGACTTTTTCATCACCCGCGCCGACTTCACCACCTGTGGCAAAAACATCTTGCCTGCCCCAAACAGTTCACCGACCACATTCATGCCATCCATCAACGGTCCCTCAATCACCTTCAATGCAGGCTTGAACTGTTGGCGTGCCTCTTCAGTATCTTCATCAATATATTCGGTAATACCTTTAACCAGCGCATGTTCCAGACGCTTTGCAACTGGCCAGCTTCGCCATTCCAGATCTTCTTGCTGACTATTCCCCACCGAACCATCCCCAAGATATTTGGGGGCCAACTCTACCAACCGTTCTCCTGCATCGGGGTCCCGATTGAGCACCACATCTTCAACCGTATTGCGCAACTCCTGAGGCAGATCGTCATAGACCGCCAACTGTGCAGCATTGACGATTCCCATATCCATACCCGCCTGAACTGCGTGATAGAGGAACACGGCATGAATCGCCTCTCGTACCGGATTATTGCCACGGAAGGAGAAGGAGACATTAGAGACCCCCCCCGAAACCATAGCATGAGGGAGTGTCTGTTTAATCCTACGGGTTGCCTCAATGAAATCAACACCATAATTGTCATGCTCTTCAATACCAGTTGCTACCGCAAAGATATTGGGATCGAAGATAATATCCTCAGCCGGGAAACCAATCTCATCGACCAGAATCTTGTAGGCCCGGCTACAGATCTCAACCTTGCGCGCCTCGGTATCGGCCTGTCCACTCTCGTCAAAGGCCATTACAATAATGGCGGCACCGTAACGACGACAGAGTTTTGCGTGGTGGCGAAACGCCTCCTCCCCCTCCTTCATCGAAATTGAGTTGACGATGGGTTTGCCCTGCGAACACTGTAATCCGGCTTCGATAATCTCCCACTTGGATGAGTCGATCATCAGCGGCACCTTGGAGATATCCGGTTCAGAGGCGATCAGATTGAGGAAGCGTACCATGGCTGCTCTACCATCCAGCATCCCCTCATCCATATTGACATCAACCACCTGCGCCCCATTCTCCACCTGAGTGCGACAGATGCCCAACGCCTCTTCATACTCTTCATTGAGAATCAGCCGTTTGAACTTGGCCGAACCCGTCACGTTGGCACGCTCACCAACATTGACAAAGAGTGACGCTTCACCAATATTGAGTGGTTCCAGACCGGAGAGGCGGCATCCAGAGGGCAACTCTGGTAATTTACGGGGGGCTTTACCCTCCATTTGGGTCGCAATCGCACGAATATGGTCCGGCGAAGAGCCGCAGCAACCACCCACAATATTCAAAAATCCAGAGTCCGCCCATTCGCCCACATGGTCGGCCATCTGCTGCGGGGTCAGGTCATACTCACCAAACTCATTCGGCAACCCCGCATTGGGGTGTGCCGATACAAAACACTCACTGACCCGTGACATCTCCGCTGCATACTGGCGTAGCATGTCGGGTCCCAGCGCACAGTTGAGCCCAATACTTAGCGGTTTGGCATGACGTAGGCTGTTGTAGAAGGCCTCTGTAGTCTGACCGGAGAGGGTACGACCGGAGGCATCCGTGATCGTTCCCGAAATCATGATCGGCAGGTTGACGTTGTGCTCTTCGTAGTACTGATCAATCGCAAACAGTGCTGCCTTGGCATTCAAGGTGTCAAAAATGGTCTCCACCAACAGTAGATCTGCCCCTCCTTCCACCAGCGCTCCAATCGACTCGGTGTAGTTCTCCACCAGTTCCATAAAACTGATATTACGGAAACCGGGGTCATTAACCTCTGGAGAGATTGAACAGGTACGACTGGTAGGCCCCAGAACCGCTGCTACAAACCGGGGCTTCTCTGGCGTTGAGTATTTATCCGCTGCGGTACGGGCAAGACGGGTCGCCTCCAGATTGATCTCATGAACCAGCGCCTCCATCCCGTAATCAGCCATTGAGACACGGGTACCATTGAAGGTGTTGGTCCCCAGAATATCTGCCCCTGCCTCCAGATACTGCTCATGGATACCCTGAATTACTTGTGGCTGCGTTAATGCCAGCAGATCATTATTACCCTTCAGGTCCGTTGGCCAGTCGGCAAAACGCTGCCCACGGTAATCTGCCTCCTCCAACTTGCGGCGCTGAATCATGGTCCCCATCGCACCATCCAGGATCAAAATGCGTTGAGACATCAATGTTTTCAGCAGTTCGGTACGGTCAGTAGCCATTTCTTTTTTTCCAGTATCAATCTATAGATTGCTATTCTATCGCATCCACCCAGACAGATCAGTCTGAAACAACTCTGAAGCATCTCTCTCTCCGAAGAAGCGCTAGTCATCAAGACCAAATCCGGTAGAATGTGAAAACTGATTCTGAACTGAGCGAGATAGACCACGATGAGACGGACAATTTCCTTTTTGAATATCCTATTACTTCTGCTTCTGCCTCCAGTCGTATCTACCGTTTCTGCTGAACCACTGCGCATTGGTTCAATCTCGGCTGAATATGTCTCTGAAGTCAAAAAATTCAAGGCCCTGACCGATTACCTATCGATCCATCTGGCTCCATTTGGAATCGACCAGGTTGAGGTTGTTGTTACTCACTCTATGGATGAGATGTCCAGAATGATCCATGACGATAAAGTAGATCTTTTTATCGACAGCCCCTACCCCTCATTAATCATCAGCAACCAGACTAAAAGCAAAATGGTGTTACGGCGCTGGAAGAAGGGGGTCGATCAGTATCACAGTGTCCTCTTCACCCGTAAAGAGAGTCCCATCGAAAATATTCAGGGACTCAAAGGTAAACGAATCGCTTTCGAGGAGCCGTTCTCAACCGCCAGTTACTTTCTCGGCAAGAGCGAACTTATCAGTAATGGACTGCTACCTGTAGAAGCCCCTAAAAGAGGCTCTGGTGACAACAAGGCTCAAACAGCCGACAGTGTTGCTTACCTCTTCTCGGGTGCCGATAGCACAACCGTCTCCTGGGTACTACGCAACCGTGTAGAGGCAGGAACCATCAACCACCATAAGTTTGAAACGCTGAAAGAGGGGATACGCAGTAAGCTGAAAATTATCCATCAAAGTATGGATGTCCCCCGCCATATTGTCAGCTTTCGGGCAAACTATCCGGAACTACGAATTTCACAGATTTCCCGCGTATTAACCGCAATGGATCAGGAATCAATGGGCAAGGCTGCTCTCAAACAGTTCCAGAAAACCCGTAAATTTGATCTGATTTCTACACAAACACAAAACAATTTACAGCAACTGAAGAAGATGGTTCAAAAGATCAATACTCCATGAACCTTTCTCTATGACCCGTTCCATCCGCTCACAACTGCTGCTATTTACACTAATTCTGATTCTGGTCGCAGTTAACCTCACTGCGGGAATTGCTCTCTACCTGCAATTCAGCTCACTCGAAGAGAGCCATATCGATTTTGCAGAAGATCTCATCGACGTTTATCAACGTAACCTGCAAGAGCCTCTCTATGCCATAGAAACCCACCGCCTTACCGCTCAACTGCAAAGCCTTCGTACCAATCAGGATATTGCCAATGTATTCGTACTCGACCAGGAGGGGGTTGTTCTGGCCGACGGGACCGATGAGAACCTGCTTCAAGAGGAGCCTTACCCCCCTCTGGCCCCCATTCTGCGACAGCTATCCACGGCTCAAGACCCTTTCCATGTCTGGAATCACAATAACAACATCGCCATTACCTATCGCATCAATACAACTTTTGGTGAGTTTTTGGGGTATCTCCATCTGGAGTTGGGTCGTGATGATATTAAAGAGGCAACCCACGATATGCTCTGGGAATTCCTGCTGATTGAATCTATCGTACTGATATTCGCAGTCATTGCAGCACTGATGCTCTCCAGTTATTTTCACCGCCCGCTGCGCCAAGCCGTTACTACCGCCAACGCTATTGCATCTGGTAATTTTCAATCAACCCTGAAGACACCTCGTCAAGATGAGTTCGGTATGCTCAACGATGCACTGGACAAAATGTCGCTCAACATTCAACAAAATCTCTCCGAACTCCACGAAACACAACAAGAACTGGAGGAGATTTTTCGATCTATGGTAGATGGTGTCATTGTGGTTTCTTCTGACGGTACCATATTGAAAACAAACAGAAAAATGGAGACTCTGGCACAATTTGAGGCACAGAGTCTCAGCGGAAAACCTCTCAACACAATCCTTCCGGATTTAAACCCCAGCGATGAACTCGGCTCCATAAGCCAGCAAAACAGGCTCATCAATTCAGCCGGAGAATCGATGACCGTACAGATCAATGGCGCACAGCTCGACAGTAGACAGCGTAGCAGTCAAGCCAGCGCCGTTCTGATGATTCATGACCTAAGCGACTATCTGCGTGCTGAGCGCCAAGAGCAATATGCCGCATTCCAGGCAGGCATCGCTGAAATGGGCGCCTCTGTTCTTCATAATATTGGCAATGTTATCACTGGCATGGTGGGCAACCTGATGAGGAGTCGACAAATCCTTAAGGTGACAGAAAAGCTTCCTGAAAAACTGATGGCATACGCTGAAAAGAGTAGCGCCATTGCCAACAACCGCAATGATGCCGGGGTTGATGAACTTGCAGAACGGCTATTGGAATCGTCTCAGGTACTCGAAAAAACAGCCAATGCAATGACCAAGATTCGCTCCATGTCCGAAACTTCAGGTACCTTTGAAAAACTTGACCATGGTATCCAGCACATCAGTGACATTATCTCTATTCAGCAGAGCGCCTCCAGACCGGTCATCCACTCCACCGAGTTCCATCTACAGTCGATGGTTGATGACACCTTGAGTCTGATTGAAGACCGCATCAGTAAATACAAGATAAGCCAGGAGATTACACTCGCACCTGAAGTGGATCTGGTTCGCCTGCCAAGGAATCCACTCATTCAGTTGATGCTCAACCTTCTCAAGAACAGCCTGGAGGCCATCACTGAGGAGATGTCAATCAACCGTTCTGATGACGGATTTATCCGTTTGACTACCGCTGCGGCTGAGAATGATTTTTTCACCATTACGGTTGAAGATAGTGGTTGTGGTACAGATAACAGTACGCTTGAACAGATCTTCAAGACTGGATTTACCACCAAGAGTGAGGGCAGCGGTTATGGACTCCATTCCGCAGCCAATTTTGTACATCAGCTCGGGGGGGAGATCACTGCGAAGAGTGATGGTCTTCATCAAGGGATGAAAATTACCGTTCTACTCCCCATCAGCACTGAGGAAAACAAAAAGGCATTTTAATTTGTAGCTATTCAGCTCACTGCTGCTACCCGCTAAGGAACCTCTGAAAAAGTCTGGGTAATTTGAATTACGTCCATAGTGTTCAAGATCAAGGCGAAGATCGCAGCCAATAACGGGCTATTAGCAAGGTTTTCAACGAAGATATTGGGCGCTATGGGCGTTAGGCATTTACACATGACTTATTCAGGGGTTCCCTAAACCAGAAACCAGCGCCAAACCCCCAGAAGGTCAATTGCCACAAAGGTTCCCTGGAGTACCAACATCGGAGTGTCCCCTGTTTTCCATGAAACATAACTATAGACGAGTGCCGAAACCAGAAAAAACAAGAACCCATATCCGCTCGCCTCAATATTGAGCGCCAGAAATGCAGCACCTACCACTCCGGTCACGGTGCCAACCCATCGAAGCTGTTGAATTAAAGTCATAAATAGATCATATTCCTAATACTCCAACCTGCATAAAAAAAGCACCTCTCTGAGGTGCTTTTGAGATAAACGCCACAACAAAGCGATTACATATCGCCATACTTCTGGCGGAATTTATCAACTCGCCCTGCAGTATCTACAATCTTCTGCTTGCCCGTAAAGAAAGGGTGGCAATTTGAACAGACATCGATATGAAGACTATCATCTGACATCGTTGATTTAGTTGTAAATGCATAGCCACAACTGCACGTTACATTGACATCGCTATACTCTGGATGGATTCCACTTTTCATGATGATATTCCGTAATTAAATCTAAAAACTGCTATTCATTTGCCAACAGTGGCAAAATAAAGACGCGCAATTATACTCTAAAACGGCCCCCTCGCAACAAATATCCGGCACATTTCCATACTCATCCCCCTTAAATAGCCGTATATCCGAACGCTTCGCCATTTATAGAGTGAAATAGACTGATATACTCTACGCTATGGAAAAGAATATAGATACCACGCCAGCCACTGACAATCTGGTCATTACTGCAGTCGGCCAGGACCGTCCCGGCATTATCAACGAACTCTCCAAGCTTGTACTGGAGCAGAAAGGAAATATTCTAGACAGTCGCATGACGGTACTCGGGGGTGAATTTGCCATTCTACTTCTGGCCTCAGGCAAGTGGGACACCATCACCCGGCTTGAAACCACGCTACCCAAATTCCAGGATAAACTGAACCTTACAATCCTCACCAAACGCACTACGGATCGCCCGATCAAGCAGGAGCATCTCCCTTACCATGTTGAGGTAATCTCTATTGACCATCCGGGTATCGTCTATAAAGTGGCCGATTTCTTCTCTGCACGACAGATTAACGTTGAGGAGATGAATACCAGCAGCCACCACGCACCCCATACAGGAACTCCCATGTTTGTCCTGAATATGGTGCTAGGAGTCCCTCGCAAGGAGTCCATCACACAGCTACGTGAAAACTTCCTCGACTTTTGTGACGCTCAAAATCTCGACGGTCTGATGGAACCGATCAAATAACCTTTCGACCCCCCTGTTCCGGGAGCCCAGAACAGTCGATTATTGAGCTGTAAATGATATATTGCCATAGTAGGCAGTAGCACGCTGCTGCGAATTATCGGTATCGGTCATGAGGGCAACCGCATCAATTTTATTCGCCTCCAGCCTAAACTGAGCCCACAGATCCTCCACGATATTGCGTTTGTAATGGACCCACTCTCCACTACGCGTGGGGCCACTCTCTACCGCAATATTCCTAGAGCGGTCTGTATAGGCATTAGGCCAGGAACTTCCCTTGGGGCGACTGCCTGACCATACATAATTTAACGCACGAGTCTGCCAGAAGAGTATCCCGCCAGAATGGATGACATAGATTCGAGCGGCATAGTCATCTCCCTGTTTTGTGATCTCATCAAGCCCTTCCAGAGGTTGCTCGACCCGCCATGACCAGTTGAGATAGGGGGTTTTATTAAGGTCGATACCGATCTTGCGCACCAATCCGGATGCAGCCCCATCACTGTAGGCCTGCAGTGCCATCTTTTGATCAATCTCAATGAGTGAATAACGGGTCTCTCCTTTGAACGATTCAGCCTGCCACCCCTTCAGCTCTCCTGCCTCAAACCGCCCCACCATCACACTCTCTGCCTGAGCAGTTGAAGCAAAGACTGTGAGCAGTAGACAGAGATACAGAATAGGTAGGTCCCTTAAATTGAGCCTAATCCAATTTCGGCCAGGCTGAAATGACCGCCTTGACCAAGGTTGCTAGTGGAATTGCAAAAAATACCCCCCAGAACCCCCAGACTCCACCAAAGAAGAGTACTGCCACGATAATGGCGACAGGGTGAAGATTGACCACTTCTGAAAAGAGCAACGGTACCAATACATTACCATCTAACGCCTGGATGATTCCATAAACCAGCATCACGGTACCGAACTCCCCCCCCCATCCAAACTGGTAGAACGCCACAGCTGCAACGGGGAGCGTCACGACCGTTGCCCCGACAAATGGGATCAACACGGAGAGCCCCACCAATACCCCCAGCAACAGGGCATACTGTAATCCCAGCCAGATAAATGCGATGTAGGTGATACTGCCAACGATCAGCATCTCCCAGAATTTTCCACGGATATAGTTACCAATCTGTAGATCAACCTCATGCCAAACCCGTTCTGCCAGCGAATGGTCGTCGGGTAAAAAGCCGGTAAACCAGGTGAAGAGCTCCCGCTTATCTTTCACCATGAAAAAGACCAACAGGGGTACCAGCACCAGGTAGATCAGTACGGTGATGATCCCCGGAATGTAACTCAGGCTCATTGAGAGTGCCTGCTGTGCAAACTGCGTCATTGAGCTGCTGAGTGAGTTGGCAATATCATTCAACTGTTCAACACTCACCAAGGTAGGATACGTTTCCGGCAACTGAGCAACGATCTCTCGCCCACTCTGAACCATAGCCGGTACCGCTGCGAGAAACTGTGTAATCTGTGAGGAGAGCAGTGGCAACAGGACGACAACCATAAAGACCAGCAGTGTCACAAACAACAGGTAGATCATACCGACCGAAAGTGGGTGGTTAAATCCACGTAGCTTCAGCCGTTCGATTGGGGTATCCATCAAATAGGCCAGAACAATGGCCACCAACACGGGCCCCAGCATCTGCCCAAACAGCAGCACCACAGCAAACAGTGTCGCCAATGTAATCAACAGAATCACTAGCTGCGCATTGGCAAACTGGCGTCTAAACCACTCTAGCAGTATATTATCCATGCTGATTCACGACTCTGCCAGGTAACGCTGGTAATGTTGTTGAAAAAGCTCTTCCAGCTCATCAATCACCTCTGCTGCTGCACGCCCACTAAGCAGATGGGCACTCATTAAGTCAGCACTCTGCTGTAATAGTGGGTCATGGTTGATCATCGGATAGGTCTGAGCCAAGCGTCGAATAGCTGCCACCACTCGCTCCTCGTCAGGACGTGCAATAGGCTGTGGCGCCTCTTTTTCAATAGTGGCAGTTGGCTGTTCTGATAAGTCGGTCGCCGCTGAAGAGACCAAAAACTCCCCATAGCGTAGCCACGCATGGCGGTCCGTGTCACTCAATGACGATAAAATCGACTGCAATTGCTCCTGCTGTCCCATCTTGACCACCTGGAGTAGGGGCTCTACCCTTGATTTACCTCACAGTACTCTTTCGCAAACTCCAATAACTCATCCATAGCACGCAGTCTGAACTTCTGTTTTTGGTGTACGAAAGAGAACGGACGCACCATATGAGGATCGAGACGAATCATTTTCACAGTTCCTAACTGTAGCTCTTTCTGGATGGAGGCTTTGGAGATAATGGTAATACCAATACCAGACTCCACGGCCCCTTTAATCGCCTCTGGGCTGCCTAACTCCATAATCACATTGAGCTCAGCCGGATCGACACCGGCTTCCGTCAAATAGTCATGAATCACTTCACGTGTACCCGAACCCTCTTCACGCCAGATGTAGGGATACTCCTTCATTTCATCAATCTTAATTGAATCCTGCTTTGCCAGTGGATGACCCGGCGGGGTGATCAACACCAACTCATCTTCACGACAGAGATCCAGTTGGAGTTTCTTGTTCGATACCGGTGCCTCAACAATGCCAAGGTCGATCACATTATTTTCCACCATCGAAACCACGCTATCAGTATTGCCAACCTTGAGTCGAACCGTCACCGAGGGGTGTTTCTCATGAAAGCGGCCCAACATATTGGGAACCATGTACTCAGCAATCGTGGTACTTGCACCGACAATCAGAACTCCGCTCACCTCACCGGTCATCTCACGAACGGCATTATCCATCTCACTATAGAGGTCCAGAATACGTTCTGCATATTCATAAACACGCACACCGGCCTCGGTCAGAGTAATACGATTGTGGGTACGATCAAACAGCCGTGTATTAAAATAATCTTCTAGCTGACGCACCTGAAAGGTGACTGCCGGTTGCGTCATATGGAGAGATTCTGCCGCCTTGGTAAAGCTCAACATGCGAGCTACCGTATGAAATACCTGTAATCGTCGATCTGCCATTGTCTTAAGTTCAAATTGTCATTGATAAAGAGACTTTATAACATAAGAATCCTCAATACTCCAATAATCATATCGTGTTCTCTTTATGAGAAGTGCCCTCAAAAAAATATTTACAGGATCTCTTTAACCAGTCTGGAACGATACGATAGGGAGTCAAAACTCACTACCAAAGGCCTCATAATAGGAGGTTCGGAACTCTTTCATGGTAAATCGATGATTCTGCGTACCGTGGGTCTCAATCTTGATTGCCCCCATCAATGATGCAATTCGACCCGTCACCTCCCAATCCATACCATTCATTAAGCCGTAGAGCAGCCCTGCACGGAAAGCATCACCACATCCTGTAGGGTCTGCCGCATGCATTACATCAACAGCCGGAATATCAATACGGTGACCTTCAGTATAGATGACCGACCCTTTACCTCCCAGCGTCACAATCAATGCCTCAACCTGCTCAGCGATCTCAGCCACACTCAACCCAGTGCGCTCTTGCATTAATGCTGATTCATAATCATTCACTGTCACCCAAGTGGCTTGATCGATAAACTGCAATAAATCCTCTTTACCAAACATCGGCAAGCCCTGACCCGGATCAAAAATAAAGGGGATATCGGCCTCTGCAAATTGGGCCGCATGCTCTACCATCCCTTCTCTTCCATCAGGAGAGACGATCCCCAGGGAGACCCCTTTTGCATCCCCCACCTGATTGAGGTGCGACCAGTTCATTGCACCCGGATGGAATGCAGTAATCTGATTATCATCCATATCGGTGGTAATAAAGGCCTGCGCTGTATATTGGTTATCTACTTCACGCAGAAAGGTTGTAACAACCCCACACTCTTTCATCCAGCTCTTATAAGGGGAAAAATCGGTACCCACCGTTGCCATGGGCCAGCCATTCTCTCCCAACAGTTTGAGGTTATAGACAATATTGCCTGCAGTTCCCCCAAACTCTCGCCGCATTTCAGGCACCAGAAAAGAGACATTCAACATGTGCACCTTATCCGGCAGGATATGGTTCTTGAAGCGGTCAGGGAAGACCATAATCTGGTCAAAGGCGTAAGAACCACAAATCAGCGCTGTCATCGGGTAATCCTCATAATTTTAAAATCGTGTATGGAGACGCTCTCTCATCTCAAGAGAACACCTGTTTTTAGTAAGTATAATCTGATTCAACCGCCAAGCTAAAGGTCAGAATCCGCAGTCAATCCCGTTGATACCAGTTCAGATCAAGTTCACGAGCTGCACGCACATCATCCAGCCGTCGAACCGGCAGCGTCCACGGTGCCCCTTTAACCTGATCAGGAGAATTCTCTGCCTCACCCAGAATGGTAACCATCGCCTCTACAAAGGCATCCAGTGTCTCCCGATCTTCCGTCTCTGTAGGCTCAATCAGCAGACATTCAGGAACCAGCAATGGGAAATAGGTGGTTGGTGCATGGTGTCCATAATCAAGCAACCGCTTGGCAAAATCCATTGCCGAGACCCCCAGCTCTTTGGCCTCTCGTTTCAGCGTCACAATGAACTCATGAGTTGCACGTCGCTGCGGAATTGCCAGCGTAAAGCCTGCCTTCTGCAAACGTTTCATCAGATAGTTGGCATTCAATACCGAGTAGTTCGCCACCCGCTCCATCCCTTCCGTGCCCAGCATACGGGCATAGATGTAGGCACGCAACAATACGCCCACATTCCCGCTCCAGGCGGAGAGACGACCGATACTCTGTGGACAATCCTCCTCACCCAGCCAACGGTAAATCGTTTCACCCCCTATCTTCTCCTCTCCAACCATTGGAATCGGAAGATAAGGTGCCAGTCGCTCATTGGCAACCACCGGACCGGCACCCGGACCTCCGCCACCATGTGGTGTAGAGAAGGTTTTATGGACATTGATGTGAATGACATCAAAGCCCATATCTCCCGGACGTGTCTTGCCCAAAATAGCATTGAGGTTGGCTCCATCATAATAGAGCAGACCACCCGCCTGATGGAGGATTGAGGCAATCTCCTCGATCTTTCGCTCAAACACACCCAGCGTAGAGGGGTTAGTCAACATAATACCTGCCGTTTGCGGTCCCACCACCTTGCGTAGCGCATCCAGATCAACATCGCCTTCACTATTGGTTGGGATCTCTTTCACTGCATAGCCACACATCACAGCAGAGGCTGGGTTGGTACCATGTGCCGCATCGGGTACCAGAATCTCATTTCGAGTCTCATCACCTCTCGCATCATGGTAGGCACGAATCATTGCTACACCGGCAAACTCGCCTTGTGCGCCAGCCGCTGGTGAAAGTGAAGTCGCCTTCATGCCGGTTACCTCACACAAGATCTCCTGCAGATCATAGAGTGAAGCCATCACCCCTTGCCCCAACTGCTCGGAACCCGCCGGATGACGACCCAAAAAACCTGGCAACATTGCCAAGGTATTGCAACCTCTCGGGTTGTACTTCATGGTGCAGGAACCCAGTGGATAAAAATGGGTATCAATCGAAAAGTTTTTCTGTGAAAGCTGCGTGTAGTGACGCACACTCTGCAGCTCTGAAACCTCTGGCAACTGTAAGCTGTTTTTTCGCCTCATCGCTTGAGGAATACCTTCAAGCCTCAGTGCCTGACTCTCTTGCCCTGCGATACGCTGTGCGCTATTAAAACGGCCCGCTTCTGATCGTTCAAAAATCAACATAATACACGCTCCAACACTGTAGCAAAATGGTCGATCTCAGCATCTGTCCGTAACTCGGTCGCACAGATCAATAAGCCATTTTCCAACTCCGGGTAGTGCGACTGCAGCGCAATTCCACCCACAATCTGTTCTGCCGCCAACTGCTCCAGCACCCCACTCGCTGACTGAGGTAGCGTCACCACCAGCTCATGAAAAAAGGGCACTTTAAAGGTCTGTTTCACACCTTCAATTGCGGTAATGCGCTGCGCCAACTTCTCTGTGTTCAGGTGTGACCCCTGTGACATCTGCTCCAATCCGCGCGCACCCATCAAGCTCATAAAGATGGTTGCAGCGGTTACCATCAAGCCCTGATTGGTACAGATATTTGAGGTCGCCTTGGAGCGTCGAATATGCTGCTCACGCGCCTGCAGGGTCAATGCAAATCCCTCGCGATCTTCCAGGTCCCGGGTTCGACCAATCAAGCGTCCTGGAAGCTGACGAACCAGTGACTGCCGGCAGCAGAGAAAACCAAAATAGGGGCCTCCTGATGAGAGAGGAATCCCTAAAGGCTGCCCCTCACCACAAGCAATATCCACCCCTTTTTCACCCCACTCTCCCGGAGGAGTCAGCGTTGCCATAGCGACAGGATTGACCGTTGCAATTACCAACATTCCATGTTCATGTGCCCAGTCTGTGAGTTTATGCACCGCCTCCAGGGTCCCGAAGTAACCCGGCAACGGAATCACCAGCGCCGCATAACCCGGATCCTCCTCACTCAGCTGTAGAGAATCAGGGTCAATTGTTCCTGTTGCACTGTTGTACTCCAGCTCAACCAGATCAATATCTTGATGACGTACCAGTGTACTAACGACCTTTCGGTAGATTGGATGAACGGTCACAGGCATCAGGATTCGCTTCGATTTTGCCTTGCGATTGGAACGAACCGCCATCAATACCGCCTCTGCCAGCGCTGAAGCACCGTCATAGAGCGAGGTATTGGAAACCTCCATTCCCATCAAGCTGGACATCATCGACTGATACTCATAGAGCAGTTGTAGTGTGCCCTGACTCGCCTCTGCCTGATAAGGGGTATAGGCGCTGTAGTACTCTCCACGCGTCGCCAGCTCCCAGACAGCAGCTGGAATATGGTGCTGATAGGCACCACCACCGGCAAAACAGAGGGTATGATCATCTGCAGTGGCCCGCTCCCTCATCAGCTGTCCCACTTCCATCTCGCTCAAACCATCCAGCGGGTGGTCAACGGGTGATGCCCGAAGAGAGGGGGGGATCTCTTCAAACAGGCTATCGATATGCTCCACTCCAATCGATGCCAACATCGATTGGGTCTCTACTTCAGTATGGGGAATAAATGGCATAATTTCGACAAGCTCCTAAAGGCTATTCAGCCTCTACAACCTCAGTATAAGCGGCTGCATCCAACAGCTGCTCCAGCGCATCACTACTGGTCGGCTTGATCCTGAAGACCCACGCATCATAGGGGGTCTCATTAATACTCTCGGGAGAGTCTGCCAGAGCTTCATTGACCTCAACAATCTCTCCAGCCATTGGCGCATAGAGGTCTGAAGCTGCCTTCACCGACTCAATCACACCACACTCTCCATCCAAATCAATTTCACCACCCACTTCAGGCAACTCAACGAAGACAATATCTCCGAGCAACTCCTGTGCATGGTCGGTGATACCCACCGTAATCATACCGCCCTCTTCTCTAACCCACTCATGGCTCTTGCTATATTTCAAGTCAGCTGGAATTTCACTCATAGTCTCTATCCTTATCCAATCTAAATACACTTCGTTTCATAGAAAGAAGCAAACTGCTATCCAAAACATGCCTGCATTGGTGCCTTTACTTATATATTCACAGGCTTCCCATCCCGCACAAACAGCGGACGACCGATTAATACCGGAATTCTCCGTCCCCGCATCTCAACCTCACACCCTTCCACAATATCTGCTGCAATTCTTGCAATTGCAATGGAACGATTCAGTGTTGGCGAGAAGCCCCCACTGGTGATCTCCCCCACCTCACGATCTCCCACCAACAGCTTCTGGTGACTACGCATCACCCCTTTACCCTCCAGCAACAACCCCACCAGCTTCCGCTTTACGCCTTCATTTTTCTGCTGCTCCAGGCGCCCGCGACCAATAAAGTCACGATCTCCCGGCTCCAGCGCTAGGGTCCAGCCTAACGCAGACTCCAGGGGAGTGGTGTCTGTGTCCATATCTGAACCATAGAGCATCATTCCCGCCTCCAGGCGCAAGGTATCTCGTGCCCCTAACCCACAGGGGAAGACTCCGGTAGCAACCATTGCCTGCCAAAAGGAGACGGCATCCGCAGCATCCAACATCACCTCAAAGCCATCCTCTCCGGTATAACCAGTTCGGGCAATAAACCCCTCTTTTACCTCCACCGCAAAAAAGCGCTCTAACAACTCCACAATCTCTCGAGAACTCTCACTCAACCATCCCAGTACAGCCTCACGCGCCTCTGGCCCCTGCACTGCAACCATCGCCACCTCTGGCTGTTCAAGCAGCTGCGCATCCAGACCGGACAACTGTTGCTGCATCCACGCCAGATCAACGGTTCGGGTTGCTGCATTGGTCACAATGCGGTATCGGTCATCACCCATCCAGTAGATGATCAGATCATCAATCACACCACCCTGCTCATTCAACATGCAGGAGTAGAGTGCCTTACCCGGTGACTTCAGCCTTGCAACATCATTTGCCAGCAGTCGCTGAAGGTAGCTTTTAGAATCTGTTCCGAATAGATCAGTGACGACCATGTGAGAGACGTCAAACATGCCAGCCTTCTCTCTGACCTGATGGTGCTCATCAACCTGGGAACCGTAATTGAGTGGCATCTCCCACCCGGAAAAATCAACCATCCGCGCACCGGCCTGATGGTGGGTCTCATTCAGTACTGTTTTCTTTAGCTCTGCCATATTCCTGTACCTGGTTCATCTCCGCAGCTTACGAAACGAACCCCTCTGTCCAGGTACCTGAGAGATTAGGCAAAACCACTGCCTTCCCCTTCGGTAGATCTTGTTGATCTTCTCCAGAGCCAGCCATGAACTTATTAATTTAAGTCCTCAGAGTTCGTAGTCCTTTTACCTGAGCGTTTCCGGGCTGTTGCGCCTTCGGTGCTCCGTATGACGGAGTCTCTCCCACGACCTCTAACTGAACGGCAGATTTTACTGTCTTCAATACCCAAGATTCAATCGAATTATTTTAAGATGCCTCTAATAATTTTGGATAAGTCAGATTGGTGAGCCAGCAAGCAATTAATCGGTTGAAAGCGCCATCCACTGCTCGATTTCGGCAACTGTCTTTGGTGTCTTGTCAGTCAATATCTCGCAACCCTCCTGAGTCACCACAACATCATCTTCAATACGTATACCAATCCCTTGCCAACGTTTGGTTACCCCTTTGGAACCCAGAGGAATATAGAGCCCCGGCTCGACCGTAAGCACCATACCCGGCTCCAATGGCCGCCACTTCCCGCCCACTTTATAGCGCCCCACATCATGCACATCCATCCCCAGCCAGTGCCCTGTCTGGTGCATATAGTAGGGTTTATAGTGCTCTTCCTTAATTAAGGTTTTGAGTTCACCCTTCAAGATCCCCAACTCAAGTAGCCCTTTGGTGATCACTCGCACCGCTGCACGGTGAGGGGCATCCCATCGACGCCCTGGGCGCACTTGTCGAATGGCCGCCTGCTGAGCCTTTAATACAATCTCATAGAGCTGTTTTTGCGCTGCAGAAAAACGACCGTTGACCGGAAAGGTACGGGTGATATCTGCGGCATATCCCTGCCACTCCGCACCCGCATCAATCAACACCAGATCCCCATCCTTTAATAAGTCACTATTTCGAATATAGTGCAACGTACAGGCGTTATTACCGCCCGCCACAATCGAGTCGTAGGCGACGGTTCTGCACCCTTGTTGGCTAAAACTATAGAGAACCTCCCCCTCTAGCTGCCCCTCCCCCATCCCCGGCTGACAAACACGCATCGCATGGCGGTGCGCCTCTACCGAGATTTCTGCTGCTCTACGCATCGCATGCAGTTCATCCACTGATTTTCTCACTCTAATTTCATGCAACAGTGGGTCCAGTGTATGCACACTTTGAGGGTAGCAGAGCGCTGATCGGTTCCGCATACGAAGCTGATGAAGCTGTGCCAACAGCGTTGATTCAATCGCATGGCCCGCCCCTAAATTGAAGTAGAGATGATCAGCTCCGGTTAACAGTTCAGGTAGCTTTTCATCCCACTGCTCTATTGCCCACGCCTCTGTGGCCCCCCATTCAGACTTTGCACGCTTAAGACCAATACGCTCACCAACCCACTGCTCCGTCGCAGCATCGCGCGGCTGACAGAAGAGTACCCAGCTACGTCGCTGCCCTTCCCGCTTCAACACCACGATCGCATTGGGTTCTGAAAATCCCGTCAGATAGAAGAAGTCACTTTCCGGGTGATAAGGGTATTCCACATCCCGATTTCGAACAGCATGTGGTACTGCAGGCAGAATCGCAATTGAACGCTTTTCCATCTGCCGGAAAAACGCGGCCCGATGCCGCGCAAAGGATTTAAGCGACATTTTGGTTCATCTCGATTAATGCAGTAGTGGTGAAGAGGAGTCTGATAGCGGATGACGCTCTTCATAGAGCAGCATAGCCCCCATCCGCAGATGCTCAACCAGTTGCAAAAAATCCAACTCATCGTCCTCTGTTGGCTCCTCTTCGGGCACCTCAAGTTTAGAAATTTCCATCAAATCCTGGAGAAACTCACGCTCACTCTCTGTTGTTTTGGCATTACGTGCAGTTGAGACACCGTACCCATAGAGAAAACCTTCGCACCAGGAGGTCAGGGCTTCAGCTCGAACCTGTAGCAACTCCTCTTCCGGAAGCAGTAACTGCAACTGTAGCTCTCTACGACTTAACTGTTGCGTCACCTCTCGCAACAACTGTGCAATCAGCAACACATCTTCTCGCGCTTGCAGATTGGCCTCATCCCGCTCACCGATCAACTCTTTCAGCCAATCAGCTTCATCACGTCTGGCTGCAGAGGCCAGATGCCCACAAAAGACCCCCTGCATCTCTGCCCCATCCATGGTGACAGTGAGCCGACCCAATGCATCCGCTACAGATTGATAGCTAAGCTCTTCCACTATTCTGAGGCCGGAGAACCGGCAGCCTTTACCAACAGACCCAGGATAGACTCCTTCTGAAACGGTTTTTGCAAAAACTCCCACCGCTCGCCTAACGCCTTTCTGAGATCATCTTCCAGATAATCAAAGTAGGCACTGACAAAAATAATCTGGATTTCCGGATCAATCGCTCTAAGCTGAATAGCTGTCTGTAAACCATCCATGCCCAGTGGCATTCTCATATCCAGTAGTGCATGGGTAAATGGAGAGCGCTCTACATCCGCTTTTTGTGCCGCATGAACTGCATCGATCCCTTGACTGACCAAAGTAACCTTCCATTGAGAGACAGGATTTTCTGAACTATCTTGTTCCGACAGATCACTATCCTTCATCAGCTCATCCAGGAAATCGTCCAGTATTGCCAGTTCGGGGTCTTGTAACTCACCACCCAACTCATCTACGCCGAAAATCAGCCTGTAGTGCTCAAGAACATCCTGATCATCATCCGCTACCAGTATCTTATACGGCTCATTAGCCATTCTCTTCACCCTCTAACCGTTTCTCTCGCTGATCAATTTTTGGCAGTGTTAAATGCATGGTTGCCCCCTGGTTTACACCACCGCTCTCTGCCCGTATGGCACCTCGAATACTACTGATAAAGTTTGCTGCCGAGTGTAGCCCATAACCACTACCATAATTTTTAGAGGTATAACCATGAGAAAATATCTTCTTCTCCATCTCTGCATCAATTCCACAGCCATTGTCGGTCAGGGTAAGCGTAATCTCATCCTTGCTCAACTCTCTCACCACAATGGTGACCTTGCCTTGGTGTGAAGGTTGCTGATTACGCCGCTCAAGAATCGCTTCAACACTATTTTTCACCAAATTTAGCAACATCTGAATCGCCGGGTTTCTGGGGATCGTCAGCTCCAACTCAGCGGGACACTCAATCTGCAACTCAATATTATATTTATCAAACTTGTCCTGGATCAGCTGCAGACTATCCTTCAGCATGGTCATGAAGTTGAAACGGCTGGCGTTAATCTCCAGCTTGGAGGAGGAGCGATAGACATTGATGATCTCACCGATATGGAAAATTCCTTTATCCATTTTGTCGAGCTGTCCCTGGATACCCTCCTCTCCCGAGTAGCGCGTCAAGGTGGTCGAGACCAGCCCTAACCCCTTCACCACCGCAGCCGTCTCCAGGGTACCGTCTTGCAAACGCTCATGCATTACATCAACAGATCGGGCAATTTTCGTAAGGCCACTGAGGTAGTTGCTGCTCTTCTCTACGCTTCCACGCATTCCGGTAACAGCATTACCAATATTGTGCAGTATGGTTGCACTCATCTCGGCAATGCCTGACTGGAAGGCGTTGTATTGCTCAGCCTTCTCCAACTGCTCACGCACCACCATCTCCTCTTTCAGCTTTTCATTGGCAACCTGAAGCTCGGCAGTACGTGACTCAACCACCTCTTCGAGATGGTCTCGATGGTCTCTTAAATCGGCTTCAACCTGTCTGCGCTGACCGCTCTCTAGTGCCAGGGCGATAAAGTCCGCCACCGCAATTGCAAAATTCTCCTCATCAACAGACCATGAGCGGGACTGATTAACCGCTTCATAACAGACCACACCAATCGTTAGATTGCTGGTACGAATGGGTACATCAATCATTGAAATAATCTGCAATGGAACAAGATACTCCTCCACGAATTCAACCATCCGTGAATCACCCTGTGCATCTGACATCACCAAGGCGCGCTCTTCATGAATCCCCTTGAAATAGAGCGGATAGTGCGCCACATCCAGGTCATCCTCTTTTGAGTGTGCATCCCCGGAGTACTGATAGAGATCAACGCAGGAGAGTCTCTTCCCCTCATCCACAAATCGCCAGATACTGACGCGTTCAATATCCAGTGTCGCTGCAGCCACCTCTGTGATCTCTTCCAGCGAGGCCTTCAATGGAAGGTCCGCAGAATCCACTTTGGTTAAGCGAGCAAATGCCTGATTCTGATTAGTGACCCGGTAGTGGGCATCCTCCAGAGTCTGGTTGGCCTGCTCCAACTCTTTGGTACGTTCAAAGACCAACTGCTCCAGTGAAACCTGGTAGCTATGAAGATCATCCAGCAGTCGGCTCATCGCACTGTGTACCAGTGAGATCTCCATACTGGCCGACGAGGGCAGATCCGGCAGCTGTGAGGGGCTACCCCCGACCTCCCACCCCTTGAGTGATTCAGCCAGAATCTGCAGTGGTTTCAGGTAGTGCGCCAACACCATCAATAACAGTATCGAGAGTGCAATGGTCATGAGCGAGAGCTGCATAATGCTACTCAAAGCCTCCCGGTTCAGCAGATCAAAAAATTCTCGACTATAGTGAAGCTTCACCACCCCCAACATCTCTCGGGTCTCACCGGATGAGAAGAGGATTGCCTCAGAGGTAAAAGAGTTCAACTGCTGATCAGATAGAGTATTGACCAATAGGTCCCCGTCCATCGCCTCAATCGAGAGCCCATCCAGTAACACATTCCCGGTCACTGGATTTTCTACCAACCCTAGCTGGCTCGCCAACAGTTGAATCTGCTGTTCATCCCCAGACTGCACGGCATTCACGATCACCGGCAGATAGGCTTGCAGCAACACATCTGCCTTGGTCTGTTCACTCTCCATCATTTGGGGAACAATCACCTTCTGCTGAAAAAGGTAGATCGCGCCATGAATAAAGACTCCCATCAACAGCACCAGCAGCGCTACACGAACGACCAGACGTCGATGAGAGAGGGCTATTTCCATTCTCAATTCTCTTCTACCGTTCGACACATCCGCAACAATGTCGGATTGATCTTCAGTCCCGCCCGCTCCAGGGAGGTCAAATTGAGGAAGGGGCGAATCTTCGAACGCACATCCAGCCCCACCATCGCACCCTCTTCAACATCCCCTTCAAAGGAGGAGAAGAGCAGTGCACCCTGAGTAATTGCATAGTTTGAAATATCCCGGAACATGGCAGAAGAGATCTTCTCGGACAAGAAAATCCCTGCACTGTGTTGCTGAGAAAAGAGGCTTCCTGCCGAAATTTCGGTCACAACAACCTTACGACGATTAATTTTTTTGGTTGTTTTTCTCAGCTTGTCTGCCAGCACTTTTGCCTGCTTAGCCTCTTTCTGATAAAC
Source organism: Gammaproteobacteria bacterium (assembly GCA_013349825.1). Classification (GTDB taxonomy): domain Bacteria; phylum Pseudomonadota; class Gammaproteobacteria; genus Thiopontia. The sequence goes on along the minus strand of DUYW01000022.1, from coordinate 68 downwards.
CACCAGCAGCTCAATCTCATCCGAACCGGTCTGTTGTGCCGTCCCCCCTTTTGTAACGGAGAGAATAT
>DUYW01000021.1 GCA_013349825.1 Gammaproteobacteria bacterium | reverse complement strand
GAGGAAAGGGCCCCTACTTTGTTCACGCTAACCGAAGAGTAAAAGGCTCAAGATGATTGCATGAAGCTAGAAACATCACCCAGCTCGAAAGAGCGAGTCAGAGCACTCCAGAGGAAGCTATATCTTAAAGCCAAGCACCACCATCTATCTTAGAGATCGCTCTGAGTCGGAGCAGACACACGCCACTGATCATACCCTACCACTTTGAGAGCTGATTTTATGAATCGAGCGGTGCGGCAGATAGATGCGCTATTGCTCCAGCGTTAACAGCCTCTTTAGAGCTGCCACTCAATCGGGGTAAGCCCCTGTTTAGTCAGGTAGTGGTTGGTCTGTGAGAAGGGGTGGCTGCCAAAGAAACCCCGGTGTGCAGACAGCGGGGAGGGGTGAGGAGAGCGAATGATCAAATGCCGATTATTATCGATACGAGCCCCCTTTTTTTGTGCATAGCTTCCCCAGAGGATGAAGACCAGATGTTCGCGTTCACGGTTGAGGTGGTCAATCACAGTATCGGTAAAGGTCTCCCACCCCTTGCCCTGATGAGCGCCCGCAGAGCCCGCTTCAACCGTCAGCACAGCATTGAGTAACAGGACCCCTTGGTCGGCCCATGGTGTCAGTGTACCGATGTGGTTCTCAATCCCAAGATCAGTGGCTAACTCTTTATAGATATTGAGCAGTGAAGGGGGAATTTTTACATCGGCTTGTACGGAGAAGCAGAGTCCATGGGCCTGAGCTGGTCCGTGGTAGGGGTCTTGCCCAATGATCACCACTTTGGTCTGGTCAAACGGAGTATGGTTAAAGGCATTGAACCACAGCTCGGAAGGGGGGTAGATGGTCGCACCCTGCTGTTTACGCTGTAGCAGGAACTGACGTAATGCTTGCATATAGGGCTGTTCAAATTCTGGCAGTAGTACCGCTTTCCACTGAGGTTCTATCTTGATACGGTCAGTAGCTGTTGATTGAGTCATCAGTAGATCTCTGCAATGATGATGGGTGTTGCATTCAGAATGGTTGAGACGGATCATAGCATGATCGGTGAGTGTGGTTGGATGGTGTCTGTAATGGTGTGAAAGGAGAGCGTAATGGCAATAAAAACAGAGTCGCCACTGAAGAAATTTTCTTTTTATCTGCTGGAGGGGGTGCGTTTTCTGAGAGAAGATTTGAGTTATCTCTTTTCTGCAGACCCTCAACGCCCCGTGGTGGTGACCAAGCAGACGAAGCTGGATCGAGAGCAACTGTTTCAGAAAATTGCTTCGCTACAGCGCGAGCTGGAGCTGCAGAAGAGGAGAGATACCCATTTTGAGCAGCAGCTCAGGATATTAAAGCGTGCAGTTAAAAATTCACAAGGACAGCAGCAGGGTCTCTCTGACGAGTTGGAGAGCCTGGCCAAAGTGCTCCGTCAATAGTGGGGGGGAGGTGTCTCTTCTTCGAGAGGTTTAAGCAGTGAAGGGGTTAGCTCCTGAAGGCGCCGTTCAGAGTGCGAGAGACGCTCATGGAGTGTCATCACCTCCAGTTGCAGTTTGGTAATAATGTCATTGAGTTGCTGAATATGGTCATCCTGGAAGGCAAGTCGACTCTCAACCTCATCCACTCGCTGTACTACATTCTGTACTATGTTGGACTCATCCATTTTCCATCTCCTCAAGAGTCTCCCAGCGCGCATAGTCGGTACTCAATTGAGTTTCAATCTGTTGCAAGCGTTCGCTGCTCTTAGTGACTCCATCACCCCCATTTTTGTAAAAGTCAGGATCAGCCAGCTTTTGCTGTAGTTGCTGCTGCTCCTCTTCGAGTGTTTCAATCTGTTTGGGGAGCGACTCCAACTCCTGTTTCTCTTTGTAACTTAACTTTTTTCGACCGCTCTTTTGCGCTTGCGCCTGACTGGCTGGAGGGCTTTTATGGGCAGAAGTTGTGGGTTGAGAAGAGTCCTCTTTACGTTGGCGAACCCACTCATCGTAGCCGCCCACATATTCGTTGATTATGCCGTTGCCTTCAAATACCAAAGTACTGGTTACGACGTTGTTGATAAAGGCACGGTCGTGGCTCACCAGCAGGAGCGTCCCCTCATACTCCAGTAGTAGCTCCTCCAAAAGCTCCAGAGTCTCGACATCCAGATCATTAGTCGGTTCATCCATCACCAATAAATTGGCGGGTTTGGAGAAGAGACGAGCTAACAGCAGTCGATTGCGTTCCCCTCCCGAAAGAGTACTGACGGGGCTACGGGCACGTTGCGGGGAGAAGAGGAAGTCTTGCAGGTAACTGATAATATGTTTGGTTTTTCCATTGATCGTGATGTTGTCACTCCCGTCAGCGACACTATCCTGTACCGTTTGATCCTCCCGTAGCTGATTTCTCAGTTGATCAAAATAGGCGATCTGTAGTCGGGTACCATGATCGACGCTGCCTTGCTCGGGTTCGGTCTCTCCCAATAGAATTCGAAGCAGGGTACTCTTACCAACTCCGTTGGGGCCGATAATGCCGATGCGGTCACCGCGTTGAATGGCTACGGTGAGATCATCAATCAGGGTGACACCATCATAGCTATGGCGAATATGTTTAGTGCGGATCACCTTCTTGCCAGAGGATTCTGTCTGTTGAGTGGCCATCTTCACATTACCGCTACGGTTACGGCGTTCACTGCGCTCTTCACGCAATTTTTTCAGTGCACGAACACGCCCCTCGTTACGGGTGCGACGAGCTTTGATTCCTTGTCGAATCCACACCTCTTCCTGAGCCAGCTTCTTGTCAAAGAGGGCGTTGTTGCGTGCCTCCTCCTCTAACGCTTTCTCTTTTTGTGAGAGGTAGGTATCGTAGTCTCCAGGCCAGTCAGAGAGGATGCCACGGTCCAGTTCAATGATGCGGGTAGCAAGGCGGCGCAGGAACTGGCGGTCATGGGTAATAAAGAGCAGTGTGGTCTGGCTGTTGATGAGGAAGTCCTCAAGCCATTGAATAGATTCAATATCAAGATGGTTGGTGGGCTCATCGAGCAGCAGTAGGTCAGGACTCTGTACCAGCGCCTGTGCTAACAGTACCCGGCGTTTCATCCCTCCGGACAGGCTCGAAAACTCCTCTTCCGGCTCCAGCCCCATCTTTGAGAGGGTGGTCTCAATCTGTTGCTGGATCGACCAGCCATTGGCATTCTCAATCTTCTGCTGAACAGCAGCCATCTTATTGAGCAAAGTGTCGCTATGGTCGGTTGCCATTTGCACAATCAGGTGGTGGTATTCAGCAATCAGCGTGCCGATCTCTCCAACTCCCTCAGCAGTGACATCATAGATGGTACCGTGGGTCCCCTTGGGAACCTCCTGCTTTAATCGTGAAATACGGGTTGTACCGCGTTCAATCTTGCCATCTTCGGGGATCGCCTCTCCGGCAATAACCTTGAGCAGCGTCGATTTACCGGTACCGTTTCTACCGACGAGACAGAGCCGTTCCCCCTTCTCAATGATGAGGTTGGCATGGTCGAGCAGGGGGAGGTCGCCATAGGCGAGCTGAATATCTTGTAGTTGTAATAGGGACATGAGTCTATGAGTAGGGGATTGGCCACTGAGTTACACCAAGGCGTTTCAGCTGCTCCGGGCTGAGGTTGTGGATGATCAGAATCTTGGGCATGGTGGACTGTAGGTACTATTTTTCGAAGACAATTTTCGCCACTTCGTCAAAATGGCTGACAAAATGGGGGTTGATACCTTCACGAATATAGTCCGGTAGCTCATTGAAGTCCTTCTCATTTTCAGCGGGGAAAATCAGCTCCTTGATGTTTTGGCGGCGGGCAGCAATTGTCTTTTCACGTACTCCACCGATCGGTAGCACACGCCCGGTCAAGGTGAGTTCACCGGTCATTGCCAGAGCACGATTGATTTTGCGCTTACGTGCCAGTGAGAGCAGTGCAATACCCATGGTGATTCCGGCACTGGGGCCATCCTTTGGGGTGGCACCATCAGGCACATGGAGGTGGACATGGCTCTTGTCGAAGAAATCAGCCTTGCCCCCATAGCGTGCCAGGTTGGCGGTGATATAACTGTAAGAGATGGAGGCAGACTCCTGCATCACATCACCCAATTGTCCGGTCAGTTTAAAGCCGCGACTGTCGGAGTGGACTTTGGTAGCCTCTATGGTGAGAGTTTCTCCACCCATTGCGGTCCAGGCCAGCCCGGTTACAACACCGACCCCCCGGTAGGGTTTCTCGCTGGTGAAGATGGGTTGGCCGAGGAATTCAGTAACATCTTTGATGTTGACCTTAAACGGGCCTTTTTTACCATTGACGATTTTGACCGCAATTTTGCGGATGATACGTCCTAACTGCTTCTCCAGATTGCGCACACCGGACTCACGGGCATAGCCATCAATCACCGAGCGCAGTGCTGCATCACTGATTTTGATCTGGCTCATTTTGATGCCGCTCTTCTCCATCTGGCGTGGCCAGAGGTGGTGCTTGGCAATCTGCACTTTCTCCTGAGAGATGTAACCGGAGAGTCGAATGGTCTCCATACGGTCTAGCAGCGGGTTTGGAATGGTGTCCAGCTGGTTGGCGGTACAGATAAAGAGCACCTTGGAGAGGTCGAAACGAGCATCCAGATAGTGGTCGAGAAACTCGACATTCTGTTCCGGGTCCAGTACTTCCAGCAGTGCTGAGGCGGGATCACCATGATAAGAGGCGCCGATCTTGTCGATCTCATCGAGCATGATGATGGGGTTTTGGGTCTCAACCTCGCGGATTGCCTGAATGAATTTTCCGGGCATAGCGCCGATATAGGTGCGGCGGTGTCCTTTAATCTCAGCTTCGTCACGCATACCTCCCACCGAGAGGCGGTAGAACTTGCGGCCCAGCGCATCAGCCACTGACTTACCAATTGAAGTTTTGCCTACACCAGGAGGGCCCACTAGCAGTAAAATAGAACCATTCACTTCGCCGCGTAGTTTACCGATGGCAAGGAATTCAATGATACGGTCTTTGACATCCTCTAGACTGTCATGATCGCGATCCAGAATTTTGCGGGCACGACGTAGATCCAGCTTATCCTTGGAGTGGATACCCCAGGGGAGAGCGGTGATCTGGTCCAGGTAGTTGCGGGTGACAGCATACTCCGGGGATCCGGTCTCCAGCATCCCCAGCTTCTCCATCTCATCATCGACCTTTTTCATGGCGGCTTCCGGGATGGTGAGCTTTTCGATACGCTCCATAAAGCGATCCCGATCAGCCGTACGGTCATCTTTGGCAATCCCCAGCTCTTTCTGGATCGCCTTCAACTGCTCTTTGAGGAAGAATTTACGTTGCTGATCATCCATCTTGTCTTCAACGTTATCGCGAATCTTGCTCTGCAACTTGGCAACTTCCAGATCCTTCTTGAGTAACTGTAGTACCTGCTGCATGCGACGACGAATGTTCAGAGTCTCCAGTACCTTCTGCAGCTCCTCTGGAGTGGCGGTGGTCAGACTGGCTGCAAAGTCAGTCAGTGCTGAGGGTTCATTGGGGCTGAAACGGTCGAGGAAGAAGCGTAGCTCCTCACCATAGAGCGGGTTGAGTGGGATCAGTTCGCGCAGAGTGTTGATGATCGCCATTGCATAGGCCTTGGTTTCACTCTTTTTGCCCGGACTGGTCTGTTTGAGGTACTCCACTTCAACACGGTAGGGAGGGGTCTCGGAGATCCAGCGCACAATGCGGGCACGTTGCATACCTTCAGCAATAAACTGGATCTTCCCCTCCTGCTTCATCGGGTGGTGCATACGAGCTATGGTGCCAATCTCTACGTAATCATCGGGGGCTGCGAACTCAGACTCATGAGGTTGAGTCATAAACAATCCCACCATATGCTGGTCCGTATCACCAATTTTGCGCACCGTGTCCATCCATGGCTGACCATTCATCAATAGCGGTTGGGTCTGTGCTGGAAAAAAGGGGCGCTCAGAGAGTGGCAGCAGATAGATCTGTTTGGGGAGGCTGTCAGAAGGGAGTGCCAGGTCTGAGGAGGGGGATAGCTCTATCTCAACCTCCACCTCACCCTCTTCATTCAGGAATTCCATCTCATCTTCAAAGTCATTGCTCATAGTGATAGTGATTGTTCTTATAGTTGTATCGAACTCATTTTCTCTGAGTTGGTTTAAATTAGATAGGAGATATTGGGATAGATCTCACTTTTTCAACTTGGGATTGTGATAATTTGTTATAGAATCGGAAAAATTGAGTGTCGAGTGCTGCACCTTGTGGTGATTGCATCGTCAAGATTAAACCTGAAAATAAAAAAGTGAGTTGATTGAATGGGTGATTTAGCCAAAATAGGTATCGTAACGGTTTCTGATCGTGCCAGCCGGGGGGAATATGAGGATCTGGGCGGACCGGCACTACAGGGGTGGTTTGAAAATAACCTCTCCTCCACGTGGGAGCCGGTAGCACGGGTTATAGCCGATGATCAGTCCGGTATTGAAGAGACCTTGAGAGAGTTATCTGATCAAGAGGGCTGCTGTCTGATTGTGACGACCGGAGGCACCGGGCCTGCGTTGCGGGACGTAACACCAGAGGCAACTGAGGCCGTGTGTGAAAAAATGATGCCCGGTTTTGGGGAGTTGATGCGACAAATCTCTTTGCAGTATGTACCGACTGCGATCCTTTCACGACAGACGGCGGGAATTCGTGGTAACAGCCTGATTGTTAATCTGCCCGGAAAGCCTTCAGCAATAGCAGAGACGCTGGATGAGCTGTTTCCAGCGATTCCATACTGTATTGATCTGATTGAGGGAGCTTACCTAGAATCGGAGACGGTCAAGATCTTCCGTCCCAAGAAAAAGTAGACAGATGCTCAACGAGATCAAGATTGTGACCAAAACCCGTGAGGTTTTGCGGTTAACGGCGGATAAAATCCGCGACCCGGAGGCGGTTATTGCGGTCTTTAAGGATGTCAGTGTGAAAAGCTGGATAGAGGTGCAGGAGACCGGAGAGATGCTCAATACTCTGCGAAAAATATCTTTGGGGCAGAAGACCAGTGAGCAGGAGCGCAAAGATGCCATTGAACAGGCAAAAGATGTGGCGCGTACGGTACCGGCCTTTGGTATCTTTATGTTGCCGGGTGGGGCGCTGCTGCTGCCGTTGGTGGCTAAACTGGTACCCTGGAGACTGCTGCCCTCGTCCTTTGACAGAGATAACAATACAATGAAAATTCAAGAAGTTGATGGTAATTTAATTACCTCAGAAACGGCACAAGAGGGTAGCGAGAGCTGTCCGGCAACACCGCGTGAACCGCTGCAAGAGCCGACGACCCTGGAGATTCATCCGGTTACCCCGCTGGCTGACTTCAATGCCGCTAAAGCGGTTGCAGATGGTGAGGCAGAACGACGTCTGGAAATGGTGATGTTGCTCTCATGGTATGACCGGGATCGGGACTTTGAGTCCCCGCAGCACGCCTCAGAGTGCCATGAAGAGAGTGCCATTCCCGGTTATGTTGATTTTGGTATCAACCATGGGGCCGATTTGAAGATCGATATTGAGAATGGACGTTTTGTATTCTACTACCTGTCAGCGTAGGGGTTTATTCAAAGATAGAGGATGGTAGAATACCGGAATGATTATCTGCTCAGGCCGTAAGGCGGGGTAGATGGGTATAACGACTAACAAAGGAAATGAGATGAGCGCAGTAGAGCTAGATCATAAAAATTTTGAAGATACAATCACTAACAACGATATCGTGGTTGTTGACTTTTGGGCACCCTGGTGTGGTCCCTGTAAGAGTTTTGCGCCAATCTATGAAGCGGTCTCAGAAGAGATTGAGGATGTGGTTTTTGCCAAGGTAAATACCGAAGATCAACAAGATCTTGCAGGCCATTTCCAGATCCGTTCGATTCCGACCTTGATGATTTTCAGGGAGCAGATCGTGATTTTTTCCCAGGCTGGTATGGTGCCCGCTGAAGGCTTGAGGGATTTGGTTGCCAAGGCCAGAGAGCTGGATATGGATGATGTACGTAAGCAGATTCAAGAGCAGGAAGCTTAATCTTAGTAGAAGCTAAGTCGGCTGCGGCTGTTCCGTGCTATTTCTGGCAGAATACCTGACTTCGCATGTTTGATCCTACGAAACTTGAGGAGACCCTGACCACCCCAACGGACTATATTCGTTGGGGTGCCTCTGTCATGGCCCGCTCAGAAGCTGCCGGGGAGCTCTATTTTGGTCATGGCACCGATAATGCGTTGGATGAAGCGATACAGTTGGTGCTTCGACAGCTCAATCTGCCGCTGAACTGCCCGGACTCACTGTTGCAGGGCAAGTTGCTGTTGGCAGAGCGCCACTGCCTGGCAGATAAATTCAAGCAGCGGGTCACACAACGGATACCTCTTCCTTATCTGATTCATGAAGCCTCATTTGGCGGAATGGTTTTCTATGTAGATGAGCGGGTGTTGATTCCGCGCTCACCGTTTGCAGAACTCATTGAACAGCAGTTTTCTCCTTGGGTTGATCCGTTATCTGTTCATTCAATACTTGAAATAGGTACAGGAAGTGGTTGTATTGCAATAGCTACCGCAGTTGAATTTGCTGATTCAAAGGTGGATGCAATTGATCTTTCGACCGATGCACTGGTGGTTGCTGCACGTAATGTTGAACGTTATGGACTACAGCAACAGGTACGCCTGATTCACTCCAACCTGTTCGCCGCTTTGGGTGGAAAGAAGTATGACCTGATCATCAGTAACCCGCCTTATGTAGACAAACAGGATCTGGGTTCAATGCCTGCGGAGTTCCATGCAGAACCGCGCATGGGGCTGGAGGCGGGTGAGGATGGGCTGGATCTGGTGGTGCAGATACTGCTGGAAGCAGGAGCCCACTTGCACGAGCAAGGGGTGTTGATTGTCGAGGTTGGTAATAGTGGAGTGGCTCTGGAGCAGCTATTTCCACAAGTCCCCTGGACATGGGTTGAATTTGAGCGAGGAGGGCACGGTGTTTTTGTCGTGGATCATGTTACCTTACACACGCATCAGTCGCTGTTTCGTAAAGAGCAGGAACGGCGAATCAGTCAACAATAATGAGCACACTGTTGAGGGTGTGAAAAAGGAAGTAAACAGAGTATGAATAGCAGAATGGTGATTCAGATTGAGACCATGGACGAGTTCAAGCGTCAGATTGAGGAGGCGCTGATCGAAGTGGAAGAGATGCGCTACTCAATCGAGTTTGATGGCGATTATATGCAGCAGTCTGCCCATTTGATTGGGCCGATTGAAGAGGAGTTGAAACAGTTGAAGCAAGAGGTTGAGGCTGGTACACACCAGTTTGGTGGTCCGCCACTCTCGTTTATTGCAACAATTGATCCACTTCCACTGGCATTTATTCCTTTTAAGTATCTTCTTCAAGTTATTAATCACACACACTTAAATGGTGTTGATTGATGCTGTTATTAATTGTAATGTCAGACCGTGTAAAGCGACTTCCGGACTGTTTAAATAGAGGTAAATGGTGATCATGGAACAGATACTCACTTTTGATATGGAGCTGATTCGCCGTTATGACAAGGCGGGACCGCGCTATACCTCCTACCCGACAGCGGTCCAGTTTCATGATGGATTTGGCCCGGAAGAGTACAAGGCGGTTGTTGAACGTACCAACCAGGAAGATCCATTACGCCCACTCTCCCTATACTTCCACATTCCGTTTTGTGATACCGTCTGTTTTTACTGCGGCTGTAATAAGATTGCGACCAAAGATCGTACCAAATCGCCACCCTATCTGGATCGAGTAAGTAAAGAGCTGGAGCTTCAAGGGGCACTATTTGACCGCTCTCGTGTAGTAGAACAGCTCCACTGGGGTGGAGGTACACCGACCTTCCTCAACCATGATGAAATTCGTCGTTTGATGGATACCACGCGTAAACATTTCACCTTGCGAGATGATGATGAGGGTGAGTATTCGATTGAAATCGATCCCCGTGAGGCAACGGCAGAGACCGTGGCACTGCTGCGCGAGCTGGGGTTCAACCGCATGAGTCTGGGTCTGCAGGACTTTGATCCGGTGGTGCAGAAAGCGGTTAACCGTATGCAGACAGAAGAGGAGACCTTTGATGTCCTTCATGCAGCTCGAGACAATGGCTTCAAATCGGTTAGCGTTGATCTGATCTATGGCTTGCCACATCAGACAGTAGAGAGCTTCCAGAAGACCGTCGAAAAGGTATTGGAAGTACGCCCTAACCGTCTCTCTGTATTCAATTATGCCCATCTTCCGACACTGTTCAAACCACAGCGTCGGATCAATGAAGATGATCTGCCTACACCTGACCGCAAGCTGGAGATTTTACAGCGTACCAATCAACAGCTCTCTGAAGCAGGATATCTTTATATTGGTATGGATCACTTTGCACTACCGGATGATGAGCTGGCAGTCGCACAGCGTGAAGGGACCCTCTATCGTAACTTCCAAGGCTACTCTACCCACAGAGATTGCGATTTGATTGGTGTCGGGGTCACCTCCATCGGTGTGGTCGGAAACACCTACTCACAAAATCTGAAGACTACAGAAGAGTACTACGCAGCGATTGATCAACAGCAGTTGCCGGTCTTCCGTGGCGTAGAGTTGGATGTTGATGATATCTTGCGCAGGGATGTTATCACTGAACTGATCTGTAATTTCCGCCTCCGCTTCATTGATATCGAACAGCGTAACAATATCAAATTCAGCGAGTACTTTGCGACAGAGCTGGAAGAGCTGAAGGTGATGGTAAAGGATGGCCTGGTGACAATGGATGAAGAGAGTATCACCGTAGCGACGGCAGGGCGCTTGCTGATCCGCAACGTCTGTATGGTGTTTGACCGTTACCTGCGTGAAAAGAGTGAGCAGCGTTTTTCTAAAGTGATTTAATTCACTTTCTGTTTTCTTTATACAGCCGTAGCCCTATCAACAGGGCTACGGTTTTTTTGTGGCATAGCTTTTGCTCCAGACATTGAGAGAGCCATTTTTTAGACAGATTCATTAAAAGCAATATCATTGAAAACAGTACATATCATGATGTTGATCTCCCTGCTGGGAGGTCTATCACCCGCCTGGAGTCAGGTTTGCAGTGATGTATATGGTGAGATTCAGACCAAGCGTTTTACCTCGGTTGGTTTCGGAACCTCAACGGAAGAGTGGGCCTCTGTAGGTCAGCGTCAATTGATTGCCATTCAATCAGCTAAACGGGATGCCTACCAAACGATGGCGGAACAGGTTTATGGCTTTCGTCTGAAGGGGGCAACGACAGTCTCAGGACAGACAGTGAAGAGTGATCGCCTCAAGATTGATGTCGATGCGCTGGTTCGGGGAGCCTATGTGGTCTCGGTACAACCTATTGCGGATGATGTGTATGAGGTGCGATTGGCGATGAATGTGCCGCTGGATGATGAACAGTTGGAAAAATTGTGTGACGAAGTAAGAGAGTATTAGGAGAATAGAATGGACTTTTTTTCACTTGCCGGATTTGCGATGAATGTGTATTCATTTTTACAAAAGAATCCGGTTGGGGCAGAGACCCAAAAGGAACCAACGTCTGTTGTTCGGACGGTGAAGCATGTCTCTGTACCGGTCTCAAAGTTAGTACCGAATTCAGCCCCTGAAATGGCTTCAGTATCTGCTCAGGCGGGAACCTCAAAACAGATGCGCTCTCCAGCACCCGCCCAACAGAAAGGGAGTCGTACTACGCCATCATCCACTGCAGCACAACCGCAGGAAAAGCAGCAGCAGAGTGTGACTCGCTCTAACTCAAAGCACAATACCATCACCCCTTTTCGTGGGGTCAATACCCACCACATTGAGCGTGCGCAAGGAGCGATTGGATGGAGCAAGGTGAAGAAAACGGTGGCTACGGAATCTCCAGCACCAGGTGGTCAAATGGCTTCTCTGAATAGCAACATCAATAGCAGTACACAAACAGACTCGAAGCAACGTGCAGCAGAGTCCGGTGTAGATAACAGCGGGCAATATTTCTTCCAGAGAAGGGTATCTACTCGATAGTGTTATCCCCGTCAATCTTGTGTAGCTGGAGTACTTATTCAGAGGTCATCTAGCTTCTGCAGGTTCTCCTGAAGAATCTGATAATTGTGGTTGAGCTGATTTTGCTCACCCTCGGTTAACTCCATCTCTACAATCCGTTCTACGCCACCCACCCCAATCACACACGGTACACCAATAAAGCAGTCATTGATCTCATACTCGCCTTCACACAGCACAGAGGATGAGATGAGACGTTTTTTATCGTAGAGATAAGCCTCGACCATCTCCATGATTGCAGAGGCGGGGCTGATATAGGCGCTGCCGTGGCCCAGTAGCTGTACGATCTCGGTGCCGGCATGACGGGTACGTTCAACAATCTCCTCAATCTTCTCTTCAGACAGCAGGGTCTGGATGGGAATACCGCCTACGGTGGCGGTACGGGTTAGCGGGATCATTGCCGGGCCATGTCCCCCCATCACCATACAAGAGACATCTTTGGCTGAGAAGCGGGTCTCCATCGCAATAAAGAGACGGAAACGTCCACTATCGAGTGCGCCTGAGAGGCCGATGACCCGATTTTTTGGAAAGCCGGAATGTTTATGGAAGATCTGACACATGGTGTCTACAGGGTTGGTTGAGAGCACCACAAAGGCGTTGGGCGCATGTCTGGCTACCTGTTTGGCAACAGACTCAATCACCCCTCTGTTGATCTCCAGCAGATCATTACGGCTCATACCGGCCTTACGGGGGACACCCGCAGTGATGATGACCACCTCAGCATCAGCAATCTCGGTATAGTCGCTGGTAGCGGTAATCTCTACATCCACACCAGCATGGGGACGTAGTGCCATGATATCGAGCGCTTTACCCTTGATCTGATCGACCATACCTGGGAGATCGACAATAACCACTTCAGCGTGGTCCTTTTGGGTGATCATCAATGCCAGTGCGATACCAATCTGGCCACCACCGACGAGTGCAATTTTTCTGGACTGTAGACTCATAGTTTTCCTATCTTCAATGTTACCTGTTGTCTCTCTGTGGATGTGGAGCAACTTCCCTTGCTGCCACAGGCACCACAACCTGGCTTGTAGCCGAACTGTTCAGGGTCTCTGCGTTTGAGCCACTCCTGAAACAGCACCCAGCCGAATAGCAGGGCGACCAGTGCAAGAATAGCAAGTAGATGATTCATGAACTGAATAACCCTGCAAACCCCATAAATGCCATGGAGAGGATACCCGCAATAATCAGATTAAAGGCGGTGCCTTGAATCAGGGTCGGTACATCGGTCAGCTCAGTCTCTTCTCGTATGCCAGCCATCAATACCAATGCCAGAGTAAAACCACCACCGGCACCGAGGGCATAGATAAAACTCTCCAATAGACCATATTCGCGGTTGGTGGCGAAGATTGCCAAACCCAGAATTGCACAGTTGGTGGTGATCAGTGGTAGAAAAATACCAAGTGAGCGGAAGAGGGAAGGGCTCAGCTTCTTGATCAACATCTCGATAAACTGCACAGTACTGGCGATCACCACAATAAAACTGATCAGCCGCAGGTAGGGGGCGTGGGGCAAAATATAGGTGTTGAGTGCCCAGGCACAGATGGCGGTGATGATCAGTACAAAGGTGGTGGCACCGCCAAGGCGTACCGAGGTCTCCAGCTTGCCTGAGACACCTAAGAAGGGGCATAGGCCGAGGAAGTAGGCGAGTACAAAGTTATTGACCAGCAGTGCGCTGATAAAGATCCAGAGGAAGTTCTGTAGGGCTGCGTCGGTCATGATGCACGCTCCTCAGCCAGTTGATACTCAATCTGTGCCTGTTTGCGCTTCTCGGTAATCCAATTGAAGAATAGCAGAATCAATCCGAGTGTCAGGAATCCTCCTGGAGGCAGAATCATGATGATCCAGGGTTCAAAGTTAGGGCCAAACAGGTTAAAGCCAAATAGTGCCCCTTCCCCCAGAATTTCACGCACACTGCCGAGAGCCAGCAGCGCAAAGAGGAACCCGACCGACATGCCGATAGCATCCATCACCGCATAGCCGACACTGTTACGTGAGGCGAAGGCCTCTTGCCGTCCGAGGATCAGACAGTTGGCGGTAATCAACGGGATAAACGCTCCCAGCTCTTTGTGGATCTTGGGAAAAACTGCCAACAAGCTGTAGTCAATGATGGTGACAAAGGTGGCGATAATGATGATGTAGCTGGAGATCCGTACCTGCTTGGGAATCAGGCTGCGCATCACTGAAACCAGAAAGCTGGAGCCAACCAGCACAAACAGTGTTGCTAGCCCCATTGCCAGAGCATTGACTGCAGTATTGGTGACCGCCAACATTGGACACATGCCGAGCACCTGAACAAAAACAGGGTTGTCTCGCCACAGGCCTTTCATCATCTCTTCATAAGGGCTGCTGGGTGTTGCCATTATTCCGCTCCTTTCTGTTCCGGGAGTGGAATCCCGTGGGTTGGAATTTTATGAATCCAGCGCTGGTTCCCCTCATTAATGATACGCACCACTGCCTTGGAAGAGATGGTTGCGCCGGTAATGGCATCCACCTCATGCGGTTCATCACGCAGCCCTTTCTTCACCACCATAATCTCAGGATCAATGGAGAGGTTCTCAAAATTGGAGACAAAGTAGAGATCCTTGTAGATTTTGTCACCCAGTCCCGGTGTTTCGCGGCTCTCCAGAATCTCCATTCCCACCACCTTGCGCTGTTCCGGAATGTAGCCGTAGAGTATACCGATGGTATCCTGAAAGCCAGGACCGGCACTGGGGATGGCATAGCCGACGAATGCTCCCTGCTGGCTGTAGCCACCATAGAGGGTCTGGTCATCGCTGCCCTCTTCAGTACGGAATCGCAGGCTATTGTTCTCGTACTGGTATTTGCGCATCTCAGTCACTTCGGGGAGCACCTTAAATACTGCAGCCTTTAACTCCTCTGCCTTGTTGTGGGTGATGGTGGGCAGGGTTGCCTCATAGACTGCCACAATAGCGACACCGGAGATCAGCCCTGCGATTGCCAGGGTTGAGGCGAGGCGAAAGGAGGAGGGTTCTTTTATCTCTACTGGCGCACTCATTTCGCACTCCTGCCGACACTTCTGCCAAATATGCGGGGCTGGGTGTAGCGGTTGATCAGCGGAGTAGCGGCATTCATCAAGAGGATCGCGTAGAGCACCCCTTCGGGCAGGCCGCCAAAGTTGCGGATCAACACGATCAGCAGTCCAATCCCGATACCAAAGATCCATGCCCCCTTCGGTGTGACCGGAGAGGTGACCGGATCGGTCGCCATGTAGATTGCCCCCAGCAACATGCCGCCAGAAAAAAGGGTGAAGTAGATGTCCGGGAAGCGTAGTGGATCAATCTGTTGTAACAGCAGGGTAAAGACCCCGGCAGAGAGGAAGATCGCCAGAGGGATGCGCCATTCCAGCGCGCGTCGAACCAACAGATAGAGTCCACCCAGTATCAACAGCAGGCCACTGGTCTCACCCAGAGAACCGGCGGTGTTGCCAAACATCAAGGAGAATATAGGCGTACCGGTCTGTTCAAACTTCATTAAACCCAGTGGGGTAGCTGCACTCATTCCATCCACAAGGTGAATGCCTCCGCCGGAGGCAGAGAGGGTGCCCTGGGGTATAGGTGGGACCTGCATAAAAGGGAGGGCCAGGGTGCTGGAGTAGAGATTGAAGAATTGATCGGGGCCAGCGGCGACATGCCAGGTGGTCATCGCAATGGGGAAGGTGCCGAGCAGAAAGGCGCGACCGACAATAGCAGGGTTGAAAAGGTTGTTTCCGAGACCACCCCAAAGTGTTTTTCCAAGACCAATTGCGACAGCACCACCAATCCACGCCATCCACAGTGGCAGGGCGGGGGGCAGTGTCATCCCCAGTAATACACCGGTTAATAGCGCACTGCCATCACTCAGAGCCATACTGCGCTGATGTTTTGGAGTAAAGGCCCATTCGGTCATCATCGCACCGAGAATGGTGACAACCACCACCAGCAATGCGCTGAGGCCAAAGTACCAGATGCCTGCCAGCAGTGCAGGTAGTAGTGCCAGAAGCACATCACGCATTGCAGTTGGTATGCTTAGCTTTTGTTTAAGCAGTGGGGCCGATTGTAAAAGTAGGTCGGGGTCTCTTTTTATCATTTTGTTGTCGGTAGAGATAGTCTTACTCTGTTGTAGACAAGGTAACTGTTCATGCAGCGTCCTGAACTGGATGCTGCCTCAAATTATCCTTTGCAGTACGAATCAATTGAGCAATAGGGATGTTAGAGGGGCAGGAGTAGCTACAGGCTCCACACTCTACGCAGTCCATTACATGATATCCGGTAGTCTCCTCATAACGACGATTACGACTGAGCAGTGCCAACCGTGATGGGTTGAGGAAGTAGGGGCACGCCTCCAGGCAGCGTCCGCAGCGGATGCAGGTGTACTCTGGTGGACGGGCGGTCTCTGTCTCGGTAAAGGCGAGAATACCTGAGCTGCCTTTCAGAATAGGTACATCGAGACTGGCGATAGGGAAGCCCATCATCGGGCCACCCATAATGATCTCACGGGTCTTGTCGTTGAGCGCGCCACTGAAGCGCAGTACATCACGCACTGAGGTTCCAAGCGGTACCAACAGGTTAGCGGGTTGATCAACGCCGGGGCCAGAGACGGTTACTACACGTTCGATCAAAGGTGACCCTGTTTCAAACAGATCAGCAATCGCAACGATGGTGCCGACATTGTTGACCGCGACCCCAATATCCCGTGGGAGCTGACCTGCCGGAATCTCCTTTCCGTAGACAGATTTAACCAGCATCTTCTCGGCCCCTTGAGGGTACTTTACCTCCAGTGCAGAGAGGGTAATGGGTCGCTCAGGTTGCTGTGCCAACTGTTCACGTAATGCCTCAATGGCCTCAGGTTTGTTCTGTTCTATACCGATGCAGGCCCTTTTGGCCCCCAGTTTCTGACGTAGAATCTCAGTCCCCTCAATGACGGCCTGCGGGCGTTCCACCATCAAGCGGTGGTCATTGGTGAGGAAGGGTTCACACTCCGCACCATTGACCAGAAGGTCATCGATCTGTACCCCTTCGGGGATGGAGTACTTTACATGGCTGGGGAAGGCTGCACCGCCCATACCGACAATGCCCGCCTGCTGTATCACCTTAATAAAGGTCTCCAGCGATAACTTTTCCCATGACGTGGGCGGAGTAGTCTCTAAGCGCTGGGTTGAGTAGGGATCTGCTTCAATCACAATCGCCTCTTTCAGTGCGCCATCAAGGGTACGTTGTGGAGTGATTTCGGTGACAGTTCCGGTGACTGGACTGTGCAGTGCCGTAGAGATAAAACCACCCGGCTTGGCGATCAACTCACCGCGTCGCACAGACTGCCCTTTGCTGACGACAGCAATTGCCGGGGCACCGATATGCTGTCCTAACGGCATTACATAACGTTTTCCGAACGGTACCCGCTGGATCGCCAGATCCTCGGTTTGACCCTTATGGTGTGCCGGATGGACACCATGAGAAAAACTTTTGGAAAAGAGAGAGAGTAGGCCCATAGGTCGGTTACGCTATTTCAGCAACTCAGCCATATGCTGACCAATCTCAGCGGGGGAGCGGGAGACAGTTACGCCAACGGCCTCCAGTGCAGAGATCTTATCTTCTGCCGTACCCTTGCCACCAGAGATGACTGCACCCGCATGGCCCATACGACGGCCAGGGGGGGCTGTGACCCCCGCAATATAGGCAACTACAGGTTTGGTAACGTGTGACTGAATATAGGCTGCTGCCTCCTCCTCTTTGCTACCACCAATTTCGCCGACCAGGATAATGCCCTTGGTCTGCTCATCGGCCTCAAACAGCTCTAGGCAGTCGATAAAATTCATGCCGTGGATGGGATCGCCGCCGATACCGATACAGGTGCTTTGGCCCAGTCCTGCATTGGTGGTCTGGAATACCGCCTCGTAGGTGAGGGTGCCGGAGCGGGAGACAATACCAATGGACCCCTTTTGATGGATGTTTCCGGGCATGATGCCGATTTTGCAGGCACCGGGGGTGATGATGCCGGGGCAGTTGGGGCCGATCAGTCGTGCTTGCGGGTACTTCTGGAGGAAGGCCTTTACCTTGATCATATCCTGTACCGGAATCCCTTCGGTGATACATACGATAGTTTTAATACCGGCATCTGCCGCCTCAAAAATTGCATCCGCGGCAAATGCGGCAGGAACATAGATCATCGATGCGTCGGCACCGGTTGTAGTAACTGCATCCGCTACGGTGTTGAATACCGGACGCTCCAGATGGGTCTGTCCACCTTTGCCGGGGGTTACTCCGCCCACAATGTTGGTGCCGTAGGCAATCGACTGTTCAGCGTGGAAGGTGCCCTGCTTACCGGTAAAGCCCTGAACAATGACACGGGTCTCTTTATTGATTAGTACGCTCATACTCTGTTCTCCTTACTGAACTGAGGCGACAGCTTTCTTCGCTGCACTGGTCAGGGTATCTTCGACATCGATATTGAGGCCACTGTTTTTCAGCATCTCCATACCTTCGGCTGCATTGGTTCCTTCAAGGCGAACGATGACCGGAATTTCAATACCCACCTCTTTCACGGCACTCATAATGCCCTCTGCAATCAGATCACAACGGACAATGCCGCCGAAGATATTGACCAGAATGGCTTTTACTTTGCTGTCACTCAGAATCAGCTTGAAGGCTGCTGCAACACGTTCAGCTGTGGTTCCACCGCCTACATCGAGGAAGTTGGCCGGGTCACCCCCATGTAGTTTGATTAGATCCATCGTTGCCATGGCCAGACCGGCACCATTCACCATGCAACCGATATTGCCATCCAGGGTGATGTAGTTCAGGTCGTGCTGGCTCGCCTCCAGCTCAGCCGCATCTTCCTGTGAAGGATCATGCATCTCCTGAAGCTTGGGGTGGCGGTAGAGGGCGTTGTCATCAATGTTGATCTTGGCATCCAGTGCCAACAGTTTGCCACTACCGGTGACGATCAGTGGATTGATCTCCACCAGACTGAAGTCGTTGTGGGTGAATAGTGCATGTAGCCCTTTGAGGATATTGGTCAGCATACCAATCTGCTTTCCCTCCAAACCCAACCCAAAGGCGAGTTGGCGACACTGGTAAGGTTGTAGTCCTGCAGCAGGGTGGGCGTGTACCGTCAGAATCTTCTCCGGACTCTCTGCTGCCACCTGCTCGATATCCATACCGCCTGCAGCAGAGGCCATATAGACAATCTGCTCCTGATCACGATCTACCAGTGCCCCCAGATAGAGTTCGCGCTGAATATCCAGGGTCTGCTCGATCAGCACTTTGTGGATTGGCAGTCCGCGGCCATGGGTCTGGTGGGTGGTTAATGTGCCGCCCAGCATTCCCTCAACAGCAGCAGCCAGATCCTCGCCATCTTTGGCAATCTTGACACCGCCTGCCTTGCCGCGTCCACCGGCATGGACCTGTGCCTTGGCAACCCAGCCATTACTGTCGATCTCACTGGCTGCATAGGTCACTTCACTGGTTTGTTCAATGGTAATGCCCACTGGAATGGGGATACCGGCACGCTCAAAAAGTTGTTTGGATTGGTACTCATGAAGGTTCATGGGTGGTGTTCCTTTTGTTGATTAATTTTGAAAATTTTTAATGGTTGGTCTGTTGATCAGAATCCTGGGAATTCTCTATCTGATGACTCTCTGTGAGTGCAACCAGACGCTGGGTGATGCGCTCAGAGACTTCTTTCTCCAACTGATCTCGTAGTGTCTGTAATGCCTGCTGATGGGATTGCTGCAGTGCATCCACTTCGGCCTGATGTATTGCGGCTACGGCTGATTCGGCCTCCTGCCTCACCTGTTCTGTGAACGGGGTGGATACACCGGCCAACTCTTGCAGCATCTGCCATTGGTCGGTCAACTGGCTCAGGCGGCGAGCAAAGGCGGAGTCGATGGCATAGTTTGTATTATCAAGGGTACAGGTGGCTGTTTTGCTGTTTTGTCCGCGCGGGTCTAATTGACTCCACTGTGCTAGTGGAGTCGCCCCTTTGTGGTTGCTGGTTAGAGGGGTAAATAGACCGGCAAAGCGCTGCTCATGGAAGGCCCATGTTGCTATCGGAGTGGCTTCATCAGGGTTTCCATCCAGAGTAATACGGGAACCGAATACACCAGGCAGGTCCGGACTGTAGCGGAACAGCGGGAAGGCACGACCAGCGACTGCACGAGTTGCCTGATTCAGTGTCTGATCACTCTCAAATCCGTGGCGTAGTGGGCTGGGGGCATGAACTCTCAACAGTGCAGGTCCATTGTAGTGAAGTGCCTCACGCATCGATTGGTTGAGGTGTTGTGGGTTGGCAATAGAACTCTGTGCAACATAGGCCTGTCTTTGAGCCAGTGCAGAGAGTGCCAATTCAGTACGTGCATCACTGAGACGATGGTGGGTGCCGTGCAGCCCCTCTTCACCGGCAAAGCCGAGGTCCATCTCTGCCAATACGATTACTTTGATTGGTAGGTCGCTATTAAGCAGCCAGGAGAGTCCGCCACTTGCAGCAGCACCCAGTGTGGTGTCATTGCCAATCAGTAGCAGTGGGGCACACAGTTGCTGTTCATCTTCGGAGAGGTCACGCCAATTGAGCTGCTCCATTGCCTTGCGTTCTGCACTCGGCCCCCCCTTGAGCAGACTCTTCGCCTTGTGGATCAGGCGTTGGGTTGCGGTGGACTGTTGCAGTTGCCCCTCTACCAGACCAGAGGCGAGTGCGCCAATTTCGGCAGCAGAGCCGATCGTCACCGGCACCTGAAACGGGTTAAGAGGGAAGGTGCCTGCCCAGGTTGCTGCTGTACCGGAGGCAAAGGCCAAACTGTAGCGGGCGCGTCCCAGAGACTGTTCACCACAAGAGATCTGCTGTTGCTCTGTATGGATGGCTTCGGCCAGATCAATCCACTCTTTGAGTGCATAGGCATCAATGCCTTCACTCGCAATTGCGGCAGTCTTCTCGGCCAGAGTAGAGAGAGTGAGGTTACGGTTGGAGAGGTCCTCCAGCCCTGCGGCCAATGCAGAGAGGTCATCAATGTGGGAGGCTGCCGCGAGCTGTTCACGGATCCCCTCCATTAACTGTGTATAGAGCGTCTCCAGCTCTTGCAGTAGTTGATGAACCAGTGGCTGTTGACGGTATTCGGTAATCCCCAACAGTTGTCGTACCACCAGTTTTTCACCAGAACCGGGCTCTGCATTGTCACCACCTGCAACAGCCATTGCTGCGTGGCGTGAGAGCAGGGTAGCGGTGAGTGGGCCGATCTCAGGATGTGCGCCATATTCAATTAAGGTGGTTGAACTGCTGTCGGGGAGCTGTTCCCAGATGCGCCACTGGTTGTACTGCTCATTGAGTGTCTCGGCATGACTCGGTTGCTGAGTCAATGCAGCACTTTCAAACTGCTGTCGGTCTGCCTCTTGCTGACAGAGCGTAGTACAGAGGCCACACCCTTTGCAGCTATCGGGGTTGACCACCACTGCCAGCAGCTCACCAGCCTGCGGTTTTTTGGCCTCTAACTGGTGGAACAGAGGGGGGGTGTGGGCTATCAGAAGCACACCCAGGTTATTACACAGTGTCTCAATAGCTTTATCAGCTGCTGCACGGCGCTCCTCTGTCAGTGGTGCCTTATCCATCAGGGTGTCCCACCCCTGCTGAATCAGTGAACGAGTTGTTCTGCTTTCGGTAAGGGTACTTAATTGTTTGGCCAGCTTGGAGAGATGCGGACGCAGTGCGTCGGCACCCCCCATCTTCACTCCAGCCTCCAGCAGCTGTGCAGGTGTCAGTGAGGTGGCACCAATTGCGCTGTCGGGACAGTGACTCCAGCAGTCACCACAACCGCTACAGGATAGTGGGTTGAATTGAGGCAGCATCGCTGACTGGGTGCTGTGGTTGTTGAAGGTAGAGGAGAGCGGTGGAATCTGTCCAGTTGCAATAAAGGGGTCGATTCCCTGTGCCGCCTCCAGTCCATCCCGGTAGAGTACACCGGTCTGATCCCAGAAGCGGGAGAGGTTCTGGTAACCGTTCGGGTCCCCCTCTGTACTGTTACCGAGGTGACGCACCGCCATCGGTGTCTGTAGTGTCACATCGGAGCCACTACGTTCTCCCGGTTGTTGCAGTGGGTAGGGCTGAAGTGGCTCAAGGGCCTCCTGGAAAAATATTTTCTGCTGCTGGGGATGATAGGCCCCGACCAGACGGTTTTCACGTAGCTCCACAAACTTCACCGCATTGATCAGGCTGAAGAGATTGCCGCTACGCTGTGCATTTGCCACGGCACTGTCTTCACGGCTCTCGGCACTATAGAGGATAAAGTAGAGGCTCAGTCCCAACTGGTGAAGTTGTATTAGTTGTTCATGAGGTAGTGCTGCCAGATACTCTTTTTGGCTCAATTTTCCGGGATCAATCAATAACTCTGTAGCGCTATGCATACGCTTGATGGTGGGGATTCCTTGTTGTGGAAGGTGTCCAGTGAGTAGAGCGATATCAATAGGTTGTTCCGGGTCAAGCGGTGCGCTCAGCGGAGTTGTGCTGTAGCTGAAGCAATCGACATGGCTCTCGCCCCACTGTGACCAACCGCTCTGTTGCTGAGAACGTAGCTCTCCCTCGGTAGTCTGGTAGAGCTGTTGTGCCACTGCGCCACAAAGATTGCGATACTCCGGTTGATTACGGTGGATGATTGCAACCGTGAGAGTCTGCTCTGGCTGTAGTTGCTTGAGTAATTTGTCTCTTTTGCTGCTACGTAGCCCCAGCTTATCAAGATCAGGGTAATGGCGCTCCAGCAGATCATGTTGCACCTGCTGTTTTGGATTGTTGTGGTCTGGTAACGGGTCAATACCTAAGCGCAATGAAGTAGCAGGTCTATTGACCGGTAACTGGCAGGCAGCCACCAGATCACGGGTACGTACTGGCAGGCCTCCGATACCGTAAAGGATGGAGTGAATACGACAGCTGCTTGATGCAAGTGCGGCCACCTGTCGATAGAGCGGTGGTTCATCATCGAGCAGTGGCTCTACCCGGTCCAGCACCGTGATCTCATCAGCCCGTTGCAGTAATTGACGTAGTGCACAGGTCGGTGCCGGGGAGATCTGTTGCAGTCCAACGACCGTTAATGGACTCTTCTGCTCTTGGCGTAGATGGTCAACGACCTGCTGACAACGCTCGGTAATCGCACCTTGTGTGATGAGCAGTTTGCGGCTGTTACGGCTGCCTTGCAGAGAGATGGGGCCATATTTGCGGCCTGTGAGTTCATTGAAGCGGGCAAAGGTCTGCTCCAGCAGAGGCGACACTTGTCGTCCAAAGAACTGGGTGTGAGAGATCTCTCCCAACCCGAAGCTGTGGTGGTCCTGATAGGCTCCCTGTAGTGTAGGTCGGTCCAGGTTGTGCCAGCAGGGGATGCGGCGTCGGCTTTCTCCAAACAGCATCATCTGTGCAGGATCATCTAGCGTAATAGTGTCACTGCTGTTGCCGACCAGTTGCTGAATCAGCTGTGCAGAGGGGAGTTGTAGCTTCTGCAGAGTAAAGGCGGTCTCTTCACCATCCATTACCACCACGACAGGTACCAGTGCCTGTTCAGCTACTGCGTGAGCAACCAGAGTGAAGTCGATAGTCTGTTGTCCGTTCTGGGCAAAGAGGACACAGGCACCACTTTCACGCAACTGGTGAAGCGCTTGGTGGCTCCCTTCGTTGCCCTCACCCTGCAGGGGTAGTGTACGGTTTACGGTATGAATAACCAGTGGCAGATGATGACCGACTGCGCGGCGCAGTAGATCCTGTGCTGCTGCCAGGTCATTCGACCAGAGGCTGCATGAGACGCGTTTTCCCGTCATCACCAGCCCCATTGCATTGGAGAGGGCAGCACGGGGACTTTCGCTCTCCATCTGCAGTAATGGTTGACCGAACAGATTGAACTGTTGGCGCTGCTGCTCACCACGCCATGCGATGCTACCGTTCTCCAGAGGGAAGGTCTCCCCACTGCTTGAGACCTCAGAGAGAATTGCCTCAACGGTTGCAACGGCAACGCTCACCTCCAGCAGGGTGGTTATCCCGTGTTCATCCCCCTGTGGAGCCCTCTGTAACCCCAATAGTTGACGATAGATGCGGCTGGCGATTTCAGTGAAGCTGGGCATATCGTTTCTGACCCTCGGTTATGTTCCGGTTTTTGTCATCAAACTGTCCACCATCGAGCCAGATAATGGCCTCAGTAGGACAGCGCCAGGTTGCTTTGGGACTCTCTTTGCCACCACTCTGGTAATGGAGCAGTGGCAGATTATCGACCATCTCAATCAATCCAGTATCGGCATCGGCGGCACACTTGCCACAGCCATCACAGGCGGAGCGACAAAGTGAGGTAATCGCCTCACCCTCTAGTGGTGCATTGCACTGTACAAACAGGTGCTCATCCATCGCATGGATCTTGAATAGATCTTTAGGACAGGCAACTACACAATCTTCACAGGCGGTACACTTTTCCGGATCAACAACGGGCAGGCCATTGTGATTCATGGTGATGGCACCAAAGGTACAGGCGATGGCACAGTCGGCCAGCCCCAGACAGCCCCAGGAGCACCCTTTACCACCACCCGAGACGGTTGCTGCCGCGCGACAGCTATCAAAACCCCGGTACTCGGCAATCTGCCACGCCTCGGCTTTTCCTCCGGCACAATGAAGACGGGCAACCTGTTTTACCTGTTCTCCCGCATCAACCCCTAACAGATCAGCGATCTCTTCGATCTCATCTTTAGGGGCAACAGTGCATTTGCTGGGTTCTATGTTGCCCTGAATCAACTCTTCGGCGAAGGCGCGACAACCCGGCTCTCCGCAGGCTCCACAGTTGGTGCCGGGCAGCATGTCCTCTGTTTGATCAATGCGTGGATCTTCTTCCACTTTCAGCAACCGATAGGCTACGGCCAGTACCACTCCGAAGAAGAGGCCTATGCCGGTCATGATTAGAGGAGAGGCTAGAGCACTATTCATTGCCAGATGGGTTACTGGTTAAAAGGGGCTGCACGCTCAATCAACTCATCCAGATCTGGCTCACTACTGTTGAGTGGCATCCCCGGATGAATACAGCGTGAAGGGCAGATCTCCGCTGCCTCGACCATTTGTGCATAGGTGCCGAGGTTAGGGTCGGTGATGTAGGCCTGTTTGTCATCGTTGTAAACAAAGAGTTGAGGGTTGATGTTGAGGCAGTCATTACAGGTGGTGCAGAGCATGGACTCAATCCAGGGGTCTTCGCTTACCTCTACTTCTGGCTCCGGTACGGCCTCTTCCGGGGCGGGTTCAGCAGCCGCGTCAGCCATTTCAGTAGTGTCATTGTTGGATTCTGATAGTGCTGTAGTAGTTGCAGAGGCTACTGCCTTCGGTGTGGCAGCAAAACCCTGTTGCAGATCCATCCCCATCAGTACCTGTGTCAGCTTGCTCATCACTTCTGTGGTGGCGTTGCTGCGTAGCTGGCTCATCTCCGCTTCATGTGCCGCGTTGAGTTCACTGATCTGGCTGTTGTGTTTGGCCTCCAACAGCAGGTTGGCTGCATTAACGGCCTGATCTGCGTGTGGATTGCGTACACCGGATAACTCTTGCAGGGTATGCCAGTAGTTGAGACGATCCTTGCAGGCGAGTACGAGCTCACGCGAAACCACCACTTTGTTGAGCTCATTCTCCTCATTGACTGTCCAGACAAACGGGATCAGCGAGAACGCCTCTTCATCGGAGTGGGTAAGGTAGTCGGCAATCGGGACCAGCTTATCCGAGTCAAAGTTTCGGGGAATCTGACGAAAGTGGGTTCGCAACCGTGGAATCAGCAGGGCATAGTCGGCAAAGGTGAAGGCAAGTTCAGTATGAACCATCTCAGCGGCATCATTACGATAGCTGAAGGGGTGGATGGCCCAATCCTTGTCAGCTTGCGGGTTGACACTGAAATCCATACGTTCGGCAAAGGTGTCACCCCGGTTGGGGTTGATACGGTAGAAGGGGTGAACTCGCCCCTCTAATGCAGCACCGGAGACCATCCAGGGGTCCATCAAAAATTGTTTGCGGCTCTTCTGTACGTTAGAGCCGATCAGATGCGGGTCGGTCTCTTGCAGGATGATCTCATCCTGTATTCCTGTGTTGATCAGATGGACACCTGTGCGTGGGATCTCAGTGGCCTCGAGAAAACCCTGCATCAGATGCTGGTAACGGGCAGATGAGGTTTGGCTGACATAGCACTGGCGGTGGGCGGTTGCAATATAACCCAGCTCCAGGCGAAAGTCGTGGAAGGGAGACTCCCCTTGGTTTACAGCGGGGTTGTCATGACCCTTAACGCGCGTCAGGATCTGAATAGGGCGACCTGAACCCAGTAGCTGGGAAAAAGAGCCTAACCCTTCATGGGCCAGGCGGTTGGCAGGTTCCAGTGCTACCGTAGCCGGTACGAGCAGCAGCTCCTCTTCAGAGAAGGCCTCCCAACTGAAGTTTTCAAACCAGGGATCATGGACAACGGGATCATAATGGTTGCTGATCTCCAACTGGGCGACACGGCAAGCACAGAACAGTTCAGCAAGCTCTTTTGCCTCTGTATCAAAGAGTACGGTTGCCTTGCTGCACGGGTCAGAATTAATAATGGTCTCGAAATGGTCCGGGTGCTCACTCCATGGGCCGGAAAAATCACCACCATGGATAAAGCGTACCTGAACAGGATCACGCTTGAATGTTCCCAGTATCGCTACAGCCTTCTCAACCCGGCTACGGCGCTCTTCCGACATCATTACCGTGGCAGACTGCTGTGGCATCAAGGTGGAGAGAATATCTGTATTAAAGTGGGAGGCGTTACTGCCCACGCTGCGTTGTAGTGCTTCAGCACTGTTATCGCCCAGTTTGTGGCGTTCAACTTCCAGTAACTGATCCAGTTGACGATGGAGTGCAGAGAGTTCCTTTTCAAACTGATCCCAGCGCGATTCAGAACGGCTATGCACCAGGTGGATCATCAGGTAGATAGCGGTATAACGGTCATAAGGGAGTAGTTGATCCTTTGCGGTAACCCCCTCAATCAGCTTGTCCAGATCACCCTGCAGGTTTGCATGATTGTCCTCAGAGAGGGCAAGGTGCTGCTGTAGTGCTTCGCAAGCGTACTGGATGGCGGGATGCAGTGGTTGTGGTCCCTCCTGTCCCTGAATAGCCTTTCGAATCGCATACTCCAGCCAATCGAGATTATCCTTGAGGATACGCGCACTGTTCTCACCGGGCGCGAATGATTCGATATGCTCTTTGAGAAAGGTTGAGAGTGGCTGCGCATACTGATTCCGGTACTCAGAGTAGCGAGAAAAGAGGATCAAAGGGTAGTCGTAGCGGATCTTCGAGGCATCCCTGAAAGGGCTCAACAGTGCAGGCAGATGCTCACAGTTGATTGACAGGGTTTCGCGTTCCACGCTGGTATCACCCAGATGAAAGTGGTGGAGGGTCCGCAGGGTTGCCGTCTCAGACTCCGGGTCGGGTTGAGAGGCGTGCAGAATGGGTAGAGGCGGTGCGCTGCTCATCGATACAAATTTCTCTCTATGGTTTAGATCGCAAACGAGTCGAGTGCGTCATTGGTGGCGGCTATCTTTTTCTCATCGGTTGCATCGTGTCCGATGCAGGACAGCTCATCATAGCAGGGGATCTCTCTGTTCTGGTAGAGCAGTCCAACCGGGATGATCCCTTTCAGTGTCTCATCACGGGCGATCTCCATCGCACTATTCATGTCGGATGGATCATGCTCACGTGTCTCCGGGAAGAGACGGTCAACACCGGGGGCAACCGGAATACCCTTCTCATGCGTCAACAGCAGCAGGCGAGAACTGTCCTCCTGCAGCTCTTTGGTGATACTGTCAACAAAGACCGGACAGCGCTGAATGATCCGCACATAGCTGGTCCCCTTATGGGCATGGGCCGCCTTGAGAGTTTCGTGCAGCAGAGGGGGGTTCCAGTCAACCACCTGCGCCACAAACGAGGCATTGGTGATACCGAGGGTTACGGTGTTGGGGTTGAGCATGTCCAGTGATGAACCTTCCGGATGGGTACTGGTCTTGAACTCAATCGGGGTCGTCGGAGAGGTCTGCTTCTTGGTTAAACCGTAGATCTGGTTATCAAAGATCAGTACTGTCATATCCATGTTGTACCGTACTGCGTGAATCCAGTGTGCGGTGCCGATGGAGAAACAGTCACCGTCACCGGTTGCAACCCAGACATCAAGATCCGGGCGACGCGATTTTACACCACAAGCCAGCGGCAGAGCGCGACCATGTAGGCCGTGCAGACCATAGGTCGCCATATAGTGGGGCATACGGCTGGAACAGCCGATACCGGATACGAATACACTCTTTTCAGGAGGGAGCTGTGCATCACGCAAAACACGATGAGCTGTTGCCAATACGGCGTGGTCACCACAGCCGGAGCACCAGCGCGCCTCATTTCCTTCGTAATCATCCAGTGTGAAGTAACGCTCCTGAATATCGAGAGACCAATCTGCTTTTATTCCAAACATTGTTATTCTCCTGCCTCTGACTCTGATTGTGACGGGTCGACGACCTGATCTAACCGCTCTTGTAGCGCCTTCTCAATCAGATCGGGTTGGAGTGGGTGACCGTAGACCACAGACCAACAGTCAACATCAACCAGTGTCTGTACCCGCAGCAGCGTTGCAAGCTGTGCATAGCGGCGGTTCTCAGCGGTAATCATCGGTGCGTTGGGATCATCGCTATAGTTAACCTCTACCGTAATCACTTTATTGAAATGTGAGAAGATCTCTTTCAGTCCCGGCTCCAGAGGAGAGAGGAAGCGCAGGTGGATTGCAGAGACCTTGTTGCCACGCTGTCGCAGATTGTCAACAGCCTCTTCAATCGCACCAAAGGTGGAACCCCAGCCAACGACCAGCAGGTCACCACCCTCATCTCCATGAATTTTCGGTGGGGTGAGGGTGCTCTGCAGGGTAGCCAGTTTACGGCTACGCATACTGGTGCTGTATTGGTTCTCAGCAGATTCATAGGAGACCTTGCTGCGTTTCGTATGTGAAAGGCCAGTCAAAATATACTCACCTTTCGGCATGCCGGGAATTGGACGTTGTGACAATCCGGTCTTCTCATCCCAGTCATAGGCTGCGATCTTGGGGTTCCATTCGGACTGGTCCAGAGGCGGAGCCAGCATTTCACGACTCAGGTCGGGACGAGCCCATGGCTGTACACCGGTTGCCAAATTGGCATCGGTTAACACGATGACCGGAGTACGGAAGGTTTCAGCCAGTTTACGGGCCAGAACCACCAAGCTGAAACATTCAGCAATGGTTGCTGCAGCCAGAATCACCTTGGGGGCATCTCCGGGCATACCATACATTGAAGAGAGCAGGTCGCCCTGCTCAATCTTGGTGGGCAGACCGGTTGAGGGGCCACCACGCTGTACATCCACAATAACCAATGGAATTTCTGCCATCACCGCCAGTGCAATATTCTCGGTTTTAAGCGCCATTCCCGGACCCGAGGTGATGGTACAGGCGGTCTTGCCTGCGTAGGAGGCACCAATTCCAAAGGCGATCGCTGCAATCTCATCCTCGGCCTGATGGACAAAGCCACCGGCTGCCGGAAATACCTCAGCCAGGTAGTGAGAGGCCGAAGTCGCCGGGGTGATGGGGTACATTGAGACCAGTTCCATGCCGGAAGCCATTACGCCCAGGCCAATGGCCTGATTGCCGTTGGTGACCACCATCGGTTGCTGGCCCATCTCGTCAGCAGGAGGAATATCGAAGAAGTACTCAGGTAGTTGGTCGATGGCAAACTGGTAACCGGCATCAAACAGATTCTGATTACTGGTGATGATCGCCTCCTTCTTGCCGGAGAAGGTGAGGGCAATCTCGTTACGCCCCACCTCTTTGTCACGGTTGTAGATGCGGCAGAGCATCCCCAGTACAAACATGTTTTTACCCTTGCGCGGGTCTTTGACCACCTTGAGGCAGGCTTCATGAATCGGTAACTCATGGACCACCAGCCCGTGGTCGCGGAATTCGACTACAGCCTTACCATACGACTGTTGAATCTCGGTAGAGGCATCGCTGGCCCAGCGGTTGTCGAGTAGTACGATGGTACCCTTTTTGTAGGCACCATTGGCAATACGGGAGTAGAGCACCTGCTCATTGAAGGCAACCACTAGGTCACCCTCATTACCGACATTGGTCATATATTTGGAGCCGAGACGGATACGGATACCACTGGCTCCCGATGGGGTACGGGCTGGTGGTTGAATCTCGGCGGGGATAATCTCCACGGTCCAGACACCATTATTCATCTTGGCGCTGATATTACCGAAGGTTTGGCCGCACTTCTGTGCGCCTTCGCCAGAGTCACTGACGATCTCTACAATGTGTTCTTGTATAGTGGTTGGATTCACAAACGATTCCCTCGTAGAACAAAAATTCCTTGTGCAGTCTGGGGTCAGAGCTGCTTAGACAGCCGCCTATAATCGCACTATTGGGGGGCAAAAATCAAGTTTGAGACTGTTTTGGAGGTTGCGCAGAACAGTATGATCACTCTGTTGTTTTACAAATCACCACACGCTTGTTTGTAATTATATTAAATTAATTCAATATGTTGTTTAACTGTTGTAAAATTTGTTTGAGGAGCAATAATCTAGCTTGGCCGTTGCACTGTTTCCGTGTGACGTAATGCTGGATATAGGTTGTTTGACTTCCTTGCTAACTGTTACGGGCACTGCAATAGCACCATTTTTAATATAGCCAGCGACGTGGGGTGCTTCGCATGAGATGCAGTTAAGGAACCTCTGAATAAGTCATGTGTAAATGCCTAACGCCCATAGCGCCCAATATCTTCGTTGAAAACCTTGCTAATAGCCTGCTATTGGCTGCGATC
>DUYW01000020.1 GCA_013349825.1 Gammaproteobacteria bacterium | reverse complement strand
GTCTTTCTACCAGATGCGTTGGAAAGAAAGTATCCCAATGCTTTACGTGAGTGGGGGTGGCAGTATGTTTTTCCCAGTGCACGGCTCTCGACCGACCCACGTAGCGGTATAACACGTCGTCATCACCTGCATGAAAACAGTCTGCAGCGTGCAATTAAAAAAGGGGCTACAGCAGCGAAGCTGACGAAACAGGTGAATAGCCATGCGCTACGCCACTCCTTTGCGACACACCTACTTGAGGCGGGGCAGGATATTCGTACAGTTCAAGAGCTATTGGGTCATGCGGATGTCTCAACAACAATGATTTATACCCATGTGCTCAACCGTCCTGGTGTTATGGGGGTGAAAAGTCCGGCAGATTTCTAAAATAAGCTCAAGCTCTTAGAATAAGCTCTAATCAACCGTCAATACGCGAATCAGATCCGTCCCCCCCGATTTCTGTCGATGACCGGCGGTTACGATCACAATATCACCGCTAAGCACATAGCCCATTGATTTGGCCTGAGCAATTCCGAAGGTAATCTTCTCGTCATCATTCAGCCCCTGTTTGTAGAGCATAGGGACCACTCCCCAGTTCAGGGAGAGACGTGTGGCGACCAGTTTGTTGGCGGTCAGTGCGAGTATGGAACAGCTAGGGCGGTGTTTGGAGACAAGACGTGAGCTGAAACCGGTCTCACTTAAGCTGAAGATCACGGCAGCCTTGAGGTGTTTAGCCATAGTAATGGATGCCTGACTGATGGCCTCTGTGATCTGGTTGGAGGGGTGTGGCTCAATTTTTTGCAGATAGCCATACTCTTCCAGAGAGAGTTCAGCGCGTTGGGCGAGGTTGGCCATCGTGAGTACTGCGCTGACAGAATATTTCCCCATAGCGGTTTCACCGGAGAGCATGACCGCTGAGGTGCCATCCAGGATCGCATTGGCAACATCGCTGGCCTCGGCACGGGTGGGTTTAGGGTTGTTCTCCATGCTGGAGAGCATCTGTGTGGCGGTGATCACCGGTTTACCTTTGGTGACGGTAGAGCGGATGATCCGTTTTTGCATACTGGGTACGTCGGCCAGTGGTAGCTCTACGCCGAGATCACCACGCGCGACCATAATGCCATCCGCAGCCTCGACAATCTCTTCCAGATTGCTGACCCCGGCCTTATTTTCAATTTTGGCGATAATGGGTACCTGGGCGTTGAGGTTAGCCAGTACCTCACGAATCTGGTGGATATCTTCGGCGGTCTGGATGAATGAGGCGGCCACATATTCAATGTCATGTTGTGCCGCAAAGGTCATCTCATCGATCACCTCTTGACGTTTGTTGGCACTGACGGCACTCATGCTGAGTTGTGTGTCCGGCAGGTTGACCCCTTTGTTGGCTCTGAGGATACCGCCATGTACAACGCGACAGAAAATGGTGCTATCGCTAATCTCTACCACCTCAAGTTCCATTGCACCATCATCCAGAAGGATGGGTACCCCGGTCTCGACCTCTTGATGGAGCGTGCTGTAAGTAGTGCTGATTCCGTTTTTATCGCCAACTCTCTCATCACTGTAGAGGTTGAATGATTCACCGCTACACAGCTCGATGAAATCCTCCTTGAGCGACCCGGTACGGATCTCAATGCCACGGGTATCTGCCATGATTGCCACCTGTTGGTTGACGGCACGGGCAGCGGCACGGATGCGCTCGACCCGGTCACTCTGATCTTTTCCGGTCCCGAAGGAGAGGTTTAGGCGGGCAACATCCATTCCGGCAGTGATCATCTGCTTCAGGCTCTCTTCATTGTCGCAGGCGGGGCCGATAGTGGCGATGATCTTGGTTTTACGCGGGATGGTCATAGTATTTTTGGGCCTGAGAGTTGATAGATTAGAGGAGGGGCTGATCGAAACCAGGGCAAATATTACGGCTATTGTATCAATATCAGCTGTTGCACTGTTTAGAGAATTACGGTGCTCGGACCGTCCGAGGCTCATTTTTGTAAGATACCGTGACCCGATGGAGGATGGTATAGTTTCCATATATTTTGTGCCTGCAGTGGCATTTTCTGGATAACCCACCATTAGTTGTTGAAAATAAATAGGATTAAATATGCTAGTTACCCCCATCCGTGGTCTTCGTCCCGCTCCTCAACGTGCTGAAGAGGTGGTGGCACCCCCCTATGATGTACTCAATACTGCAGAGGCGCGTGTGCGTGCTGATGGGCGCCCCAATAGTTTTCTCCATATTTCCAAGCCAGAGATTGACTTGCCTGAGGGGACAGACCCCTATGACCCAGCGGTCTACAGCAAAGGGGCTGAGAACCTGCAGCGGCTGATTGAAGACGGGGTGTTGATGCGTGAAGAGAAACCTTGCTACTACATCTATCGTCTGCGTTGGGAGGAACATGTGCAGACCGGGCTGGTATTCGGGTCTTCTGTTGCAGCTTATGATATCAATCGAGTGCGCAAGCATGAGTTTACCCGCCCGGTTAAAGAGGATGATCGGGTGCGCCAGATTACCGCGCTCAACGCACAGACCGGCCCTGTACTGTTGACCTACCGTGCCGATGATGCGGTGAAGGCGATCATTGATGAGGCTGCTGCAGGAGCACCGGCCTATGATCTGACTGCGGATGATGGTATTGGCCACACTCTTTGGGTGCTGGATGATGATGCCAAAATTGAACAACTCAACCAAATTTTTGATGCCACTGATGCACTCTATATTGCAGATGGTCATCACCGCTCTGCCTCGGCCTCACGGGTCGCGAAAGAGAATAGCAATGAGAGTGCGCAGTACTTCCTCTCAGTTGCCTTTGCCCATGATGAGATGAAGATTCTCGATTACAACCGGGTGGTGCGTGATCTGAATGGTCTTTCTGCAGATGAGTTGCTGGCAAACACAGCGGCAGCATTTGATCTGGAGATGAGCGCAGAGGCCGTTCGTCCTGCCAAGCCAACCCAGTTTGGGATGTATGTGAACGGACAGTGGTATCGTCTGGATGTACATAGTGAGCGGGTACCAGCCGATGATCCGGTTGCTTCACTGGATGTGAGTCTACTGCACAGTAATCTGATTGAACCGCTACTGGGGATCAGTGATCCGCGGCGTGATGACCGCATCGATTTTGTGGGTGGTATGCGTGGTTTGGGTGAGTTGGAGAAGCGGGTCGATTCGGGCGAGATGGAGGTCGCTTTTAGTCTCTATCCCACCACTATGGAGGCGTTAATGGATGTGGCAGATGCCAATGAGGTGATGCCCCCTAAATCGACCTGGTTTGAGCCTAAACTGGCAGATGGTCTGGTCTCTCACGTACTGGATTGACGGTTTATGGCCCCCTGAAAAGGGGGCTTTTTACGTGAGATTTGTATCTGATATTTTTATGGGCTCTACGCACGTTCGCTGGCAGAGGCGATCTCTTGTGTTGAATAGGAGAAGACTGTAGCACTCTTTTCTCCACTCCCATCTCGTGCAGCGTCTCGTACAGTATTAGTGCGAGGGGTGTTGTCAGAGG
Organism: Gammaproteobacteria bacterium; assembly: GCA_013349825.1. Classification (GTDB taxonomy): domain Bacteria; phylum Pseudomonadota; class Gammaproteobacteria; genus Thiopontia. Next base: position 28,639 of record DUYW01000020.1, on the reverse strand, counting down.
CGGTCAGCCAGTAGGCGGTACTCTTCTCCAGAAACTCGTTGATGGGCAGATTGTGGGTGCCGTCACAAGAGAAGTTCAGCTCAACCATACCGGTAATGATGTTGAGTGAGGCACTGCGTAGATAGATGTTCTCATCGGCAAGCCGTAAAGTCTTGAAAAGTTCGAATGCTGGGATGATCTGTTCAGGCAAGACCGTAGACATGCTGGAGAGTGGTTGCCGGTTGGGAGAGTTGGATGAGGTTAACTGCTCCAATGTAAACATCGAGTCATGATAGGGGCTATCGATAAAGCGTACTGTTGCAGTGGAGCGTGAGTAACGTAATTGAACAAAGAAGGCCCCGTGGTTGAGGAGTAACCACTCTGCGTTCTGGTGGACAAAGTCGATCTGTTCTTCCATCGGGGTGATGGTCCGTGTCTGTGCAAAAAGTTGCTGACGGATCGAAGGGTCCCCTTTGATTTGGGTATGGTTTTCCGCATGGAATGCATTTCTCTTTGAGGCATTACCGCCACCGTCGAAGTCAATAGCGATGATCGCAAAAACTTTGCCTTCGATACGTACCGCTTGCAGTGCTGTCATGCAGGGTAAGTTGGTTTTTGTGCTGGTGTAGAGACGTGAGAGGAAAAAGTCCTGATTCTCGTCCCACTCTACAAAGTATGGGCGAAGGGATACATCCTTTCCAATATCTGTTGGATCACAGCCGGTATGGCTGATGGTAGGGGTCTGTATGATGCCTTTGGGTGATATGAGATAACAGAGGGCATATTGAGGAATCTGCTTGATAGAATCGAGCAGAGCGTTCGCGAGCTGTTCATCTGTGAGAGTGTTTTGTGACCACTCATTGGCACAGTGTTTGGCGATACTTTTAAGCGGTGTAGAGATCCAGGAGCAAAATAGCTCTTGTTGTTGATTGATGGTACGGATGATCTGCATAAAAAAGCCCCTCCAGTGGCCCATCTATTCAAAGACTATTCACCAAGTAATAAGGTGGCAATCGAGGAGAAAGTAGAAGCATCGAGGCTGACAAAGAATGCCAATACCACCAAGCTGACCGCAGTCAGGCCATAAAATATACCAACTGCAGTTGTCAAAAACATATCCACTGTAAACAGTGAAGTACTATTTTCTTCTCGTTCAATCACGCATTTGACTTTACGCATGAACATACGTGGTTTGAATACGCATTTGTACGTATTTTCAAAGTGACACCATAATTTCTCCACAGTCAGTCACCATTTCACCGACTATAACTCAGGGGTCCCTAAGGAGCCCCTTGCATGGACACCTGACGTGGTAACGCTTTTGCTTGTGTTGAATCGGATGCTCTACAGAGCCAGCTTTGAGCGCGGATTCTCCCAGTATATCGATCTGTACCAGCTCTCTTTTTCAGATCAGGCTGAGGCGCTGAAAAGCCCCTCATCAGGAATCAGAGTGCCACGAAGTGCTTCGATAGAGCTTTGGCGCGCTTCATCATTCATCTCATCATACTCTTCAAGTAGAGCGAGCAGTTCTTCAAAGCTGCTCTCATCGATATTCAGGCCACCGCCCTCTTTACCGGTTGGAGGTGGACCCATACCACCGCCAGGAGGAGGCCTGCCTTGTACTCCAGCCATTTCCCCTACGGTACGGGCATCAAAACCAGCACCGGACATAGCCTGAGCCATCTCCCGTCCCGGTTGAATTCCGGCCTCACTGAATGCACTGACAATAGACTGTGCATCCGATTGGGTCAGGTTGCTTGCATCGTATTGTTCCAGGGTCTGATTGATCAACTCTTTTTGATCTGTGGTCAGTGGTGTACTGAATGACCCACCACCTCTTCCGCCTGGGGGCATCGGCATCATGCCGCCTGAAATACCGTCTATCATGGTCATAACTCCTTAAATCAAATTTATATTAATTGCATATTAGTAACGGCAATTGGTGTGCCTAAATAAGGTGTGAAATGTGGAGAAAGTGTGAAGGTTGATAATTTCTGGTATATAGCTGATAACTAACATTTTTTATGAGTGCAATTTAAGTTGCGTAGTGTGCTGCCGGGGTGTTCGGAAGAAAATGTGCATGAGTTGAAAAATGTGGAAGATGCGGGTTGCCGCATTGGATGGCAATTATTGCCGCTGATTGGGCAAGTTATGCCTTGTAGACTGAGCTGGCTGAAGAGGGATGGATGATAACGGTTACGTATAAGGCCGGTTTAAAACTGAGTATTCTCATTATTTATAGCTTTATAGGTTGACTTCGATTTTTGTTCGACTATTATTCGAACATTATTCGTTTTTTGGATGGCGTGATGGATCGGAGAGAAAAACGTGAACTGCGTGAGCAGGAGATTGTAGAGAAGACGATCAGTCTCTTCTCGCAGCAGGGTTTTTTGGGTGTACGGATGTCCGACATCGCCAAACAGACCCAATACTCGATGGGTACCATCTACAGCCACTTCGAAAGCAAGGAAGACCTATTGGTCGCCTGCGCCCATGAGTTGGTCAAGGATCATCAGCGGCTGTTTGAGATGGTACGGGAACAGTCAATCCCGACCATTGAACAGATCATCTCTCTGGTGCAGGGGGTGTGGACGGTAGCAACCCGTTTCCCGGACCTGATTGAGATCGAGAATCTGTCCCTGATGCACTCGATCTGGAAACGGGCCACCGAGCAGCGAGTGGAGGCCTATGTACGGCTCCATGAAAATCTGGCGCAACATCTGCGAGTGATGGTGCTGGAGGCGATTGGGCAGTGCATTGAAGGCTATGAAGATCTTGAACAGGATGAGCTGGAGAAGATGGCAGACTATCTGACCCACGGTCTCTGGGGGCTGTCAGTGGGGCTCTCCACCATTGTGCAATCAGGCTACGCGGCCTCTCAGTGTCAGGAGAAGGAAGAAGAGGGGGGGATTGAACACTTCTTTGCGACCAACTATATCAATATGCTCAAGGGGTATGGCTGGCGAGAGGAGAGTCCGGAAGTCGTGTTTGAACGCTGTAGTCAGATTTCAGAACAACTCTTGGCACAGAGTGTCTGGTTTGCTCCGAAACGATCTGGAGAACAGTCATGAAAAGAGCCTTACTTTTACCACTATTGGCAGTGACCACCCTTAGTGGCTGCACAGTGTCCGGTTTGACGCTGACTGAAGTGAAAGTTGCCGCGCCTGAACGCTACACCGCGTTGCCGGGTGAACAGGGGCCAACCTCCATCCAGGCAAAACAGAATGTGGTGGCTGGGCAGCAGATTCCACAACAGTGGTGGCAGCTGTTTGGTTCAGAGCCGCTCACGGGGTTGGTTGAACAGGGGTTGAAGAACAGCCCAACCATTGTCGCAGCAGCAGCCCGTCTGCGTTCAGTTGAGGCGCTCTATCGTGCACAGCAAGAGAGTGTACAGCTGCCGACAGTTGATCTGTCGCTGGGGGCCAATCGCACGCAGAGTTCTGGTGCAACACAAGGGCATATGGGTAGTGGTAGTGTGCTCTCCATCCAAAATGCCTCGCTACAGTTCAGCTACCGGGCAGACCTGTTTGGTGGAAACCGGCAGCAGCTACTCGGTGCCGGGGCAGCCGTTGAGGTGGAACGTTACAAGGCAGAGCATACACGGGTGGCGCTGGCAGCCAATATTGTGACTACGACCATTCAGCTTGCCTCCCTAGAGGCGCAGATTACCGCGCTACAAAATATTATTGAAGATGAGAGTGCCCATCTCGCAGTCACCGAACAGCAGTACCAGATCGGGGTGATTCCCAAGAGTGATCTGTTGAGCCAGCGAGCCTCATTGGCACAGACGCGTACCCGGATGCCAGCTTTGAGACGTGCGCAGGCATTGGCACAGCACCAATTAGCACTGTTGATCGGGACCACTGCGGGTGAGGCTGATATCCCCAAGTTTAGTCTCGACAGCATTACCTTGCCACAGACCGTACCGCTCAGTTTGCCCTCTGAACTTACCCGTCAGCGTGCCGATATCCGTACAGCAGAGGCGCTGCTACAACAGTCGGCAGCGGCAGTGGGTGTAGCAACCGCAAACCGCTACCCTACCTTAGACCTGAGTGGCAGTTTTGGCACTGAGGTCAATCAACTCTCAGATCTGCTGAGTGGTGGCTCCGCTGTGTGGGGGGTGGGTGCCGGGCTGCTTCATCCCCTGTTTCATGGTGATGCGCTCCGGGCACAAGAGGCCTCTGCGGTTGCCAGCTATGATCAGTTGGCTGCGGAATACCGACAACAGGTGTTGATGGCGTTCAGAGAGGTGGCCGATGCTCTACGCGCACTGCATCTGGATAGTGAGCAGTTGGCATTGACCGAAGAGGCAGATCGTCTGGCCTCCGAGACCTTGAAACTGGTTGAGCAGCAACATAAACAGGGTGCCGTGAGCTATCTCACTCTATTGAATGCACAGCGCCTGCTTCAACAGTCCAGAATTGATTTGATTCAGGCTCGTGCAGCACTCTATGTAGACAGTGCAACATTGATGGTCGCTCTGGGGGGCGGTTGGTGGAGTGAAACTGAGTCAACAGCACAGGCAGTACAAATTGAGCAAGGAGCTGACAAATGAAAACGACCAAAAGAATGGTGATCATGTTGTTGCTGATCGGAGTCCTGTTTGGCGGGATCTTTGGCTATCAGCAGTTCGTTGCCTCAATGATGCAACAGTTTCTCGCATCCAATACCAACCCGCCGGTAACGGTAACGGCGATGCAGGCACAGCATGAAAGCTGGCAGCCACAACTCTCTGCAGTTGGTACACTGCGTGCGTTGCAAGGGGTGAAAATGCGTTCTGAGCTATCCGGTATTGTAGAGAGGGTCCACTTTAAGTCGGGTCAAATTGTGAAGCAGGGTGACCTGCTGCTGGAGCTTAATGATGATGAAGAGCGGGCACACTTGCAGGCATTACAGGCGAGCCGCAAGTTGGCAGAGATTAACCTGAGCCGTGATCGTCAGCAGTTGAAGATTAACGCAATCAGTCAGGCCAAGCTGGATTCGGCTGAGAGTGAACTGAAGAGTCGTCAGGCGCAAGAGGCACAGCAGCAGGCGATTATCCTCAAGAAACAGATTCGCGCCCCTTTCAGTGGGCAGCTTGGAATCAGCCAGATCGATATTGGTCAGCTACTCAATCCGGGAGAGGTGATTGTCACCCTGCAGAATACGCAACGCCTCTATGTAGACTTCAATTTGCCACAGCAACAGCTAGGGAAACTGCGTGTCGGGCAACGTCTGACCCTGCGTACAAATGATGAGGTTGTTGAGGGGGTGATCAATACGATCAATGCAGAGGTAGATGTGCGTACCCGTAACGTGCGGGTAGAGGGTGTTATGGATAACCAGCAAGGGCGGTGGCTGCCGGGGATGTTTGTCCATCTCAAAGTGGACAGTGGTGAACCACAAACACATCTGACATTGCCACAGACAGCAATCAGCTATAACGCCTACGGGGCTACACTGTTTAAGGTAGAGCCAGCCGCAACGGAAGATGAAAATGCGACTGCACAACAGGTCTTTGTGATTACGGGGGCACGTCGTGGAGATCAGGTGGCAATTTTGGATGGGATTGTAACCGGTGATCAGGTGGTGACCAGTGGTCAGATGAAGCTGAAGAATGGTACACCATTGATCATTGATAACACGCTTGAACCCAGTAACGAGACCGCGCCGACACCACAGGAGCAGTAGGGCCATGAACTACACAGACCTCTTCATTCGTCGTCCGGTTTTGGCAACGACAATCAGCTTATTGATCCTGGTGCTGGGTATTCAGGCGATCTCCAAGTTGGCGGTACGCCAATATCCAGAGACGCAGAATGCCTTGGTGACTGTGACCACAGTCTATTACGGAGCAGATGCCCAGACTGTTGCAGGTTTTATTACCCAACCACTGGAGACAGCAATCGCACAGGCCGATGGGATCGACTATTTGACCTCTACCAGTGTCAGTGGAGTCTCTACCATCAGCGCTACCTTGCGTCTCAATCATGACTCTAACCGCGCACTCACTGAGATTAATGCCAGAGTCAACTCGGTCAAGAACCAGCTGCCCGCTGAGGCGCAACAGCCGGTGTTGACCGTGCAGGTTGGTGAGTCGATTGGCTCGATGTATATGAGCTTCTCCAGTGATCGTCTGCTCAATAACCAGGTGACGGACTATCTGATGCGGGTGGTGAAGCCGCAGCTGGATGGAGTGGAAGGGGTGCAGAAGGCGGAAATCCTCGGGCAGCGTCGTTTTGCACTACGTGCCTGGCTTGATCCGGCCCGGATGGCAGCCTATGGACTCTCTGCAACGGATATCCATGCCGCACTGGCAGCCAATAACTACCTCACCGCATTGGGGAGTAGCAAGGGGCAGATGGTCAGCGTAGATCTTAATGCGGCGACCGACCTCCACTCTGTGGATGAGTTTAAACGGCTTGCTCTATGGGAAGAGGAGGGGGCCATTATCCGTCTGGAGGATGTGGCAACGGTGGTATTGGGTGCAGAAGATTACAACCTCACCACCGCCTTTGATGGTGAGAAGTCGGTCTTTATCGGGATCAATGTGGCACCGGATGCCAATGTGCTGGAGGTGATCCAGCGGGTGAAACAGCTTTTTCCACAGATTCAGTCCGAGATGCCCAGCGGTCTGGTGGGTAAGATTGTCTATGATGGCACCAAGTTTATCGACAGCTCGATAGAGGAGGTGATCAAGACCTTATTAGAGGCGCTGTTGATCGTCACCGTGGTGGTATTTCTCTTTCTCGGTAGCTGGCGTGCCGTGGTGGTGCCCCTGGTGGCAATTCCGCTCTCACTGGTGGGGGCCTTCTTTGTGATGCAATCTTTTGGCTACACCATTAATTTGCTGACGCTGCTCTCATTAGTGTTGGCGATTGGTCTGGTAGTGGATGATGCCATCATCGTGGTCGAAAATGTGGATCGTCACATGCACGAAGAGGGCAAGTCCCCGATGGAGGCAGCGCTGATGGCGGCGCGTGAACTGGGTGGCCCGATCATTGCGATGACGGTGGTGTTGATTGCCGCCTACGTGCCGATTGGCTTTCAGGGTGGGTTGACCGGTGCGTTGTTTACCGAGTTTGCCTTTACCCTAGCGGGAGCGGTCACCATCTCTGGTGTTGTTGCGTTGACCCTCTCACCCATGATGGCTTCGCGTATGTTCAAACCGGGACAGCAAGAGTCTGCGCTGGTGCGTTGGGTGGACCGGCAATTTGGACGCTTGCATGGAGGTTATCAGCGTAAATTGAGTGGCACTCTGGAGACCTGGTCGGTGATGGCGGTGATGGGGTTGCTGCTGCTGATTGGTGTGGTCTACCTGTTTGCTACCTCATCCTCTGAATTGGCCCCGGAAGAGGATCAGGGGTTGGTGTTGGGGCAGGTGGTTGGAGCACCCAATGCTACCGCACAACAGATGGCCAGTTATGCGGATCAGGTCTATCAACTGACACGAGATCTGCCCGAGTATGATCAGATGTTTCAGTTGACGGGAATTCCAACCACCAATCAAGGCATCGCTGGTGCAGTCTTTACCCCGTGGGAGCAGCGAGAGCGCAGTGCCGCTGAGTTGCAGCAGATTCTTCAAGAGCGTTGGAATGGGATTGCCGGTGCCAAGGTGGCCGCTTTTCAGATGCCGGCACTGCCCGGTTCAGGCGGGCTACCGCTGCAATTCGTGGTCAAGACCACAGAATCATTTGAGCGCCTCAATGAGATCGTGATTCAACTGTTGGAAAAGGCACAGGCGACAGGGATGTTTTTCTTTGTGGATGCCGATCTGAAGATTGATAAACCACAGAGTACACTGGTAGTGGATCGGGATATGGCAGCCGATCTGGGGCTTACTCAACGTGATATTGGTGCTGCACTTGGGGGGGCGCTGGGTGGTGGTTATGTCAACCACTTCTCAATTGGTGGTCGTTCCTATCGGGTGATGCCACAGGTAGCGCAGCAGGATCGGCTCAATCCAGAACAAGTATTGGACTACTATGTACGTACGCCATCCGGTGAGATGGTGCAGGCCTCAACCTTTGCAACCGTTGAACATAGCGTGGTGCCAGAGTCGATCAACCGTTTTCAACAGCTCAACAGTGCCACCATCTCGGGGGTCTATGCTCCTGGTGTGAGTCAGCAACAGGTGCTCGACTTTATGGTCAATGCACTTAATGAGCTGGCACCGGCAGGCTATAGTGTCGATTATGCCGGTGGCTCTCGTCAGTATATGCAGGAGTCGGGCGGCTTTGTCTTTACCATGCTGTTTGCCATTGTGATCGTCTTTCTGGCGCTGGCCATTCAGTTCAACAGCTTCCGTGATCCGGTGGTGATTCTGGTCTCCGTACCGATGGCGCTATTCGGTGCGCTGCTGTTTATCAACGTCGGGCTGGCAACCATCAACATCTATACCCAGGTAGGTTTGGTCACCTTGATGGGGTTGATCAGTAAACACGGTATCCTGATAGTGCAGTTTGCCAATGAGCTACAGCTTGCCGGTCGCAGTAAACAGGAGGCCATTGTCGAAGCCTCCTCAGTACGGCTACGCCCGATTTTGATGACTACTGCAGCCATGGTATTGGGCGTGATCCCACTGGTGATGGCCAGTGGAGCCGGGGCAGCAGGACGTTACTCTATGGGGTTGGTGATCTTTACCGGGCTATCGATTGGTACCCTGTTTACTCTTTTTGTAGTCCCGGCGGTCTACATGATGGTGGCGAAAGAGAGAAAGTCTGAGAGTGAGGTATCAATAGTTGTATGAATTTCCTTCATGTACCCGAAGAGTCGTGAAGGGATGAGTCGTGATAAAGTGGAATGATGCACAATCCACTGATCCCGGAGATCCTTGTACTCCTACACGACCATCCAGATGGGATCAGTGAGTATGATCTGATACAGGCGCTGGAGGGGCATGCTGCCTTTAAAGAGCTGGAAGAGGATAATACCCTCTCCCTGTTTCAAATCCACTTTCTGGTAATGAATGCCCTCTACACCTTGCAGCAGCAGTTGTGGCAGGAGGAGCAGCTCTGTCTGGAGGTCTCTCCACTCAAAAGTTTTCTGACTACGACCAATCAACAGCAGAGTGATGGCGCAGCGCTGATTGCAGATTGTTCCAACCTGAGTGGCTACTATTGTGACTGGGATAACCTGGAGGGGATGACTGAAGAGGAGGTAGAGCAACTGCTCGACAGTTTCTGGAACCGTTTTGTGGTGGAAGATCTACGTGGCCCGGCACTGCTCACTCTGGGGCTGGAGGTAGGCTGCAGCCAACAGCAGATCATCCAGCGTTATCGTCAATTAGCAGCAGCCCACCATCCGGATAAGGGGGGAGACCCCAAGCAGTTTATTGAGATCCGCCAAGCTTACGAGGTATTGAGTGTATGAGTATGATGCGCATTATAGAGTCTCCTATTGGTCCCGTTCGATTGGTGGTGTCACAGGGGACGGTGATCCAGATTGATTTTCATTGGGAACGTGTTTTATCCGAAGAGCTGACAGCAACCAAAGAGCCTCTAGAGGATCCTCTAGAAGAGTTTCTAGAAGATCCCGTGTTGGCTCAGGTAGAAACAGCACTGACCGATTACTTTCAGCAACCCCAACCCCTCCAGCAGATCCCTTGTGATCCACAGGGGACACCGTTTCAACGAAAGGTGTGGCAAGCACTACGTGAGATACCGCTGGGGCAAGTGATGACCTACGGCGAACTGGCAGAGCAGTTGGGGAGTAGTCCTCGTGCAGTGGGGGGAGCCTGTCGCAACAACCCGGTACCCCTGATTATCCCATGCCATCGAGTCATCTCAAAAAACGGAATCGGTGGCTTCTCCGGGCAGTGGGGAGAGGGGGAGAAGGTCAATGTGAAGCAGTGGTTGTTGAGGCATGAGCAGGTTCTCACCTACGTGACGTGATAGCATAATCTGTTTTCAATACTCCTCATGAGCAAACTAATCACGCTATCTTTAACACTCCTGTTCGCTTTCTCCAGTGCAGCTGTAAGCGTTGGTGGTGCTGTAGAATGTGCGTAAATTTTACCTATATTAATGATGAGTTTTTTACCGATGAAGCAAACGATTGAAACAGTGATTAATTTAATGGCAGCCTCTGCCATTACGGCGCCAAAAGCGGGCGGCAAGGACTGCCTGGAGATCGTCGCCTTGACAGAGGAAGAGGATCTGAAGCGAATAGCCGATGAGATGAGAAAGTATGCACACAATAGCTCGAAAGAGAATTACTGGCACCGTGATGCTGCCAATGCAGAGAACGCACAAGGGTTACTGTTGATTGGACTGGCAGGCCCGGTGACAGCAGGTTATGACTGTGGTGGCTGTGGTTATCAAACCTGTAATGAATTCGAGCAGCAGCGTGAAATGAAAGAGTTTGAGATGGGGTACAGCGGGCCACATTGCATCATGCGAATGATGGATATAGGCGTGGCACTATCATCTGCCGCCAAATCAGCCAGTATGCTGAATATCGATAATCGCGTTCAACAGCGGGTCGGCGCAGCAGCACGAGCTTTGGGCTATATCGAGTGTGAAGTGGCAATGGGCATCCCGATCAGTATCAGTGGGAAAAGTATTTTCTACGACCGAAAGACCCCATCAAAAGCGGCCTTGGCTAAAAGTAAGGAGTAGCTGGTCACTGCTTGATCTGTTTCAAACAGCTTGCTACCGCTTCAATTCTGTTTGCAATGGAGTGTTTGCATATCTGTTCTTGCTGGAACTGACAAAGGCGTTATGTTTCACCAGCAAAGTTCACAGATGAGGGGCAAGAGATCTGGAGGGTAGAGAGGGGCTGGTTTCAGTAGGTAAGGGAAAATTGTCTGGAATTACCAACCGATCATTTGCGAGGTGGATGAATGTACACGTACTCCAGAATCACTCGCCATTGCTCCAATTTCTGTTCCCGATTAAGCATCGCCATCGCCGGGCTGGTGGAGGGGAGGCGGTGTTGTGGTATCGCGGTATAGAGTGAGGGGAGGTTGGGCAATACCTGCTTGCGGTAGGTCTCTTCAGCCTTGCTCCCATTAAAGAAGAGTGCATTGATCTGTGGGTGGTTGCTGAAGAATTGTTCAAAGTTGTTCGCTTCTATCGATTCTGCTGTGATGGCACTGTCGAGACTGCCGGGGCGTTCACAGCTTTTCATTACGTCCCATAGGGCGACCTGGTGTTGTTTCAGTAGTTCAGTCCGCTCCGGGTAGGAGAGTTGCTGCGACTCTCCAGTCAGCAGTGTGGTGATGATGGGCCAGAAGCTGTTGCGGGGGTGGGCGTAGTATTGCTGCTGTTTTAGTGATTCGACGCTGGGGGCAGAACCTAGAATCAGTATCTGTACATCATTTTGCTCTATCGGTGGAAAGCCTTCGACTTGATCGAAATTCATGGTTCCGGTTTTCGGCAGAGCAGGTGGATATAGCGCCCCATATCACGGTAGGGTGGTTGATAGCGCAGTGCCAGCTCCTGTTCGAGTACATCTTCCAGTGGGATCTTGTTGCGTGGGGCTGCATCCAGCAGGTCGTAAAAGGTACGTACTCCACTATGAGAGAGAATTGATAGCCCTAACGCTTGAAGCCATTCGATTACCTGAGTTGGGTCTAATGGGTTAATCGGGGTGAGACTGCCGGGGTCTCCTTTGAAGTTGTTGCTCTTTACCTTCTTCAGATTGCCTCGGACTAGGTTGCGCAATCGAATGCCGTGGATGTTGTAGAACATTAACGACAGTGTGCCACCGGGTGATAACATGGATGCCAAGGTGGTCAGTACAGTGCGTGGATCTTCACACCACTCCAGTACGGCATGGTTGAGGATCAATTCAAAAGGTTGCTCAGTCAATTGAGGCAGTGATTGGATTGAGCCGTGGATAAATTGTCCGCTAGTCTCTGCGGTTGTGAAGCGCTCGGTTGCCGCTTCGATCATCTCTGAAGAGAGGTCATTTAGTGTCAGTTGATGTCCCTGTTGTGCCAACTGCAGTGCAAACTGTCCCAGTCCACATCCTGCATCGAGAATAGAGACGGCATGNTGGCTCAGTTCAGGCAACTGCTCTGCAAAATCAGCCTTTAATACCTGTAGACGGATCTTTCCTTTTGGGGAGTGGTAGATCTTGTTTTGAAAATGAGCACCTAAACCGTCAAAGTTACGGTCTGCCGGTTTAGCTGTGGTCACGGTGTGACTGTGGTCAACAACAAGAATTTAATCCGGTAGTGCCTTCATCGGCCTTGAAATCTGGTACATGCGCTGGTTCATCTGTCCGGTAGCCTGGTTGATGAGTCCCATCTTCTGGTTCATGGATTGAATCGTCTCCATTGCTGTTGTACCCAACCCGTTGAGGTGGTCAATACTTTGGGTGATCTGTGCGACCTCCTGCTCCATGCCACCAACATGCTGGTTGATCCGCTTCATGTTGTCGAGTACATGATGCATATGGGATACGTCGTGGTTCATTCGAATGACATCCCGGGTCATAGAGGTCATCTGTCCAGAGATTACCACGGCACGGGTGTTCATTTTCTCAATACTCTCTACAATCTGGATAAATTGGTTGGTGAGTTGAGACATGTAGACACCAATCACGATCACAAAGATTAGTAGCAGGGTGCCTATACTCTGTACCAGAATGGCGGTCTTGCGGGTCGAACTTTCTGACTGGATGCGGTGTTGTTCGGTCTCTTCATGGAAGTCACACATCTGTGCGTAGAGTGAGCGGGAGACTTCAAGGCTGGTTTTAGAATCCATCATGGCATTGGCACCATATCGTTAAACATTCGGAAGGGGCGGGAGACCCGGTTGAGGTTGTGGTCCATTCCCTGAACAATGTGGGTGACGGAGCCGAGATGTTGGTCCATCCCTTTGACGTCGTTGACCAACTGCTCGACGACTTGGTCAGTTTGGATTATCTGTGCTGAAATTATAGACATGTGACCATTGATCTTGCCAACGTGCTGCTCCATGGTTGTGATCTCATCAACCAGAGGGGGCATGGTGGCTACACTGTCGCCGATGGCATGGACGAAGTGCTCCATTTTGTCGATGTCCATGACAATAATTTCCATCTGTCGATCCATCTTAACCATCACCTCGGCTACTTGGTTCATCTGTTTGGCAACGATCACCACCAGTAGCAAAATAGAGAAGGCGGTCAGCATCAGCCCCAACATCCCGCTACGGATGACCCGGTTGGTCCAGCGTGAGGTGCGTGCCCCCATTTCCGCCCGCTTTTCCAGGGAGTCATGGAAGTAGTTAATGCTGTAGAGCAGTAATTCTCCTTGGCTCAAATCCTCAATCGAGGAACCGGGTATGTCCTGTTTATGGCGTGGGGTTGAGTGGTCGACTTCCATAGAGGGATCGTATCATGAATTGTGTGGAAACGGCTCAACCTCGACCCAATCTCCTGCTTTTACACCACTATTTTCGGGGGACAAAACAATGAAGCAGTCGGCGATACTCATGGAGCGCAAAATATGGGAGCCTTGATGCCCTGCTCCTCGTACCACGGTCTCTCCTTTCTCATTCTGTTGCATAATGCCGCGCTGGAACTCCAGGCGACCGGGGCGTTTTTTCAGCGTATTGCTGCAGCGTAGCGGGATACGGAATGGAGTGACGCGCTCTCTACCGGCCAGATGGTTGATGGCGGGGCGTACAAACTGCAGAAAGGTGACCATGGCGGAGACTGGGTTTCCAGGAAGCCCGAAAAACCAGGCATTATCTACCTTACCAAAGGCGAGTGGTTTACCCGGCTTCATTGCGATACGCCAGAAGTTGACCTCGCCTACTCTGTCCAGTGTCTCTTTGACAAAGTCAGCCTCACCCACAGAGACACCACCTGAGGTGATTACTACATCGGCTTGTGCTGCAGCATCTTTGAATGCCTGTTCAATCAGTTCGCGCTGGTCACGGATAATGCCAAGGTCAATCAACTCTACATCGAGCGCACTCAGCATCCCGAAGATGGCGTAGCGGTTGCTGTCGTAGATCTGACCATCCCCCAGTGTCTCTCCGGCTGAACAGAGTTCATCACCGGTTGAGAAGAAGGCAACTTTGATGCGCTTTTTAAGGGTGACAGCGCCATAACCGAGTGAGGCGATCATCCCCAGTTCGGCGGCACCCAAGGTTTTACCCGGTTGCAGTACCGCTTCGCCCTCGCGCATGTCTTCGCCAGCCATGCGTACGTTTTCACCAGCTCGATGGTTGTCTTCACTGCTAAAGGTGACCTGATTCTCTTCACGGGTTGCCTTCTCCTGCATAATGACGGTATCGGCACCCTCTGGAATTTTGGCCCCGGTCATGATGCGGATTGACTGACCCGATTGCAGACTTCCTTCAAACGGGGTGCCGGCAAAGGAGCTACCGATCACCTCCAGTGTGATGCTACCATTTTCCGGTAGGTCGTCTCCTTGTAATGCGTAACCATCCATTGCCGAATTATTGTAGGCGGGGACGTTGATGGGAGAGATGATCTCCTCACCGAGCGTGCGCCCCAACGCCTGTTTGACCGCCACTGATTCAGTCTCTGTAGTGGGGGTGATCTGTTGGAAGATCTGCTCCTGTGCCTCATTGAAGGGGAGTAGTTCAGACTTTGGGGTTTGCATGAGGGTTATTTCCTGGGTAGTTGTTGTTCAATAAATTCGACGATCTCTGTGTTGTTGTTGAGATCCAGCCGGAGAATAGTGGGGGTGATCATTTCGTCGCGGGCCACTGCAATAGCGATGATTTGTGGGTCATTCGGATAGAGTAGCGGTTTACCGAGCGCAGATCGATGCAACTCAATGCGTGGAATGGGTTCATGTTTGAAGCCCTCAACCAAAATCAGATCCAGTTGTGAATGGTCCAGTTTGGGTAGTAGCTGTTGCAGGTCAGGTTCGGATTCCTGCTTGCGGTTTTCGGTCATCAGAGCGGACCGTTTGGCGGAGGCAACCAGTACCTGGTCTGCCCCGGCATGACGCAGTTCATAGCTATCTTTACCGGGCTGATCTGGCTCAAAGTTGTGGTGCGTATGTTTGATGGCAGCCAGTCGTATCCCCCGATCTTTTAGTAACGGGATCAGTTTTGTCAGCAGGGAGGTTTTTCCGGTACCGCTCCACGCAGCAAAACCGAGCAGTGGTGTGGGGCTGGTGATCATGGTGTCTCCATCAATCGCTGCTCCATCTGCCGTTGCTCATCAGGGGTATTGATGTTGGAGAAGGCAAGGGGGTCATCAAAGGTACAGATGGCCGGGTTCAGGCTGTTGATCCACCGTTGTACACGGCGCTGATCCTGCTTCAGTTGTTGGATGATGGAATCCAGGATGCTTCTCTGAGCCAGAAAGCAGAGCTGCTGGAGCCGTTCACCGTCGTGTGCTACCGCAATCGTGCTGTCGGACTGGTTCAGGGTTTCGTGGAGTCGAGAGACTAAATCGGTGGGTAGTAGCGGAGTGTCACAAGGGGTGATCAATACCAGAGGGGTTTCGGTTACCTGTATGGCACTTGCGATGCCTGCCAGCGGGCCGAGAAAGAGGTCATCACCATCATTGACGACCGGATAGTTAAATTGCCGGTACTGCTCACGATTGCGGTTTGCGCTGATCAGTAGTGAAGTGAGTTGCGGCTTCAGGCGCTCAATAACATGCAATACCATCGGTTGCCCCTGTAGTAGAGAGAGCCCTTTGTCAGTTCCTCCCATTCTACGGGCTTTGCCACCTGCCAGTATGATGCCGTTGATTGCTTCCATAAAGGCTGAGTATATCCTGCCTGTAGTGAGTGTGATAAGGTGTGCTCTGTAATTAAACAGAGGAAAATAGTTATGCGCTGGATCTTGCGTCTGCTGTTTCTGGCAGTTCTGCTCTATGCCGTACTTCCCTACTATAGTCTCTACCGGCTCAACCACGCATTGATGGTGGATGATATGGCTCAGCTCAATCAGTATATTGATCTGGAGCAGATCAAAGAGAGCTATAAGCGTGGGCTACGGATTGAACAGGGGGGCGGGACTAATAGCTTTACCGGCATGCTGCGCGGCACAGCCAACAGTATGAGTGCGCTGACGGTGGAGCAGTTGGTCACCGTGGAGTGGGTTCGAAGAGAGTTGACCGGAGCAAAACAGGGAGAGGTGGGTGGATCTCTCTATGATCGATTGGACCACGCCTTTTTTGAGGCACCGGGTAAATTTCTGGTTCGGTTGGGTACGCTGGAGGAGAGTCCCAGCCATCTGATCTTCATGCGTGACGGCTGGAACTGGAGGCTGACCTCAATTTACCAGTAGGGATCTTGTGGTTTTTTTCGTTATGACCCGTTATAGGCTGTGGCTCTCTGTATGAAGAGGTTGATCTCCTCAGAGGAGTCGAGCTGCTGAGGGGTGGTGATCGGTAGTTCGGGGTAGCTGTTTTTCAAAAATGCGCTAAAGAATCCATCCCCTGTTGATTGTTGGATGCCAGCAGAGTTGTAGATCGGGGTATCGGCAACACCACAGTTGGGGGAGCGGTTTTGCAGAATTGCAGCCGATAGCTTCTGTGCAGCATGGCAAAAATGGGATGCAAACTGATGGAGTGGCTGAGTAACATCCAGGTCCGGGTCATCACGCCCCATCAGGTGATAATTTCCATGACTATCCACAATGAGTTGTATCGGAGGGCGAGGCACGGTAAGGCCCGCCTCGACTTCGGGGCAAACAGGCAGGATGGTGCAGTGGGGGCGTATCGCGGCGATCAGCTCGGGTGCCTCTTTATCCCTTCCATCATAACGTACTGGTTCGCCCAGCAGGCAACGGCTCACGGCAATGATGGGTAGTCGGGTGTTACCAGCGTTCAAGGAGTATCTCGGTTAGTGCCTGAATATGGTCATCCCGGCTGTTGAGCGCTGGAATGTAGTGATATTCACTGCCACCTGCCTCCAGAAACAGTTCATGATTCTGAATCGCAATCTCTTCCAGTGTCTCGACACAGTCTGCGGAGAATCCGGGGCATACGATGTCAATGTTGTGAATACCGTCCGCCGGGAGTTGTTGCAAGGTCTCATCGGTGTAGGGTTGGAGCCACTCTTCACGTCCGAAACGGGATTGATAGACCAGTTGTATCTCACCATTATGCAGCTCAAGTTGCTCAGCAACCGCAGCTGTAGTGGCTTCACACTGGGTGCGATAAGGGTCGCCCAGTGTGTGGTAGCGTAGTGGTAGCCCATGAAAGGAGAGTAGCAGGCGTTGTGCGGGTGGACGTTTGTTCCAGGTTTCACGCACCGTGTTGGCCAGTGCATTGATGTAGGCGGGATGGTCATGGTACTGATTGATAAAGACCATTTCTGGAATAGAGCGCCACGACTGCAGTGCCTGAGAGACGGCATCAAAGGTGGAGCCGGTGGTGGCTGCGGAGTATTGAGGAAAAAGGGGGAGTACGATGATGCGCTCAACCCCTTGGTCTCTGAGCTGTTCCATTGCGGAGGCAATAGACGGGTTGCCGTAGCGCATCCCTAAGGCGACAGGAATATCCTTTCCGAGCTGAGCAGAGAGCTGTTTCTCAATGGCATCGCGCTGCTGTTTGGAGATTACCAGCAGGGGGCCTCCCTCATCGGTCCACACCTTCTGGTAGGCCTTGGAGACTTTGCCGGGGCGGGTGCGCAATATAATTCCATGCAGAATCAGCCACCAGGGGATGCGGGCGAGGTCAACGACCCGTTCATCCCAGAGGAACTCAGCTAGATAACGTCGCAGTGCGCTGGGAGTGGGGGCATCAGGGGTGCCGAGATTGGTGATCAGTATGCCGCTGTGGAGTGGTTTCATCGGTGTTTGGTTCCTGTGAGTCGAACCCATGCGTCGTCTATCGCTGCGGGCTCCATTTCAAACCAGCGGCTATAAACGCGACTTACAGACTCAGCCTGTTCTTGCAGAATACCAGAGAGGACGATTGACCCTCCCGCAACAACATGGCTGGCAAAAGTGGGGGCGAGCTCCTCTAGTGGTCCGGCAAGGATGTTGGCGAGTAGTAGATCTGCCTTTTGTTCTTTTGGGAAGGTGTCGGGCAGAAAACCCTGAATGTGTGTTACCCGGTTCTTCTCTGCATTGTCGTGAGTCGCGATTAATGCCTGTGGATCATTATCGACCCCGTCGATCTGACTAGCACCGAGCTTGGCTGCAGCAATGGCAAGAATGCCGGAGCCACAGCCGTAGTCGATCACTTTTTGGCCGGTTGGAGGGTGTGCATCCAGCCATTCAAGACAGAGTGCTGTGGTGGAGTGGGTGCCGGTACCAAAAGCAAGACCGGGATCTAACAGGATATTGACCCCCTCAGGGTCAACAGGCTCACTCCAGGAGGGGATGATCCAGAGGCGTTGCCCAAACTGCATGGGATGAAAGTCATCCATCCAGGCGCGTACCCAGTCCTGCTCTTCGAGAGGGACAAAGCGGAGTGTTGTAGCGTTATCCTCAGGCAGTTGCCGGAGTAGTTGTTGTCGAATCTCTTGTTGATTCAATTCCGCGTCAAACAGTCCGACTACATTGATCAGTTCCCATAGCGGGGTTTCACCGGGAGGGGGTTCGAGTAGTGGCTGATCTTCGGCATCCTCAAAGGTGACCGATGCAGCACCCAGCTCCATCAACAGATCCGAAAAGTTCTCTGCAAACGGTTGTTGGGTAGTGAAGCGTGCCTGAAACCAGGGCATAAGAGGGGGGGGTTCCTTTGCGGCTCTTTTACAGGTCCAGTTTCTTTTCGAGGTAGTGAATATTGGTGCCACCAGCCTCAAAGTTGGCATCACGGATGATGTCACGATGTAGCGCGATGTTATTGCGAATTCCCTCGATCACCATCTCATCCAGTGCGATACGCATCCGTGCGATGGCGGTGCTGCGATCTTCACCATAGGTGATCAGCTTGCCGATCATGGAGTCATAATGGGGGGGGACGCAATAACCGGTGTAGAGGTGAGAGTCAACCCGGACTCCAATACCGCCCGGTGCATGGTAGGCGGTGACCTTTCCGGGAGAGGGGATAAAGGTCCGCGCATCTTCGGCGTTGATTCTGCACTCAATGGCGTGACCACGGATTTTTATATCTTTCTGTTTGTAGGCCAGAGGCTCACCAGAGGCGATGCGCAGCTGCTCACGGACAATGTCAACGCCAGTGATCATCTCTGTAACGGGGTGCTCAACCTGAACACGAGTGTTCATCTCAATAAAGTAGAACTCATCATTTTCATAGAGGAATTCAAAGGTACCGGCACCGACATAACCGATATCCTGACATGCTTTTGCACAGCGTTCACCAATCTCGGCACGCAGAGATTTGGTGATACCGGGGGCTGGGGCCTCTTCGACCACTTTCTGGTGACGGCGTTGCATGGAGCAGTCGCGTTCACCGAGGTGAATGGCGTTACCATGTTCGTCGGCCAGTACCTGAATCTCTACATGGCGAGGATTTTCGAGGAACTTCTCCATGTAGACGACATCGTTATTGAAGGCAGTTGCCGCTTCGGTACGGGTCATGGTGATGGCCTGAAGTAGTGTTGCTTCACTGTGAACAACACGCATGCCACGTCCACCACCTCCGCCAGCAGCTTTAATGATGACAGGGTAACCCACCTTACGCCCGAGGTGCAGGTTGGTCTCGTCATCATCCCCTAATGGGCCATCTGATCCGGGTACTGTTGGGACACCGGCCAGCTTCATCGCCTTGATCGCCTCAACCTTGTCTCCCATCATACGAATGGTGTCTGCCTTGGGACCGATAAAGCGGAATCCACTCTGTTCTACTCGTTCGGCAAAGTCTGCATTCTCTGAGAGAAAACCGTAACCGGGATGGATGCCCATGGCATCGGTCACCTCAGCGGCACTGATAATAGCAGGTACATTCAGATAACTATCCATAGAGGAGGGAGGTCCGATGCAGACTGACTCATCCGCAAGGCGCACATGTTTTAGTGTGTGGTCAGCAGTCGAGTGGACCGCGACCGTTTTAATTCCCAGCTCTTTGCAGGCACGAAGAATTCGGAGCGCAATCTCACCCCGGTTGGCAATAACGACTTTATCGAGCATCTTGTTTTGTGTTTCCGTTCGGCTGACTGGATGGGGTTATTCGACGACGAAGAGTGGCTGATCAAATTCAACGGCATCTGCATTGTCTGCCAGGATGGCTTTAACGGTGCCAGACTTGTCAGATTCAATCTGATTCAGAATTTTCATCGCCTCAATAATGCACAATGTATCGCCTTCAGCGACAGTATCCCCGATCTCTACAAAAGGTTTGGCGCCCGGTGAGGCGGAGCGGTAAAAGGTGCCTACCATTGGTGACTTCACCTCATGGCCGGTAAAGGTGGGTGTAGAAGCTGCTTCCGGGATACTGGCAGCTGGAGCTGCAGCGATGGGCACTGCAGATGCAGCAACTGGTGCGGCGGCTACCTGCACCGCAGATGAGCCATAACGGCTGATGCGAAGAGACTCTTCCCCTTCCTGGATCTCGATCTCGGCGATGCCGGATTCCTCCAGTAGCTCAATCAGCTTTTTGATCTTTCGAATATCCATAATTGGTTGTCCTTGCTGGTTTGTATGTTGTTTAGAGGGCGCTATTGCTGTGGCCCTTTATTCAGTTGTTGGATCGCGGCTTGTAGTGCAAGCGTGTAGCTCTGTGGGCCGAAACCCATGATGATGCCTTGGGCAACATCAGAAAAATAGGAGTGGTGACGGAAAGTTTCACGTGCATGGGTGTTGGATAGGTGAAACTCAATAAAGGGTATGTTGACCCCCAGTAGTGCATCACGCAAAGCGATACTGGTATGGGTGAACGCCGCTGGGTTGATAAGAATGAAATCTACCTGTTCCGTTCCTGCCTGGTGGACTCTCTCGATCAGGGTGGATTCTGCGTTGCTCTGCAGAGTCTGCAACTGGTGTCCAGCCTGCTGGGCTTCGTTTTTTAGTTTTTCAAGAATTGTATCCAGTGTCTCATGACCATAATGTCCAGGTTCCCGTTTGCCTAGAAGATTCAGGTTGGGGCCGCTGAGAACTAAAATGGTTGCCATTGTTTCTAGTGATTCTCGAATAGGTTGTATTGCTGAGGTCCGTATTGTGTCTTAGATGGTGTAAGTTGTCTATATCTATACGCGAACTGGGCGAATTTGTTTGTTAAAAGGGGATAAGTGGGTTATTTGGGGTTGGAGATGATCACACCCTTTTCAGGGAGGTTGGTGTGGTAGGAGTGGTACGGGGTTTATCTGACAGACAAAAAAATACCCGCAGATGCGGGCATTTTGGTGCGCGTTCTTAGCAGAAGTGAGATCTATTTGATCTTGGCCTCTTTGAAGATGACATGCTTGCGAACTTTGGGATCATATTTTTTGATCTCCATTTTTTCAGGCATGGTGCGCTTGTTCTTGGTTGTTGTGTAGTAATATCCTGTTCCCGCTGAAGATACCAATTTGATCTTGTCACGCATGGTTTTGCTCCTTATCCTTTAAATGATCCCGACTGCCCAAAACTGTTCAAACACTGTTCTAGGGGTATTCGTTACGTTATACCTTTTCACCACGGGCACGGATATCAGCCAAAACGGCATCAATGCCTTTTTTGTCGATGATACGCATTCCCTTACTGGTGAGACGCAGTTTTACCCAGCGATTTTCACTTTCAACCCAAAAACGGTGTGAGTGAAGGTTAGGTAGAAAACGGCGACGGGTCTTGTTGTGTGCGTGTGACACATTATTGCCTACTGCAGGGCGCTTACCGGTCACTTGACAGACTCTGGACATTGAAACTCTCCAACAAAAAACTTGTTTTGCTTAGTTGCTTACAGAAAAAGAGGGCGAATTCTGCCAGAAAAGAGGGTGTGAATCAACTCGCATGAGACAAAAAGAGATAAAAAATTGGCTGGATTTCTTTGTGAATGAGATCGATTGGGCCGCACAGCATCTCTGTATCCTCGTATAATAGCAGAAATTGTTATGCCATTAATTCATGGAGAGTGTAGAGATGACGATGGATGATCGTGATGGATTGATCTGGATGGATGGAGAGATGGTGGATTGGCGTGAGGCTAAAGTCCATGTATTAACACATACCCTGCACTACGGGATGGGTGTGTTTGAAGGGGTTCGTGCCTACAAGACAGAACACGGCCCTGCAATCTTCCGTCTGCAAGAGCATACAGATCGTCTGTTTCGCTCTGCTCATATCATGGATATGGAGATTCCCTGGAGTAAAGAGGTGGTCAACGAGGCCACCAAGGCGGCAGTACGAGAGAATAATCTGCAAAGTGCCTATATCCGCCCGATGGCCTTTTATGGTTCCGAGGGGATGGGGCTTCGAGCAGATAATCTGAAAGTACACTTAAGTATTGCTGCCTGGGAGTGGGGGGCCTATCTCGGTGCGGAAAATATGGAGAAGGGAATTCGTATCAGAACCTCCTCCTTTACCCGTCATCACGTCAATGTCACTATGTGTAAGGCAAAGGCGAATGGTCACTATATCAACTCTATGTTGGCGCTGAATGAGGCTTTGAAAGATGGCTATGATGAGGCGCTATTGTTGGATGTCGATGGTTTTGTTGCTGAAGGCAGTGGCGAGAATCTGTTTGTAATCCGTAATGGGGTGATCTATACCCCGGAGCTGACTTCGGCGCTGGATGGGATTACCCGACAGACGCTGATGCTGTTGGCAGATCAGATCGGTGTTGAGGTGCGCGAAAAGCGTATTACCCGTGATGAGGTCTATACTGCAGATGAGGCATTCTTCACCGGAACCGCCGCTGAAGTGACACCGATTCGAGAGTTGGATAATCGGGCTATCGGCGCAGGTACACGGGGGCCTATTACAGAGCAGTTGCAGACCATGTATTTTGACCTGGTGCATGGAAGATTGCATGGACATGATGACTGGTTGGAATATGTGGAATGAAGATTGCCATCGCCGGAACCGGCTATGTAGGTCTCTCTAACGCCATGCTGTTGGCACAGCACAATGAAGTGGTTGCGCTGGACATCGTTGCCGAAAAGATTGAGATGCTCAACCGGGGAGAGTCACCGATAGCCGATGCAGAAATTGAGGAGTTTTTGAGCCACCGAGAGCTCAACTTCAAGGCAACCCTGGATAAGAAAGAGGCATACCAAGGGGCCGACTTTGTGATCATTGCCACCCCAACGGACTATGACACCGAGAGTAACTACTTCAATACCGGCTCGGTAGAAGCCGTTATCCGTGATGTAAAAAGTATCAACCCCGATGCAGTGATGGTGATCAAATCCACTGTGCCTGTAGGATATACCGCCAGAATTAAACAGGAGATGGGCTGCAAGCAGCTACTCTTCTCTCCGGAGTTTTTGCGTGAAGGAAAAGCACTCTACGACAACCTTCATCCCTCAAGAATTATTGTTGGAGAGCAGAGTGAGCGGGGCCGACAATTTGCCGACTTACTGGTTCAGGGGGCAGAGAAAGAGGGTATCCCTGTACTCTTGACCGAATCAACCGAGGCAGAGGCAGTCAAACTCTTCTCCAACACCTATCTGGCAATGCGAGTTGCCTATTTTAATGAACTCGACACCTATGCAGAAGTGCATGGCCTCGACTCCAAACATATTATTGAAGGGGTGGGGCTTGATCCTCGAATCGGCTCTCACTACAACAACCCCTCCTTCGGCTATGGTGGCTACTGTCTGCCTAAAGATACCAAGCAGTTAAGGGCCAACTATCAGGATGTACCCAACAACCTGATTCGAGCCATAGTTGATGCCAACAGCACCCGTAAAGACTATATTGCCGACACCATTATCAGTCAGAGCCCAAAGATTGTCGGCGTATACCGCCTGATTATGAAAAGTGGCTCCGACAACTTCCGTGCCTCCTCCATCCAGGGCATCATGAAACGGATCAAGGCCAAAGGGATAGAGGTCATTGTCTACGAACCGGTGCTGGAAGAAGAGGAGTTCTACCACTCCAGAGTGGTTAAAGATCTCGAACAATTCAAGCAGCAATCTGACATCATCGTCGCCAACCGCGTAACCGATGAAATTCGGGATGTGGTTGAAAAAATAACCTCCCGTGACCTGTTTGGAAATGACTCATGAAAAAAATTCTGGTTACCGGCGCAGCCGGATTTATCGGTTCAGCCCTCTCCATACGATTATTAGAGCGGGGGGATCAAGTTATCGGCATCGATAACCACAACGACTATTACGACCCTGCGCTCAAAGAGGCACGACTGGCTCGTCACGCAGATCATCCCAACTACACCCACATACGAATGAACCTTGAAGATCGGGAAGGGATGGCTGAACTCTTTAAGACCCGCCAGTTTCAAGGGGTCGTCAACCTCGCAGCACAGGCCGGTGTACGCTATTCACTAGAGAATCCGCTCGCCTATATCGACACCAACCTTGTCGGCTTTGGCCATATACTTGAAGGGTGTCGACACAATAACGTAGAGCATCTGGTCTACGCCTCCTCCAGCTCAGTCTACGGCTCCAACACCAAAATGCCGTTTAGCGTACACGACAACGTCAACCACCCCGTCAGCCTCTATGCAGCCACCAAAAAGGCCAATGAACTGATGGCGCATACCTATAGCCACCTCTATGGACTGCCCACGACCGGACTGCGATTCTTTACAGTGTATGGACCGTGGGACCGACCTGACATGGCGCTGCAGAAATTTACTAGAGCCATCCTGGCGGGAGAGAAGATACAAGTCTTCAATTATGGTAAGCACCGTAGAGACTTCACCTATATCGACGATATTGTCGAAGGCGTCATACGTATTCTGGACCGCCCCGCCCCGCCCAACCCTGAGTGGAGTGGAGATAACCCCGATTCAGCGACCAGCAAAGCAGCGTGGAGAGTCTACAATATCGGTAACAACAACCCGGTAGAATTGATGGATTACATCGAAGCGTTGGAAGAGGCGTTAGGTGTCGAAGCAGAAAAAGAGCTGTTGCCGCTGCAGCCGGGTGATGTACCGGACACCTATGCTGATGTGGATGATCTGGTTAAAGAGTTTGGTTACAAACCATCGATGTCAGTAAAAGAGGGGGTTGGGAACTTTGCCAACTGGTACCGGGAATTTCACCAGATCGGATAGTAACAAGTATGTTTCAAACGATATTGAATGAGCACATAGAGGTAGTCTCCGCTCTTGCAGAGATTGAGGCAGAGATTACTCAGTCGGCACAACGTATTGTGGCTTGCCTGCAACAGGGTGGAAAGATTCTATTGATGGGTAATGGGGGTAGCGCAGCAGATGCCCAGCATATTGCTGCTGAGCTGGTGGTGCGCTATGTGAAAAACAGGGAGGCACTGCCTGCAATTGCATTGACCACAGATAGTTCTATTCTTACAGCAACGGGTAATGATTTTGGTTTTGAGCATCTCTTTGCACGGCAGGTTGAGGCCTTGGCGCAGCAAGGAGATCTGGTGGTTGGTATTTCAACTTCTGGAGGTAGTAAGAATGTAATGCGTGCACTGCAGAGAGCGAAAGAGGCTGGTGTAGAGACTCTGGGGTTGAGTGGTGAAAAGGTTGGGCAGATAAACGAGATTGCGGACCAGACGGTTCAGGTTCCCTCTTCGGTTACGGCCCGGATTCAAGAGGCACATATCCTGATTGGACACTACTGGTGTCAACAGGTCGAGGCGGCGTATCCATGAACTGCACAATTCCTGACTTTTCGATTGGTCGAACTTTGGTGGTGGGAGATTTAATGTTAGACCGCTACTGGTCGGGCGGTGCTGACCGGGTCTCTCCAGAGGCTCCAGTACCTGTCGTTCACATCAAGGGAGTTGAAGAACGCCCCGGCGGTGCAGGTAATGTGGCGCTCAATATTGCGGCCTTGGGTGGTGCCGTGACGTTGTTGGGGGTGGTCGGGCAAGACCCCGAAGGAGATGTCCTGCAGTCCCAACTGGAAGAGTGTGGTGTGAGATGCTGCTTTCAACAAGAACCTTCGATACATACCTCGACCAAGTTACGGGTATTGAGCCGTCATCAGCAGCTGATTCGTCTTGATTTTGAAGAGTCGATGGATTCACTCTCTTTTGTCTCAATGATGGAACAGTTCAAGGCACAGCTCCCCGATTGTGGTGCTGTGATTCTTTCAGATTATGGTAAGGGTACGCTTCGAGAGATTGAAGAGATGATTAACCTGGCACGAGTGGCGGGCAAACCCGTATTAGTTGACCCCAAGGGGAGTGACTTTGCCAAGTATCGGGGGGCAACCCTGATCACCCCCAACCTCTCTGAATTTGAAGCGGTGGTCGGAGTGTGTGGTGACAGTGATGCGATTGTTGAGCGGGGGCAACAGCTACGTCAGCAATTGGCAATGGAAGCTCTTTTGGTGACACGTGGAGAGGCAGGCATGACATTACTGGATGGGGAAGAGCCCCCCTTCCATCGACCGACCCATGCGCGTGAAGTTTATGATGTGACCGGTGCGGGTGATACCGTTATCGCTACACTGGCGGCAGGGATCGCGGCTGGACTTGATCGGCAGGCGGCGGTTGCGGTTGCTAATCTTGCGGCGGGTGTTGTGGTTGGAAAATTGGGTACTGCAACTACTACCGTGGCCGAATTGCACCAGGCAATTCATGATCCGGAAAAGACTGGGTTTGGAGTACTGAATGAAGAGCAGTTACAACAGGCCATTGAACAGGCTCATCTTCGCGATGAGAAGGTCATTATGACGAATGGTTGCTTTGATCTGCTCCATACCGGGCATGTCAGCTACCTCTCTGAAGCGAGAAGGCTGGGAGATCGCTTGGTGGTTGCAGTCAACTCAGATGATTCTGTGCGTGAATTAAAAGGTGAAAATCGGCCAATCAACGGGCTGGAGCAGCGAATGACTTTGCTGGCAGCGTTGGAGAGTGTTGACTGGGTGGTTCCGTTTACCGAAGAGACCCCGGAGCAGCTCTACTGTAAGGTGCTGCCTGACATGATTGTAAAAGGGGGAGATTACCAGCCACATGAGGTGGCAGGCGGTCAATGTGTTATTGAGAATGGTGGTGCTGTGGAAATTCTTCAATTTGTGAATGGACACTCTACAACCTCTATTGTAGAGAAAATTAAGGGGATGAGATGATTATCGTAACCGGTGGTGCAGGGTTTATCGGCAGTAATATTGTTAAGGCACTCAACGAGCGTGGTGAGACCGATATTCTGGTGGTGGATAATCTGACCAATGGGCACAAGATGCGTAATCTGGCGGATCTTGATATTGCCGACTATATGGATCGTCTTGATTTTATTGAGCGTATCAATAATGGAGAAGAGTTTGGCAAGGTCCAGGCGATCTTTCATGAGGGGGCTACCTCTGCAACCACGGAGTGGGATGGTCACTTTGTGATGAAAAATAACTATGAGTACTCCAAGTCGCTGCTTCACTGGTGTCTTGAGCGCGGCACACAGTACCTCTACGCCTCCTCTGCCTCCGTGTATGGAGCCGGTTCCACCTTTGTTGAGAATCGTCAGTATGAGCATCCAATCAATATGTATGCCTACTCCAAGTTTCAGTTCGACCAGTATGTACGTCGTCTGCAACCGGAGATGAAGAGTCAGGTGGTGGGGTTCCGTTATTTTAATGTTTACGGGCCGCGTGAGCAGCACAAGGGGACCATGTCGAGTACCGCCTTCCACTTCAATAATCAGATTCTGGAGAACGGCATTGCTAGGTTGTTTGCCGGCTGTGAAGGGTATGAGGATGGTGCGCAGCGGCGTGACTTTGTCTATGTGGGAGATGCGGTCAAGGTCAACCTCTGGTTTATGGATAACCCGGATAAGGCAGGGATCTTCAATCTCGGTACCGGGCGTTCTCAGGCCTTTAATGATATGGCCAACGCAGTGATTGATTGGCATGGTCAGGGGACCATTGAATATATTCCATTCCCAGACCATTTGAGAGGGGCCTATCAGAGCTTTACCGAGGCAGATATCTCGGCACTGCGTGCTGCGGGTTATAGTGATGAGTTCCTGACAGTAGAGGAAGGGGTACGTGCGTATATGGATATTCTCAACGTTGCCGATTAACCACACCCTCCCCCTATAAGGGGGAAGGGGTAGAGAACACATGAGTAAAATCTTAATTGTTGGCCCCTCTTGGGTAGGGGATATGGTGATGGCGCAGAGTCTGTTCAAGGTGCTGAAGCAGTGCAACCCTGAAGACATTATTGATGTGCTGGCTCCCGCTTGGTCATTGCCACTGCTGGAGCGTATGCCAGAAGTCAACCGAGGTATTGTGATGCCACTGGGACATGGGCGGCTGGGGTTGAGTGAACGTTACCGATTAGGAAAAGGTTTACGCTCCGAACAGTATGATCAGGCTATCCTCTTACCCAACTCGTTAAAGTCTGCCATTACCCCTTGGGCGGCAAAGATCCCTAAGCGGACTGGGTACAGAGGAGAGATGCGCTATGGTCTGTTGAGTGATCTGCGGCTGCTAGACAAGCAGAAACTCACAATGACCGTGCAGCGTTTTGTTGCCTTGGCCGGTGATCCACATCAGCTGCTTCCGGACCCTATCCCTGAGCCTAAACTGGAGGTAGATTCTGTATCGGTAGATCAGGCGTTACAGGCCACCGGGTTATCTAAACCAACCGGCAATCTATTAGCACTCTGTCCGGGGGCTGAGTATGGCCCCGCCAAACAGTGGCCCGCAGAATACTTTGCAGCAGTGGCAAAAGAGAAGATCCAGCAAGGGTGGCAGGTTTGGCTGTTTGGGTCGGAGAAGGATCGGGCAATTGGTGACTCCATTATTGATCTATTGGGGGAGCGGGGGGGGGTG
>DUYW01000019.1 GCA_013349825.1 Gammaproteobacteria bacterium | reverse complement strand
CGGTACGGGCTGCCACAGTGGCTGGAAAAGTTGATGGGAAGGCCTCCAATGCCGCCGTAGCCAGTCGTGACAACCAACGGTTGGTTAATCCGGCAATGGCATTCTGCTCATGAATCACCAGTGGTTTTCGCATGAGCCATGACGCTACCCCTCCCGGCCCCGCCACAAAGCCTCCCATCCCCAACACAACATCCGGCTGCTGACGTGAAATTATTCGATAGGCCAACCAGATCGCCTTGAGCAGTCGCAATGGTGCAACGACCAACGCCTTAACCCCTTTACCACGTATTCCCTGAACCGGAACTGTCTCTAGTTTAAACCCTGCTTGCGGCACCAGCGTTGACTCCATCCCTTCCGGTGTCCCGAGCCAGACAACCTCGCCCCCCTCATCTTGCCACATCCGGGCTACTGCCATAGCAGGATAGATATGCCCTCCGGTACCCCCGGCCATTACCATCAGCTTTTTCACAACCCTGCCTCTGCCGGATTGGAGCATAGGCTTGCCGATAAAAGCCATAGACAGCTTATTCTATCTCTCATCGGTTGCCCCTTCTTTTGCGCTCTACGATGGGTCCCACTTCAAATTCAATCCGCATCAGTAACGCAATGGCAATCATCATCACAATCAAACTGCTGCCTCCATAACTGACCAGTGGCAGTGTCAGCCCTTTGGTCGGAGCCAAATTGACATTCACCAATAGATTGATCAGCGCCTGTAATCCAATCCAGATCCCGATTCCGTACGCCAGATAGGAGGCGAAAGGTTGATGCCCTTCACTGGCCCTTGCTGCAATTTGGAAGGCTTTCCACACCACCAGAGAGAACAGTAGTACCACCGAGAGCGTACCAAACAGTCCGAGTTCCTCGGCAATCACCGCCAGAATAAAATCAGTATGCGCTTCCGGAAGATAGAACAATTTCTGCAGCCCCTCTCCCAACCCTAGCCCCTGCCATCCACCCCGACCATAGGCAATCAGCGCCTGTGTTATCTGATAATTCTTCCCCTTGGGGTCGACCAAAAAGGGGTCATCACCCAGAAACGAGGCCATACGCGCCATACGAAATGGTTCCATCATGATGGCAATAGAGACGAATAGAACGCCCAACAGGATAAACAGTGCAAACTGAGATGGTTTCACCCCTCCCAGCCACATCATTCCAATCACCACGGTCATCATTACAAAGGCGGCACCCAGATCAGGCTCCACAAGAATCAGTACACTCACTCCGGCAAGCAGTGCAATGGGTCTGAGGACTGCCGCTAAGTCAGTTGAGACCTTATCGCGATGACGCACCAGATAACTGGCCAGATAGAGATAAGCTGCCAGTTTGGTAAATTCAGAGGGCTGAAGACGGAACGGTCCAATCGGAATCCAGCGTGAAGCACCATTGACCTTAACCCCGACCAATAATACCAATACCAGCAGCACGGCACTGCCCAGCAGTAGCGCCGGTGACATCTTCTCCCACAGGTGTAACGGGATCTGCAACACTATCAGCCCCAGCAGAAAACCCAGGGTCGCAAAGATGAGTTGTCGGGTCAGATAGTGAAACGGGTCGTGATACAACCTCTCTGCAATCGGCATGGATGCCGAGGCAACCATCACCAGTCCAAACAGTAGCAGCGTCATCACCACAGGAAGTAACGCTGATTGATAGACAGAGCGGCTGATACTGCGCCCACCGGCTGTCTGCCGCTTTTTAGCCTCGCCACTCTTTGCCCATACAAACCACTCTTGTAGAAACTTCATCTCACCACCTTTTGTAGCCGTTTCTGTACTGCCTGCTTATAGGCATCGCCTCGCGCCTCAAAGCCGGAGAATTGATCAAAACTGGCGCATGCCGGGGAGAGCAATATGGTATCACCCGGTTCGGCAATCCTGTTTGCTGTAACCACAGCCTCTTCCATCGTTGCTACATGATAGACCGGGGTGACTCCCCCCAGTGCTGACTCAATCAATTTGGCATCTTCACCCATCAAAATAACACTACGTACATAATCTTTAACAAGCACTTTCAGGGGGGAGAAATCGGCCTCTTTTCCCTGACCACCGGCAATCAATACCAGCTTGTTTAAATGGTCTGGACGGCCAAGTCCTTTGATTGCTGCTTCGGTGGCCCCCACATTGGTTCCCTTGGAGTCATTGATCCACCGCACACCCCGGCTCTCTGCCACCCACTCCGTTCTGTGAGGCAACCCTGAAAATTGTTGTAGCGCCGCCACCATTGCAGCAAGAGGTACCCCGGCAGCCTCTGCCAGGGTCATTGCAGCGACAACATTGGTTACATTATGTGTCCCAAAAATCTGTAGCTCTGAGACAGCAATTAAGGGCTGCTCTCCCTGACAGATCCACACTGCACCAGACAGATCTTTACAGAGCCCAAACCACCCAGGTTTAACTGGTGTAGTGGAGTAATAAGGGGACAACTGTTGTGGCTGTGGTGTAATTGCCAAGGACTCCATTAGTGCGACAACAGCCTCATCCTCTGCTGGATAGACCCAATGCACTGCGCGCAGATAAACTTGCCCTTTCACTTGCGCATAGTGTTGCAGGCTACGATAGCGGTCCAGATGGTCGGCCGAGATATTGAGTACCACTGCCGCTACTGGCTCCAGCGTCTGAATCGACTCCAGTTGAAAGCTGGAGAGTTCAAGCACATAGAGGTCGGGCTCTTCATGCTTTAGCAATTCCAGTGCAGGGGTTCCCAGATTCCCCCCGACACGGACCTTCAACCCCGCTGAGTTCGCCATCTCTCCAACCAGTGTGGTTACGGTACTCTTGCCATTGGAGCCGGTAATTGCAACTACTGGCGCCTTCGCCTGCCGCGCAAACAGCTCCACATCACCAACCACTTCAACACCCGCCTCAAGCGCCTGCTGCAACAGTGGATGATCGATAGAGATTCCCGGACTCAATACAATTTGTGCTACCGAGCAGAGCAGTGTCTGCTCTAAAGGACCCAGAACAATTTCCAGTTGGGGGAACTCACGCCGGATCTGCTCCAACCCCGGCGGGTGAGCACGCGTATCGGCAACAACACAAGGAATATTGTGTTCTGAAAAATAGCGCACAACCGACTGACCACTCTTACCCAGCCCCAACACCAGTCTCTGTGGTCTGTTATTGCCAATAGCCGACACTGTACTCACTACCGGGAGCCTCTAAAAATAGTAATTTTTCTGTGGCAGCAATCGCTGAAAAAGTGCATTTTCAGAGGTGCTCTACCGTATTTTCAGGGTTGCCAACCCTACCAGCACCAGAATAAAGGTAATAATCCAGAAGCGGACAATGACCCTTGGCTCAGGCCACCCTTTCAGCTCAAAGTGGTGGTGTATCGGGGCCATACGAAAAACCCGTTTACCCGTCAGTTTAAACGACAGTACCTGAATCATCACCGAGACGGTTTCCAGTACAAAGATCCCCCCCATGATGACCAACACCAACTCTTGACGTACCAGTACCGCAACAATCCCCAGAGCAGCCCCGAGAGCCAATGCGCCAACATCCCCCATAAAGACCATTGCCGGATAGGCATTAAACCAGAGAAAACCAAGTCCTGCACCGACCAGTGCACCACAGAATACCGCCAACTCTCCGGCCTCCGGTAGAGAGGGAATTGCCAGGTAGCGGGCAAACTCCACATGGCCACTGAGATAAGCAAAGACCCCTAGCGCCCCTCCTACCAATACCGTTGGCATGATCGCAAGACCATCCAGTCCATCGGTCAGGTTCACCGCATTACTTGAACCCACCACCACCAGGAATGCCAACGGCAGATAGAGTATCCCCAGATCAATCGTTACCTCTTTAAAGAAGGGAACCAACAGTGCCGTCTCTGCCGGTAGGGTCGCAGAGTAATAGATCCAACTCACTGCAACTGCTGCAACCAGAGATTGTCCCAGAAACTTGGCCTTTGCAGAGAGTCCTTTGGGATTCTGGTGGACCACTTTTCGGTAATCGTCAATCCAGCCCACCATTCCAAACCCCAAGGTGACCAGCAACACAATCCAGAGGTAGTGGTTACTCAAATCTCCCCACAACAGTGTAGCAATAGCCACTGCAACCAGTATCAGCGCTCCACCCATGGTTGGCGTTCCCGCCTTCTTCAGATGAGTCTCCGGACCGTCATCTCGTATCGCCTGCCCCACTTTATACTGAGTCAACTTGCGGATCATCATCGGTCCAATCATAAAGGAGACGATGAGTGCTGTCAGCGCACCCAATATCGCCCGTAACGTCAAATAACGAAACACCGAAAAATGGGGTGAAATTTCCACTAGGTAATCACTGAGATAGAGCATCATGATGTTTCTGATTCCTGATAATTTATGGCTATTGATTCTGTACGGACGCCGTAGTGTCACCCTGATCCAACAGATGGTTGACCACACGTTCCATTCTCATAAAGCGTGAACCCTTGACCAGAATGGTGGTATCGCGACCTAACTCAAGGTCCAACTGTTCCAGAAGAGCTTCAAGAGTTACATGAGCCACCCCTCCTCCAAATCCTGCAACAAAGTCACCACCAAACTCCCCAAAGGCAAAAAGCTTGTCGATCCCAACCTTTTGGGCAAGCTGTCCTACCTCTTGATGCAGGGATGCTGCTGCCTCTCCTAACTCCCCCATATCCCCCAAGACCAATACCCGTTTTCCCGGAAAGTCAGAGAGCAGGCGAACCCCGCTTTTCATTGAGTCCGGATTGGCATTGTAACTATCATCAATCACCGTGCTGCCCAACCGGGCAGCCATCTGTTGCAATCGACCTGCAACCGGTTGCAGCGACTCCAACCCCTGTTTGACTTGTATCAACGAAGCCCCCACCTCGAGCGCAAGTGCCGCTGCTGCCACTGCATTGGTACGATTGTGTTCACCCAATAGTTTTAGCTGTACGGAGACCTCATCTCCCTGATAAGACAACAGCAACGGAGCTTTAGCTGTATCTGCAGAAAGTAACTCTGAGTTAGCGACTCTAGTGGTTGCATAGCGCGCTATACGTTTTCCCTCTGCCAACTTCATCCAAAGTGAAGCCTGAGGGAGATTCTGGTTGATCACTGCAGTGCCGTTACCCCTCAACCCTGTATAGATCTCTCCCTTTGCCTGTGCGATTCGCTCCATTGAACCAAATCCACCCAGATGGGCTGCCCCTATATTATTGACCAGGGCATGGGTCGGCTGGGCCAGTTTACACAGGTATTCAATATCCCCAACTGCACTGGCCCCCATCTCAACCACGGCCCACCGATCTTGAGGGGTCAACCGCAACAGTGTCAATGGAACCCCAATCTCATTATTGAAATTACCCTGGGTCACAGTCCCTTGCCCCGCCAAATGCAGTATAGATGCCACCATCTCTTTTACAGTGGTCTTTCCATTGCTTCCGGTGATTGCAACCACCGGTATCTCAAACTGTGCCCGCCACCCAGCCGCCAACTGCCCCAGTGCCTGTAACGTATCTCCAACCACAATCTGGGGGATGTCGAACGGTTTTTGTTGTTGAACAATCGCCCCAACCGCTCCTGCAGCATGTACCTGTTGCAGAAACTGTTCACCCTCAAAGTTGGGACCTCTCAAAGCGACAAACAGCGCACCAGATGAAATGGAACGGCTGTCTGTACTGACCGCTGAAAAGCTGGCATCTTCTCCGATGAGCCGCCCCCCCAACAGTGTTGCAACGGCAGAGAGACAACTCAGTGGGCGTTGATCAGCCACGGCTATCACCATCCATTACCAATGATCGTGCAATCATGCGATCACTCAAGGCAATCTTCTCTTCCCCGATCCATTGAAACTGCTCATGCCCCTTACCTGCAATCAGGATCACATCCTCTGCTGCCGCCTGCTGGTAACAGTGATGAATCGCGGCTTCGCGATCTTCAATCACAGTGACCTCTTTGGGCTCTTTAACCCCTTTAAGGATCTGTTGAAGGATCTGGGCGGCCAACTCCCGACGAGGGTTGTCATTGGTGAGCACCACCTGATCTGCCAGCTGCTCTGCCACACGTCCCATCGCAGCCCGCTTTCCTTGATCACGCTCCCCTCCACAACCAAACAGAACCCATAACCTGCTACTCGGCTCCACATTCTGCAAGTGCTCTCTGACAGCGCTCAGGGCAGACTCCAAGGCCCCTGCAGTATGGGCATAATCAACCATCAATAGTGGCTTGCACCCTGAAC
Organism: Gammaproteobacteria bacterium; assembly: GCA_013349825.1. Lineage (GTDB taxonomy): Bacteria > Pseudomonadota > Gammaproteobacteria > Thiopontia. The sequence goes on along the minus strand of DUYW01000019.1, from coordinate 25,990 downwards.
TATCACGAAATGTTTCCATTCGCCCATCCACCGCCTGAACCTGTCCCAACAGATGACAAATATGATTCAGCGAATAACCCCAACTGAGCAGCGTTGCAACCACTGCCAGCAGGTTACTACCATTAAAACGTCCGTAAAGTGGTGAGTGAATCTCTCCCTGCTCTTCCCGAAAGCGGATATTGAGCACCAGCCCTTCCCTGTTCTGTTCAACCACCTCGCCCATCAACTCTGCCCGCTCATCACCACTCAGACTATAACCCAACACCTCTATTCCGCTGCGTGGGTCAACATAGAGTTCTGTACCCAGCGTGTCATCTAGGTTGACCACTATTGACTGTAGTTCCGGGCGGTAAAAAAGCTTTTTTTTAGTTGCACGGTAGTGTTCAAGTGAACCATGGTAATCAAGGTGATCTCGCCCAATCTGGGTCAAGATTGCGGTATCAATCGAAACTGCGGAGAGACGCTGCTGTTCAATACCATGTGAAGATGCCTCCAATGCAACACTTTTCCCCGATTGCTTGACCACTTCAGCAAGCAGTTTATGCAGCTCAATTACAGGAGGTGTGGTATGGCTGAGTTCTGTATCAAACTCTACTCCACCAACCATTCTGTTACCGAGTGTTCCGAACAGTGCCGCCCCCCCTTCGAGCCTCTCCATTGCAGCTGAAAGAAAGTGGGCCACTGAACTTTTTCCATCGGTTCCGGTAACTGCCGCCACCCGCAGTTGACGCGAGGGATCTCCATAGAAGCGACTTGCAATTTCACCTAGCTGTCTCTTCAACGAAGAGAGCTGGATTGCACAATCACTTTGCAAGCTCCCCTGTTCCCACAGTACCGCAATCGCACCTTGATCAATGGCTTGTTGTGCATAGTCCACCCCATTCACAGTTCCACCGTCGAGTGCCACAAAAAGGGTACCCGCCTTTACGGTTCGACTGTCTGTGGTTATTCCCTCGACTGTCTGTCTATCGAGCGGTTGCGGGACCGTTACAATTCCCTCCAGCAGGGCACCCAATGTCCACTTTCTATTACCCATGAGAGGCGCTCTTGAGGTCGTCTGTCACTTCAGGGGGGATCCCCAGTACACGCAGAGCCCCACCCATCACCTCCGAGAATACCGGTGCCGCAACTGCACCGCCGGTGTAATACTTCCCCTTTGGACCATCCACCACCACCACCACTACGACTCTAGGATCTTCCACTGGTGCCATCCCTGCAAACAGGGCTGTGTGCCCAAAAGGCTTACCATCTGCATCGGCATATCGTCCACCAACCAGCTTGTCGACGGTTCCTGTTTTTCCTGCAACACGATACTCTTTCACCCGCGCACGGCGGGCCGTTCCCCCCTCCTGTGTCACCTTCTCCATCATCAAGCGTACATCTTTTGCGGTCTTCGCCGAGAACACCCGACGTGATTCCTGGTCTCTCTCCGCCTCTTCACTCTGTAAAAAGGTGATCGGACGAATCATGCCATCTTCTGCAATCGCTGTGTAGGCTCTTGCCAATTGTAGTGGCGTCATACTCATGCCATAACCATAGGAGAGCGTAGCCTGTTCAACTTTACGCCAGCGGGCATAATCTCTCAAAACGCCGGTACCCTCACCTGGAAAGGTACTACCAGTCTCCTCTCCGATACCCGCCAGATCGAGTACTCGCCAAAACTGTTGCGGTTTCATCATCAGGGCAACCATTGCAGAACCGACATTGCTTGATTTCTGCAGCAGCCTGGCCATGTTTACCTCTTTATAGTTGTGATTTCTGAACTCCCGAATGGTCTTACGCCCCACTCGCAGCGTTCCAGGAGAGGTATCAATTGTTGTGCTGGTAGTCACAATACCGTTTTCCATTGCTGCTGCCACAGTGAAGGGTTTCATGGTGGAGCCCGGCTCCAGCAGATCTGTGACTGCACGGTTGCGTAACGCTCCCCCTTTACGCTGTGCAAGATCATTCGGGTTAAAGGAGGGAAGACTGACCATTGCCAATATCTCACTACGATCCGAGTCCAGCACCACTACGGTGCCCGATTCCGCATCAAACTCCTTCAGTGCCCTGTTCAAGGATCGATAGGCAAGAAACTGCAGGCGTCGGTCGAGTGTCAAATGGAGACGTTTTCCCTCCTCTCCACGCTCAATCAAACTCAGCGTCTCAATTGATTTACCAACCGCATCACGCACCACACGTACCTGTTCCGGTTTTCCATCAAGCCAACTATCGTAGGCCAGCTCTACCCCCTCTTGTCCCACATCCTGCTGATTGGTAAATCCGATCATTGAGGCCATTGCCTCCCCTTCCGGATAGAAGCGGCGACTGCCACGACGAAACTCAACACCCTTAATTTTTAATGCTGCGATCTTCTGTTTGGTCTCGGGTTCTACCTGTTTTTTAAGCGGTATATAGCGTTTATCCTCATACCGCTCCAATTTTTTTTTCAACCAGCGGTCCGTCTTACCCAGCAATTTAGCGAGAGCTGCGCGCTTCTCTACAGAGTCCGGGAATTTTTGCGGATTACACCCAACAGTCACCATCGGTGTACTCAGTGCCAAAACCTCACCCGTACGATCAACAATCTCTCCGCGCCGTGCCGGAATCAACATCTTGCCAATATGCTGTTTGACCCTGTACGGCAATTTTGCACTGATCTCTTCGGGAAAAAGGTGCAGCATCATCGCTCGCCAGACCACAGCAGCTGCACCTGCTGCAAGCAGAGCAATCACAACCCGCTTACGCCACGGAGTATCCCCAGTAACGGCTTGGCGCTGCATCAGTGAAGCACAACTCTCTGGGCTGCTTGCGGATAGTTCATTTTTAATTTAGCACGTGCATGGTCCTCTATTCGGGCCAGATTCCCCCAAGATGCCTCTTCCAGACGCAGTCGCCCCTGCTCTTCCAAACTCTGCTCATACTGTTTCTTGAGTCCCTGTAACGTAATGTAGAGCTGGACCTCTCGATGTTTAATGTAGATCACTCCAACAGCACTGCCTACGGTAAAAAGAATCAATAGCATTATTAAGACCCCCTGCATCAAAGGACTATTTTCATACCAGACACTCATGGCTGGAACCGTTTATCGATATTGCTGGTAGTTCGCTCAGCCACTCTTAATACTGCGCTTCTTGAGCGCGGATTCAGATCGATCTCCTCTGCCGTGGCGCGCTGTCGCTTGCCGACTGTTTGCAACACCCCCTGTTGCGGTTGTCCGCGAATAGGAATTTCGGGTGGCAGCTCCTGTTGCCCACCACTATTGCGACGAAAAAACTGTTTGACCATACGATCTTCAAGAGAATGAAAACTGATCACCACGACTCTTCCTCCCGCGGATAACAGAGAAAGGCTCTGCTCCAGAGCCTGTTTCAGCTCTTGTAACTCCTGATTGATATGTATTCTGATTGCCTGAAAGGTTCGGGTGGCCGGATGCTTTTTATGGTAACCGGGGATTACCCGTTGCACCAATTCTGCGAGCTGTGAAGTAGTAACCAAAGGGATCTCATCACGTGAGTGGATAATTGCACGCGCTATCTTTCTGGATTGACGCTCATCACCGTACTCCCATAAAACACGGGCAATCTCATCCTGCTCCGCACAGCGCAGCCACTCCGCCGCGGTTAATGGCTGAGACTGGTCCATTCTCATATCAAGTGGCCCTTGGCGCATGAAACTGAAGCCACGATCCGCATGGTCCAACTGAGGGGAAGAGACCCCCAAATCCAGGAGATAACCATCCAGCTTTCGAGTCAGCCCCATTTCTGTCAGCACCTCAGGCAACTTTGAAAAGGGGTTATGGGTGATCACCACACGTGGATCTGCTGCATATAGCCGTTGAGCCTCAGTGATTGCATCCTGATCACGGTCCATCAAGAGTAATTTGCCTTGTGGCGAGAGCTGTTTAATGATTTCTGCCGTATGCCCCCCCCGCCCAAAGGTGCCATCAACATAAAAACCATCTTCTTTTATTTTAAGACCCGTTACCGCTTCACCAAGCATCACCGAGAAGTGAGCCGATAACGGGTCCGAATCAGAAGTAGACATCCTGCAACTGCGTCAGGTCATCTTCACTCAGCTCTTCAGGTTGTGAAACATCAACCCAAGCTGCATCATCCCATAGCTCCAACTTAAACCCCACACCGGCTAGTACGGCCACTTTATCCAGTTTTGCATGATCACGAAGCTCCTGGCTCAACAAAATTCTTCCATTGCTATCCATTTCACACTCTTGTGAGCGTCCGATCACGACACGGCGCAGTTTGGATTGTTGACTACCCGGCAATAAACCAATTTTTGTCTCCACATCTTCCCACTCCGGCAAGGGATAGAGATCCAGGCAGGGGGAACGAAAATTGGGGGCAACCACAACCTTTCCATCAGAGGCACCCAACAACTGAGAGCGATAGTGGGTCGGAATTGAAACCCGTCCCTTACCATCCATTTTGACTGATTTGTTTCCTCGAAACATGGGTCAGCCCATAACCCGCAGTTAGTTAGCCTGACTTCGTAAAAAGGCGGGGATATCGAGAAACTCCTCATCCAGCCCAGAGGCTGATGCACTGTTTACACCCGCCGCCCCATGCATTTGAGTCTCTTGTCTCTGAAAGGTAGGACGGTCCAGATCACCACTCACTCTAGGTTGCTGAGGCATGTAGTCATCTGTACGTGGCATCTCCACTTCGACCAAAACAGGTTTTGGTCGTGGGTTTGCTTGCTCTGCAGCAATGCTGTTCAACCCCGTTGCCACAACCGTAACACGGATCTCATCATTCATTGAAGCATCAAAACCTGCTCCAATCACAATGGTTGCGTCTTCAGAAGCGTACTGACGTACCGCTGTTCCCACCTCATTAAACTGCCCCATGGTCAAGTCATAGCCGGAGGTGACATTGACCAGAATGCCGCGTGCACCGCGCAGGTCAATATCCTCCAGTAGCGGGCTGTGGAGCGCGATATCAGCAGCAATTGACGCACGATTCTCACCTGTGGCTGAGCCGGTACCCATCATTGCCATTCCCATCTCAGACATTACCGTTTTTACATCAGCAAAATCCACATTGATCATTCCCTCTCGGGTAATCAACTCAGCGATTCCCTGCACAGCACCTCGCAATACACCATCTGCCTCGCGGAACGCATCCATCACGGTCATGTCTGCACCAAAAACCGTCATTAATTTTTCATTTGGAATGGTAATAATAGAATCGACATGTTGACTCAACTCATCAATTCCATCCAAAGCAACACTCATACGCTTTGGGCCTTCCATGGAAAATGGCTTGGTCACGACCGCTACTGTCAAGATCCCCATCTCTTTAGCAACTTCCGCAACGACCGGGGCCGCCCCGGTTCCTGTGCCACCACCCATTCCGGCTGTAATAAAGAGCATCTCTGTGCCTTCTATCGCCTCACGAATACGTTCCCGATCCTCTAGTGCAGAGTCTCGTCCAACGGTCGGCTTTGCACCGGCTCCACGACCACGTGTAGTCTGAACACCAATCTGTATTGCCGTGCTGGCAGAGGATTTACCCAATGCCTGTGCATCGGTATTTGCACAGATGAAATCAACTCCCTCAATTTCAGAAGCAACCATATGTTCCAAGGCGTTACCACCTGCTCCCCCCACTCCGATAACACGAATAATTGCGTTATCAGCATATGAATCGACTATTTCTTCAAACATATCTCTCCCTCGGCTTACTGGATTATTATAACCACTAGTCTCCAAAAAAACCCACTATACGCCACTTTTTCCCAATATCAACAAAATTTGAATTTTTTCCCCACACGACTCAAAACCTTCCGAAACCCCCAATTCACCTATAACATTTTATAAATAATTTAAATATCATTGAGTTATAAGGTTTTATAGGGGTAATGACTGAACAATAATTTTCTCTGAATGATCGCCATAACCGGCCTAACAGGACGGAGTATAGAAACATCAACTTAGCATTCAAAAATCGGGGGGGATGATGCTCAACAGCACCCTAAAATAGTATCCGGGAGCGGCCCGAACCTCATTGACTGCTAGAGCTTGTCCGAGAATAGAGAATCTACTGCGGAAATCTGGGATGGTCAAAACAAGGTTGTCGGAGTACAAATACTCAAACATATTGTATGGAGAATTAAAAGAGGAAGCTGGTCGATAAGCCGGGTTCTGTCATGGACAACCATTCATCTGGGATGCGTGTCACCACACACCTCAAGCGACCTACCCGAGGACAGAGCGAGCCACTCCATTGTCCCCCTATTTGGTCTTGCTCCGAGCGGGGTTTACCATGCCACAAGCAGTTACCTGCTGCGCGGTGTGCTCTTACCACACCATTTCAACCTTACCGGCACGACAAGTCGTACGTAGGCGGTATATTTTCTGCTGCACTTTCCATAGGCTTTCACCTTCCAGGCGTTACCTGGCGCTCTGCTCTGCGGAGCCCGGACTTTCCTCTGTATTGCGAACAACACAGCGATTGCCTGACCAGCTTCCAGCGCAGGAGAATAACCTACTCCAGCAACGACTGATAGAGCTTATTTTTCTTCACCCCTGTAATTTTTGAGGCAAGCTCTGCCGCTTTTCGTGGAGGTAACTCTTCGGCCAGCAGCTTCACAATACGTAGCGCCTCAACGCCATCCACAACAGCCTCGCACACCCCTTCAACTATCAACACAAACTCTCCACGCAACCGATTGGGGTCTTCCCGGATCCAAACCAGCAGAGATGCCAGGGGTGCCGTATAGACCGACTCATGCATTTTGGTCAGCTCTCTGGCTACTGCAACACGACGCTCTCCACCAAAACAGCGCTCCATAGTCTGTAGAGCAGACAGCACCCTTCGTGGTGACTCAAAAAAGATCATGGTGCGGGTCTCTTCTGCCAACGACTGCAGACGCTCTGTTCTCGCCCCCTCTTTACTGGGCAGAAAACCTTCAAAACTAAAGCGGTGTACAGGCAAGCCTGACAAGGTCAGAGCCACCAGGGGTGCACTCGGACCGGGGATTGTCGTTACGGGTAAGCCCACTTCTCTCACCGCTGAGACAAGTCGAAAACCGGGATCATTGATCAGTGGTGTCCCCGCATCACTGATTTGAGCAATAGACTGACCTGAGCGAATCCGTTCCAGCAAAGACTCAATCCGGCTTAACTCATTATGCTCATGCATCGACAGCATTGGGGTTTCAATACCAAAGTGACGCATCAAGATCGCGCTATGACGGGTATCCTCTGCAACAATCAGATCAACTTGTGCCAGCGTACGCTGTGCTCTTGGTGAGAAATCATCAAGATTGCCAATCGGGGTTGCAACAATATAGAGTGTACCGGTCACAACAATATCTACCTTTCCATCCATGAGTGTCCACTATTGAAACAGAAAACGGTCAACCCCTCCACTATTGGGCAACATGCAGAGCAGGCTGCACTCCAGTTCCTTACTGAACAGGGACTCTCTCTAATCACCCGTAACTACCTCTTTAAAGGGGGAGAGATTGACCTGATCATGCATCACAACCAGCAACTCATTTTTATCGAGGTGCGATTCCGTAGTCACGCCAGTTTTGGTAGTGGCGCAGAGAGTGTCACCCGAGCCAAACAACAGAAAATTTCAAAAACTGCCCTCCATTTTCTGCAAAAGCAGCCTCAATATGCAGAGCATGAGATCCGCTTCGACGTTCTCTCGCTTTCGATGGAGCATGGTCAATATAAATATCACTGGATCGAAGAGGCATTCTGGCCTGGAGACGGTTAAACTATACTTCAGCTTTTCGGAACATTCATAAAGTGGAATAACTATGCTACAGCAACAACTCGTTTTCATTGCACTGATCACCCTTTTGACACAGCTTTCAGGCTGTTCAACCACCGCCACAACCAATACGGGCAGGGTGGGTGCAGCAGCCACCGACCAACGCTCTGTTGGTACGGTAATGGATGATGAAATTATTGAGATCAATGCCTCCAACGCGCTCTACCAGGACAAAACGCTGAACGAGCAGACTCATGTCAACTTCACCAGTTATAATTTTATTGTATTAATTACTGGCGAAACGCCCAGCAAGGCACTCAAGAGCCGCATTGAGCAGATCGTCAAATCGATTCCAAAGGTGCGCCGCGTCCACAATATGCTCAATATCGCCGCACCCAGCTCAATGCTAAGCAGGACCAGTGATGCAACCCTGACACTTCGCATCAAAACAGCCATGGTTGGAGAGGGTGATCTGGCTCACCGCGTCAAGGTTGTCACAGAAAATGGAACGACCTACTTAATGGGTCTTACCAGCCGCCAGCAAGGCGCTAAAGCCGTCTCTATCACACAGCAAATCAGTGGTGTACAGAAGATCGTCAAACTTTTTGAATATGTTGATTAAGGAACCTCTGAGCAACCAGCACTCGAACCAGAAACTCTCATCACGACAACCTCCAAAATAAAACAGTACGTTATATGACAGATCCCCACCCACGCGGGAGTGACGAGGTTAAAATGAGAATTACAGCACTCGAACAACATACCTTGCATCACTATGCTCTCAGATGAACTTCAGAAGGCTTTTTTAAAGCTACTTGGCAGAGACTGTTTTCTCACCAGCAACGCTGATCGACTCACTTACAGCTATGACAACAGCCGTCTCTCGCAATTACCGGATGCAGTTCTCCTCCCAACCAGCGAAGAGCAGATCAGAGAGATCGCTACGCTCTGTTATCAACACAAGCTCCCTTTAACCACTCGCGGCAGAGGGAGTGGAACCGCAGGTGCCGCCGTTCCACTCCAACAGGGTATCGTGCTCTCCACAGAGAAGATGAATTCAATCAAGCGGATTGAACCTGAGAATCGCTTAATCGTGGTAGAACCCGGAGTCACCAACCAGCAGGTCCAACAGGAGGCTGCGCGTTATGGATTTTTCTGGCCCCCAGACCCCGGCAGCAGTCCGTTCTGCAGTGTTGGCGGCAATATCGCCTGCGGTTCAGCTGGGCCACATGCTGTTAAGTATGGAACCGTACGAGAAAATGTCCTTGGATTACGTGTAGTCACCGGCAAGGGTAAGATTATCCGCACCGGTACAGAGACCACTAAATGGGCTGTGGGGTATGATCTAACCCGACTGTTGATCGGCTCAGAGGGGACTCTGGCCATTACCACTGAGGCGACCTTAAAACTGATTCCCATACCACAGTCCAGAGTGATGATGCGCGCCCTCTACCAGGATATCCAGAGTGCTGCAGATGCCGTTTCTACCATCATGGGACAACCTGAAACTCCTGCGGCTTTAGAGTTTATGGATAGCGTCTGCTTGCAGCTTATTCGACATCAATTAAGCGCCGAACTTCCAGACGGTACCGGTGCAATGCTGCTGATTGAGGCCGATGGCTCCCCAAAAAGTGTGAATGAGACCTCCAGTGCGATCCAAAAAGCTGCTGAAAATAGTGGATTAATCAACTTTCACATTGCGCAAACAGATCATGAGGCCCAACAACTGTGGCAAGCACGAAAAATACTATCCCCCCGACTACGCGAGATTGCACCCAAGAAAATTAATGAGGATGTTGTCGTTCCTGTCTCCAGAATTCCAGAACTGGTCTCAACGATTCAACAGCTTGCAGAACATCACCAGATCCGTATTGCCAACTTTGGTCATGCTGGCAATGGCAACCTTCACACCAATATACTGGTTGATCCGGACAATCTTGATGAGATGGCACGTGCAGAACTGTGCTTGAAGTCACTCTTCGAGGCTGTTCTGTCACTTAAAGGGTCCATCTCCGGGGAGCATGGAGTCGGCATTGTCAAACAACCTTATGTTGCTCAAGAGATTGGGTTAACCGAGCGCCAACTAATGAGTGATATCAAACAGCTTTTTGACCCTCATTCGATTCTCAACCCCGGAAAGGGGCCACAAATTTAGTGCTCTGGCAACAAGCCAGGATAGATAGCCTATGACTTAACCAACGTTAATGCAGGCTTCCCATCTTTCTTTACTGACTTCTTTTCAGCAGCCCCCTTGCCTGAATTATCTGAGGCTTGAGTCGTTTTCTCCGGCTTGTTACTGACTGCTGCAACAGGATGCTCTTCACGCACTGAGTCTGAATTCAGCGCGGTGGATGCCTGTTGCACATCCTCCTCTGGGAAGACCATTCCCTGACCATTTTCACGAGCATAGAGTGCATTCACTGCACTGGGGGGGAAAGAGACTGACTCAGAGACTCCGGAAAATCGTGCACTGAAGCTAATCCAGTCATTCTCAATAGAGAGTGATGAGACCGCATCATAACCACAGTTCAGTACAATCTTGCCATCATTGATATGCGCAACTGGAACCGTCACCATAGGTAGCTCTGCATCCACAACAATATAGGGTGTTAAACCATTATCTGTGATCCAGGCATGTATTGCGCGAATCATATAGGGTCTGCTAGAACTCATCTGCAACGCATCCACCGGCAAATCACTCATCCAGCTCTCGCTCCTCTTCTGTCAAGCTATCCATAAATGAGTCACGATCAAACAACCGCTCCGCATAATCGGTGACCGCTTTTGCAGACAGTGGCAGAGTAATTTTAAGTGACTTCAGTCTCCATAAAATGGGGGCCAAGCTACAATCTACCAGCGAAAAATCATCACTCATAAAAAATTGGGATTGTGCAAACAGCGGTGCCAGCATGGTAATGCTCTCCGTCAATGAGCTGCGTGCCTGAGCTGCTACCTTATCTCCCCCCTGCTCAATCTCTTCTATTCGCTTTGACCAATCAAGATCAATACGTTCAATCATCTGACGCGCCTGGGCACGTGCTACAGGGTCTACCGGCATCAGTGGAGGGTGCGGAAAACGCTCATCCAGATACTCCATGATTACCTTAGAACCAAATAGTGTTAAGTCTCTGTCTGCAATCGTGGGCAGTAGCTGATAAGGGCTCAGCTTCAAAAACTCTTCTTGGGGATCAGAAATATCCACACTTTCAACCTCATGGACAATTCCCTTCTCTGCCATCACAATTCTGACTCTATGACTCAAGTGATCCTGTGGTCCTGAAAACAGAACCATAACAGAGCGCCTATTCGCAATAGTCATACTTTTCCTTGTTCGCTTAAATGTAAGAAAACCCTGAACCCAAAAGGGTTCAGGGCTTATTTGAACTGCTGTATAAAACTAGTGAACGTCTTTCCAATACTCTTTCTTCAGACGGTAGGCCGGAATCAGCAAAATCAACAGAAAACCAAGCACATACCAGCCTAAGGTCATACGATAAGCCTTAACAGGCTCACCCACATAGGCGAGGAAGTTCACCAAGTCGCCAACCGCCTTATCATATTCAGCTGCGGTCATTGAACCGGAACCATCCACAGTCAACGTACCATCTTCCTGCAATGTCTGTTTACCTTGTAGCCCCTGCAAAACATGAGGCATACCTACATCCTTGAAGACGACATTATTAACACCCATTGGACGGGATGGGTCAACATAGAAACCTCGCAGGTAGGTATAGAGCCAATCATCTCCACGCGCACGAGAGATCACACTCAGATCAGGAGGCGTTGTTCCAAACCATTTTGCCGCTTGCTCTGCCGGCATTGCGATCTCCATGGTGTCATGGATTTTGGCTCCGGTAAAGACCAGATTATCCAACACCTCTTGATCACTCATACCCAGATCATCCGCCATTCTCTTATAGCGCATAAACCTGGCTGAGTGACAGCTCAGACAGTAATTCATGAATAATTTGGCACCATTCTTCAGTGACTCATTATCCGATAGATCTACCGGAGCTGTGTCCAGGTGTACGCCACCCCCACCGCCCCCCATCACAAAGGAGGGGAAAAGCAGCAGCAGTAGTACGCCGGTTTTTTTCATCATCTTTTTCATCGATTTTTTCTCCTTGTCCTTAATGCTCTGGCAGACGCTCAGGGACCGGCTTGGTCTTGTCCATCTTCGAGTAGAAAGGCATCAACAGGAAGAAGGCAAAATAGATAACCGAGAAGATCCGTGCAAACATGGTAGCAACTGGTGTAGCCGGCTGTGTACCTAACCAGGAGAGCGCTACGAATGCGACCACAAAGATCGCCAGGGCCAACTTGGATATCATTCCCTTGTACTTGATTGACTTTACCGAACTCCGATCCAACCAAGGCAGGATGAAAAGCATGATAATCGCACCAAACATTGCCACTACACCAAGGAACTTATCGGGGACGGCGCGCAAGATTGCGTAGAAGGCTGTAAAGTACCAGAGCGGAACAATATGCTCGGGGGTCTTTAATGGGTCAGCAGGGACAAAGTTGTCCTTCTCCAGGAACCACCCCCCCATCTCCGGCACAAAGAACATCACTGCAGAGAAGATCATCAGGAAGACAATCACACCGACAATATCTTTCACAGAGTAGTAAGGGTGAAACGGAATACCATCCGCAGGGGCAGTCTCGCTCCAGCGATTTCCTTTCGGTCCCTCTTTAATCTCAATTCCTTCAGGGTTGTTAGAGCCAACTGCATGCAGTGCAACAATATGTAAGAAGACCAGCATCACCAGTACCAGGGGTACCGCAATGACATGGAAGGCGAAGAAGCGGTTGAGAGTCGCATCCGCGATCACGAAGTCACCACGAATCCATAATGCAATCTCTTCACCTACGTAAGGTACTGCACCAAACAGGGAGATAATAACCTGCGCACCCCAGTAGGACATCTGCCCCCATGGCAGCAGATAGCCCATAAAGGCTTCCGCCATCAGCGCTAGATAGAGCACCATACCAAATACCCAGATCAACTCACGCGGTTTACGGTAGGAGCCATACATCAGTCCACGGAACATGTGGAGATAGATCACCACAAAAAAGGCAGAGGCGCCGGTTGAATGCATATAGCGAATCAACCACCCCCACTCCACATCACGCATAATGTACTCTACCGAGGCAAAGGCGAGTTCTGCATCGGGCTTGTAGTTCATGGTGAGGAAAATTCCGGTCACAATCTGAATCACTAACACCAACATCGCCAGTGAGCCAAAGAAGTACCAGAAATTGAAGTTCTTCGGCGCGTAGTATTGCGCCAGATGCTCATTCCATACTTTTAGCAGTGGAAAGCGCTGGTCAAACCAGCCTACCACGCCTGTAGCTTCAGTCTCTCTCAGTCCCATTATGCTGCTCCTTGATCGACGCCAATCAGGATACGGGTATCACTGACGTAGTTGTGTGGAGGAATGACCAGGTTGGTAGGTGCAGGTACACCTTGATAAACGCGACCCGCCAAATCGAAGCGAGAGCCGTGACAGGGGCAGAAGAACCCCCCCTTCCAGTCGGGGCCGAGATCGGCAGGTGCCATCTCAGGACGGAATGTTGGAGAACAACCCAGGTGGGTACAGATCCCAACCGTTACCAGATACTCTGGCTTGATCGCACGTGCTGCATTCTGGCAGTACGCCGGCTGGTCCGACTCTGCGGAGGCTGGATCACTTAAGATACCGTCCAGTGCCTTCAGGTCATTCAGCGTCTCTTCAGTGCGGCGAACAATCCAGACTGGCTTGCCACGCCACTCCACCGTCAGCATCTGCCCCGGTTCCATCTTGCTGATATCGGCCTCAACAGGGGCGCCTGCAGCCTGTGCTCTTGCACTAGGACTCATAGACTTCACAAATGGTACCGCTACAAAAGCAGCACCTACTGCGCCCACTGCAGAGGTTGCTGCCGTCAAAAAACGACGCTTACCCAGATCTACAGTCTCTGTACTCATACAGTCTCTCCAAAAATTGATGATGGACCCATTCAGCGTCCCCATTTAACCGCTAAACACATACACACCAAACCCAAAATTAGTGGCGGGAGATATTACCATAAACTGTTTGGGTGATTACACCCTTTTTAGGAGCGGGCTTATTTAGCAACTACTCATATGACGCTGCAGCCAATATTCCGTAAGTGTCAACTGCCATAACTTGCTTCCCTGAATACGGGTAAAACTATTCTCAGCAGTTGGGTTGGCCAGCAATTTATCAATATAACTACGCTGATAAAGCCCCCGTTCACGACACGCCTGAGAACATAGAATATCTTGCATAAATTCCAGAAATTCACCACGTACATATTTAAGTGCAGGCATCGGAAAATACCCTTTGGGCCGATCAATCACCGAGTCAGGCAACAGTCCGCGAGAGATCAACTTGAGTGGCCCCTTCCCCTGATGTTTCAGTTTCAATGCCGGAGGAATCTGGGCCGCTAACTCCACCAGCTGGTGATCCAGGAATGGTACCCTCGCCTCTAACCCCCAAGCCATGGTCATGTTATCAACCCGCTTGACCGGATCATCAACCACCAGTGTAGTGGTATCTGCCCGCAACACTTGGTCCAGATACTCATCTGCCCCAGCTCTCTCCAGCAACTCCTGCATCAGTACAGCAGTATGATCTTCACCCTGATATGGCTCTGCAAGCAGCTCCATCATCTCCGGGTGGTCTCGGTCAAAATAAAATTGACGAAAACGGTCCACCGGAGAACCTGTAGCACCCTCCATCAGCGGATACCAAAAGTAGCCTGCGAACACCTCATCTGCACCCTGACCACTCAATACTACACTCACCTCTTGCGAAACCTGCTCCGCTAACAGATAGAAACCAATCGCATCCTGACCAAACATCGGCTCTGACATCGCATCCACCGCCTCAGTCAATCTTGGCAATGCCTGATCATTTGGGATTATAATTTTCTGATGCCGGGTCTGGAATCGCTCCACAACCGCGTCAGAGTACTCAAATTCACTTCCACGCTCCTCTGGCGAATCCTCAAAGCCAATCGAGAAGGTACGAATATCTCTGTGGCCCGCCTCAGCCAACATCCCCACCAACAGACTGGAGTCGAGTCCACCCGAGAGCAAGACACCAACAGGCACATCGGAAGCGGCACGCCGCCGCTCAACCGCCTGCATCAGTGATTCACGAACCGCCTCAGCCCACTCCCATTCACTCTTTGCCTCTACAGGGCGCTGTGCTGTTAATGACCAATAACGATGCTGCTCTGTTAAGCCATCCGCATGGATGGTTTTCCAGTGGGCAGGCTCCATTTTATGAACTTCACGAAACAGTGTACGCGGTGCCGGTACCACAGCATGTAGAGAAAAATGGTGGTGCAGTGCCAGCGGATCAAATTGAGTATCCACTCCTCCCGCAGCCAGTAATGCAGGAAGCGTGGAGGCAAACAGGAGTCGTTTACCATCTTGAGTCCAGTAAAGTGGTTTGATACCCATCCGGTCACGCACCAGATGTAGCTGCTTAGCACGTTGGTCCCAAAGTGCAAAGGCAAACATTCCTGCAAAACGTTCTACACACGCCTGCCCCCAAGCATGAAAGGATTTCAGGATAACTTCCGTATCACCCGTGGAGGTAAAGTGGTACCCAAGCCCTTTCAACTCCTCTCTGAGTTCACGAAAATTGTAGATCGTGCCATTAAAAACGATAGTGAACGCCAGCTCAGAATCAACCATCGGTTGATGTCCTCGCTCTGAGAGGTCGAGGATTGAGAGGCGGCGATGCCCAAACTGTAACGGCCCCTGCTGCCACACCCCTTCATCATCGGGCCCTCTGGGTCGCAATGGCTGCAACATTTTCCGGATGGTCACCGAATCCGGTGCCATACCATCCAATCTTAATTCTCCACAAATTCCACACATGCGATGAATTGACGGTAATCTGTGCGCTAGTACCGCACCAAACTCTCTACTTTGAGCCACTCATCGTAGATTTTTTTCAATCTGAGCGCCTCTTTCTTGTCGCTCGCACTGTAGTCACGGAGGAGATAGTAGGTCTTTGAACCCTGCTGAACCGTCACGATCTGAAGCTTGAAGCTGGACTCCCCTAAATCTTTAACGATAGCATCAGCTCTTTTTTTGTTGGTAAATGCACCTACCTGAACATGGTTGTGACCCAGCTTTGACTCTCTCTTTTTAGCAGCTACCGGAGCAACCGGAGTGACCGCCTGTTTTTGAGGCTTCACATCGGCAACGGCTCTCTCTGTAATTTTAGCTACAGGCAACTCTGACTTAGAGATCGATTGTTCCATCAGAATCCGCTCTTTTTCTGACTCAACGGTTTCCATACTACCACTCACCTTCTCATCCACATGTACTGTTTCAACCATCTTCTGTTGAGGCGGTTCCGATTGTGGCACTACAGATTTTTCGGTCATGGATGCAACCGATGAACCCTGTTTAACGGACTCTATTGGCTCAACGGAATCAATCACACTCTCAACAGGGCTGGACTCCACAATCTCTTCCTGAGCAATCGTAACAGCCTCCTTTTTAAGGACAGCAACCTCATCGACCGGCTGACTCATACTCTCTGGATTCAGTTGCTTAGACTTCGCTTCACGCTGTTCACGTGTCTCCTGCAAAAGATTTTCAAGCTCTTGATACTCCTGGAGAAAAGGATCTAAGCCCTGCTCCTCGTTCTTTACTACAGAGTCCGCTGCGAGGGGATCCTTTAATGGATCTGGTCCAGAGACATCTTCAGAAAAATAGAGTGATCCACCGATAACAGCGGATAAGGCAACTGCAAAGGCAATAAACAGGGGGGCATGTTGTGTCATAACGCTTGATTTCTATCCATGGTTACAAGTCATTAAGTATTATATAAAAGCACCTATAACGAATGCTTTGCTATCTGAACAACGCTGAGTCGCGCTAAGCAGAAAGGTCAGAGGCTGCTTTCTTCAACTTTCAAAGCGTATATACTACTGAACTCGAACCCGTTTGGTTACTAAAAAATATGTCTGATCCGCTTCTTCCTCCTCTTTTGCAGCTCTGCAAATTACACGGCTTCCCTCTAGCTGCGGAATCCTTGCTGGCAGGCATTCCTCTGAAGCGTGGCTTACTGAATCCAGCACTGACCGTTCGAGCGCTACAGCGATCCGGTATCAACGGCAATATTGACAATCTTCCGCTAAAGAAGCTATCAACCACACAGCTGCCGGCACTACTCTTTCTAAAGGAGAAGAAGGCTGTAGTGCTCAGCAAAATTGATGGAAAAACTGCCTATATCCTCGA
This sequence comes from Gammaproteobacteria bacterium, assembly GCA_013349825.1. GTDB lineage: Bacteria > Pseudomonadota > Gammaproteobacteria > Thiopontia. The sequence goes on along the minus strand of DUYW01000019.1, from coordinate 8,992 downwards.
TAATGCGGGTCAAGAGGAGTCCATTGAACTCAAAAAACTCAAGCAACAGTACAATGGTCAAACACTGATCATTAATGGTGCACTGCCTCCAGCTGAAGGGGGGCAGGGAAAGCTCTGGTTCTGGAAAACCATCCTCAAGGGGTGGCCCATCTACAGCGAAAGTATATTTGCCTCTTTTATGGTCAATCTGTTTACCCTGGCCAGCCCTCTTTTCGTGATGAACGTCTATGACCGAGTGGTTCCCAACAATGCAATGGAGACCTTATGGGTGTTGGCAATTGGCGCGCTACTGGTTGCAGGATTTGATTTTCTGCTGCGTACGCTACGTGCCTACTTTATTGATGTGGCTGGAAAACGTGCTGATTTAGCTCTATCAGCCACCATCTTCGAACAACTCTTGGGTACCCGAATGGAGGCACGTGACCCGGCCTCCGGTGCCATCGCAAACCATATGCGTGAATTTGAGGGGCTTCGTGATTTCTTCACCTCTGCCTCACTCACAACTCTGATTGACTTGCCATTTCTTGTCATCTTTCTTGCTGTCATCTGGATGATTGGCGGCCCCATTGTCTTTATTCCAATGACAGCCATTCCTATTGTGCTCATCTCTGCCCTGCTGCTGCAGATCCCGCTCCATCGCGCAGTGAGTGAAACCTTTAAAGAGGCTACACAAAAACACGCCATTCTGGTCGAGGCGATCTCTGCCGCCGAAACGATCAAAAGTGAAAATGCCGAGGGGGTCATGCAGCAGAAATGGGAAGGCTATGTCGAGAAGCTTGCCAAGTCGGGGATGAAAAGCAAGCTCTGGTCGACCCTAGCAATCAATCTGACAACCTTCACCCACCAAGCTGCAACCATCGCCATTGTGGTATTTGGTGTTCACCAGATTTCAGCAGGTGAGATGAGTATTGGTGCCTTGATTGCCTGTACCATTCTCGCCGGTCGTGCACTGGCCCCTTTGGCAGGAATCGCCGCGCTACTGATTCGTTATCGACAATCCATGGTTGCTCTACGCGCACTTCATGGGGTAATGCAAAAACCGATCGAGCGCCCGGTCACGACCCATTTTCTACACCGTCCTCCACTACAAGGGGCTATCGAGCTACGGAAAGTCAGCTTTCAATATCCTAATCAGGAAGATCATGCTCTGCATGATCTCAATGCCACCATCCAACCGGGTGAACGGGTTGCCATTATTGGTCGTATTGGGTCGGGGAAAAGTACATTACAAAAATTGCTGCTCGGCCTCTACCAGCCACAGTCAGGCAGCCTGCTGATCGACCATACCCACTTAAATCAACTGGATCCTGCACAACTACGGCGCTCAATCGGTTATGTTTCACAAGAGATTGTCCTGTTCCGGGGCACACTTCGAGATAACATCAAACTTGGCAACCCACAGGCGAGTGATGAGGAGTTATTGGATGCCTCTCAACTGGCCGGTGTAGATACCTTTGTTCGGCAACACCCCAAAGGCTATGATCTGGAGGTTGGGGAACGGGGAGAGGGGCTCTCTGGCGGTCAACGGCAAGCGGTCGCGATGGCGCGTGCACTACTCCAAAAACCACCGATCATCCTGCTCGATGAACCCACCAGCTCGATGGATAACAGTGCTGAACAGCAGTGGAAGGAGCGTTTCACCCCATTTCTGAAGGGGAGAACCCTGATATTGGTCACCCACCGCAGCTCTCTGCTCTCTCTGGCGGACCGACTCATTATTCTGGATCAGGGTAAAATTGTCGGAGATGGCCCGAGAGACCGGGTTCTAGAGGCGTTAAACCAGGGTAAAGTCCTGCAAAACACAACATAATACTCAGCTAAACAACCCTCTTGAAACTGCCTCTAATTACTACGGATAATCCAGTTTCCCGTCTTACTGGAGTTGAGGTTCAGCTTATCCAGTTTGCGGTTAAAGCGCCTGAGCTGTTTTCCCAGCTCACCCTTTCTCTGACTTAACAGCTGACTCCGGTTCTTCAACTTCTGGTTATAACTGGAACCGTTATGGCTGGAGCGGTTCATTCTGCTCGCCAATAACAACCTGCGCTGCTCATGACGATTCAATTGCCCGCCACGCTCTTTCGGTTTCTGCCTTGGGGCCATCTGCGTATTACCTTGTGACAATACCAGAGTAGGTTTAACCGGGGGCGGAGCGAGCATTGCCACTTCTGTCTGCACCACTCGACTGTCTACCACAACCGGTTTCCGGCCTCTTGCCTCATCCACTGCATTCAACACTACCCAGCCTGCATCTTTCATCTGGTCATAAGCCACATTCCAACTTGATGTTTTCTGAGTCATTGCCAAGTCTGGTGATGTAGTGGAAACTGAAGCCTCTGAGGCTGTAGCCACCGTCTCTGTCACCACAGTGCCGAACTCCGGTCCAGCCCCCCCACCATCAGTGACTATAGCGGTTTCAACAGAACTGCCGATCCCCATAATCGTGTCTGCAACCTTACCCGGTGCAGCCAGTACCCGGTCAATAAAGACCAGATCTCCAGCATCCTCTTCCGTCTCAAAACTATTCAGTATCTCTTCGGGAATATCCAAATAATTGAGCAGTACGCCAAGATGAGCAATCACCCGATAGACTCCAAGCCTTACACTGGTGTCATCTTGCAATACTGCCAACTTGGCCTGCAGTAGCGCATCATCTGCCGCCATAATCGTCATTACATCGGCTTCACCCAGCTTGAACTGCTCTTGAACCGATTGTGCGTTTTCATGTGCGATTTGATACTGCTTTTTGCTCGTCATCAATAACTCTCGAGTAACTTCCAACCCATTCCAGTAGAGTTTTAACTGCTCTTCCATGCTGTGGCGTGCAATATTCAACTGCTCCTGACTATCAACCACGCTCTTCGCCATCTCTCTTCTGCGAGATTGATCTGCCCCCCCCCGAAACAGGTTATATTTCATTTTCAGCAGAGCCGTATAATAGTCCTCTTGCCCCTCATTACCTCCATTATTGAGGTCACGCCCCCCTTTGAGTTCAAAATCAAGAGTTGGTAACAAACCGGCACGGGTACCCTCAAAATCCGCCTTGATTGCATTCAGGTTCGCTCTCGCACTCTTCAAAATCGGATTATTTACCAATAACACTTCTATCGCTTGTGTATATTCAGCGGGCACCCCCCAGTCGGGGACGTCCATTGCCTTGTTCAATACTTCAGATGGCGCCAAGCCAACCACCTTGGTGTATCGTGCCAACGCATCTCTATACTCACCTCTGGCAGAAATGAGTGCTGATTGTGCAGCCAGCAACGGAGTTTCTGCTGCAACCAGCTCTGATTTTCCAGCCCCCCCAGCCTCTACTTTCTCCTGAATCTGCATAAACAGCTTGTTATGCTGATTGACGTTCTCTACAGTCCATCGGATCACCCGTTGAAGGCGATAAATTTCATACCAGGACTCAATCGTCTGCAATGCCACAGAGATGCGGATTTCATCCAGCTGAACGGTAGAAACCTCTAACATTTGGCCGCTACGATCTACCGCAGCTGCTGCCGCTCCTCCATCAAAAAGTGGCTGTGTTAAGGTGACTGTTGTACTTTTTTTCATCATCTTTGTAGAATCAGAGGTCGGTTTATCTCTGTATTCACGGCCTGAATCCAGACTCACATCTAGCGTTGGAAGCCATCCTGCGACCGCTTGCCCCAGCTGTTCATCTGCAATACCCACACCATGGTAGGCTGACTTAATTTCCGGATTATTTTGCAACGCCAAATGAATCGCTTGTGACAATGAGTGAGCATAGCTTGCCATCGGAGTTGAAAGTACCGCAACCAGAGCGGTCACTACAACCCTCTTTGCTACGTGCCGACGAGCACCTATTAATTTTACATTTCTATCATTCATCTTACTCACCACCCTTAATTTGGTGAAATTACCGGTTTTCTGCGAAGAAAATAGTGCCCGTTACCATCTACACCAGATTCAGATTGATGTCTTTTTTTTGCCACAATCAATGCAGGTTTCACTATTTTTTTGGGACTCTTTTCCCCCTGCCTGCTTTTTTTATGAGCTGTGATGGGGTCACTATTGCGCCTGACCTTTCCCTCTAATAATTCACTGACCGGAATCTTTCGTGCAGGATAGGCTGCAGTAGAGTTTGATCGGGCCATCGATTGCTCCACAACACCTCTTGACTCTCTATTTTTCAACTCCTGCTCATCCAAACGAGAGTAGAGGTTCAGTGCAAAGCCCGCTATTGATAACAGATCCATATCATCTCCCTATCGACTCATTATTCACTCAACCGAAGCTACCAACTGAGGCTCACACCACCGTTGACCAATGGCGTCCCTGCTGCACTATTCCAACTGGTTCCAAGACTGAACTGCGTAGTATCTGTCAAACTACCCTTCATCCCGACCGCCACACCTGTTTCTCCTTCATAGTAGCTAGTACCCATACCAATCGAAAAGTGACGATTCGGGGCTGGAGGTGGAAGTGCTGCCAATGCTGCCACTGAAGCAACCCCTCCATAGGCGATATCGAGCTGACTGCGGTTAACCCGCATCCATTGGATCTACACCATCTGCAACCCCCATTACACGGCTGGGAGCACCTGTTATAGGGTGGGCAAAACTGGCCCCCTTTTCGTCCAGAGTAATATAGGTACTGTTTACACCTCCAGAGAGTATTGTTTGATCATTTTGTACCACCAAGCCATGTGCAATACCGGTTGTTGGGTTATTAACTGTCAGATTGATCGCCCCATTGGTTGCACCTGACAGGCTCAAGCCGTCAACAATTAACCCCCCTGTAATAGAAGTACCGGTACTATCGACCACCAGGGATTTCATACCACTTTGGAGCGTAACTGCATTACCGTTGACTACAGTAGCTCCTGTGGTGTTCCCTACATTTACTGCACCCGTACCGGTACCTAAATTTGTTGTAGCGGCCGTAGTTGCATTGATGTTAGTTACCCCAATGATATTGGTTGTACTGCCGACATTATCATTACCAATATTGGTTGCCCTTGCCACACTATTATCAGTATTGATATTGGTTGTGGTGCCTACAATATCGGTAGTCACACCTTGTACTAATGTATTGGTATCTCCAACAGTAATCTGACTGGTGCTACTGGTCACCAAACTAATATCTCCTGCAGTCACATTACCAATACTGACTGCTCCAGTGCCATTCACAAAATCGGTCACTGAATTGATTGAGGTCGCTCCATTCTGTCCCACTGAAAAAAGATTACTATTACTATTATTGTTGATCAAAAAGCTATCCGTTTTGGCTGTCATCGCTGTGGTATCCAGAATTACATTATTGGTACTCCTGGCCGCATCATCTGCATAAAGACCCACTTCTGATCCACCACCTGTTCCAACATAGGTCGTCACCAAACCTGCACTTGAATCAGTCAGTGCCCAGCCACTGGCAATATTGTCACCTTCTCCAACCAGTACCATAGGTGCTGCACTCAGCTGCATCGCAACCAGCATTCCGATCAGTACTATGTTTTTCTGCAGTGTCTCAATTTTCACGTTCATAATCCAAACCCCATAAAGGTGGCTATTGTTGATTAACGACCACGAATACAACCGCCATTCTCAAAGCAGATCTGACTCCTCTGTTTCCTCTTTTTGATCTGTTTTTTCTTGGCCTGCTGGATCTGGTTATCCACATTGACGCCTTGTCTTGCAAGCGCCCACTCCTGCGGGTTGTAGTTTCCAAAAATAGCTGTCGCAATCTCTTTAGGAATATTGGTTTGTGCCGTAGAGACCACCATTCCGCTACCAATATCAATCATTCTCGCATTCACAATCACACCGCTTTGATGGTTGGTATAGGTACCCGATAACACCAAATTAATATTGTGATGACTCCGCAACTCTTTCACTTCACGACTACGGATAAAATCTCCCAACTCACTGATCTGGATGGCAGGCATCGATTTAAAATCGGTTACCTTGAATCCCCGAATCTGCATTTCGTGAATCATGTTGTCCGCCAGCAACTCACCAAGCTTATTGGTATGTTTCAGGTTCTCCAAATTGACGAATGAGGTAATCGCAACCGGGTTGTTACTGACGTTATAGGTATCCCGGTTGAGGGATATTTGCTCTGCCAAATACTGTGTATATTCATTAATCTGCCCCGGATTCACCTCAGGTTGCACGACCTGATATTTCAGGCTTTTCGACTGAAACATCGGTACACCGGATATACCACTACACCCCGTGAGCAGCACCGCCATCAGAGGCAACACTACGATATTCTGGATTCTCTTCTTCATTTTCTGATCCACCTTTTCCTTTAACGTATCTTCATGACCCGTTGATCTGGCATCGGCACATTGTGTCGAATCACCTTGACCACAGGCCGACTGATCTCCATATCTGACATCAGTCCAAAGTATTCATCGGTTGTAATAAAGGCCTGTGCAGTCGAGACCACAACGCTTGTCTCCCAATCCGTAAGACGCATGGTGATCGTCATACCATCACTATGTTCTGAGAGGGTTCCTGCCAACATGTAGGTAATATCAAAATCATTGCGCAATTCGGTGACATCATTACTGGTCACAAAGTCACCCTCATCCGTCACCTGCAACATCTTCATCAGATGGAAATCAATGGTGTCGTATCCACGTGTCTGTAATTCATGGACCAGGCCACTGCTCAATGAGCGCCCGATTCGGTTGGTCTCTTTAGGGTTATCGAGGTCAACGATAGAGGCTACCACCACACTATTACCATCCATTCTGAGTTTGTGGTGGTTATCCTTTAGCTGATTGGCCAAGCTATTGGTGATCTGTTTCATCCGCTTTGAATAGGCGGGCATCTCTGCCTCTGTGGTGATCGTATGCTGCGGTGACACCACATCTCCGTTAAACCCCAGGCTACTCCAGAATGTTGCCGCACTCACCTCAGTCACGAAACAGAGACCTGCAATCAATACTGTTTTTAACTGTAAATTTTTCATTGTTGCCCCTTTACGACCTGCACACCTTCAACAGTTGGTTGTGATTTGCACTGACTTCCGACCCCTTCAGCACGTACAGAGACCGGATAGTCACCACAGCTACCTCCACTACACCCTGGTTGATACGGCATCTTCTTAATCTGCTTGATACATTCAGCGACCTCTAAATCCACATATTCAATCAAGGGTTCCGCCTGACACGTCGGGCAGTAGTAGTCACTACTCTGCATGGCACTCTGCCCTGCCCTATCCTGTGAATACGATGCTGCTTGAAGCATAGGTAAGGTTCTACTTAACGAACCACAACCCGCACTGAGCAGTGCAATAAGCACTACGGAGATCGCTGTTTTTATACCTGTTCGCTTTTGACCGTCCATTCTCTTGACCATCTTTAGTTATTCCTGAGCGTCTGTTTTCTGACATTCTTATTCCACACAATTACTTAGCTACAATTATTGTGCCAATAATAAATAAGATATTGTTTGTTATTAAATTTACAGGAATAGCGGTGTAAATTCACACCGCTTTAGCAGGAGACCGGTTACTCGGTGTAAGCCAGCATCTGCTCGCCACGGAGCAGCTCTTCAGCAATCTTTCCTGAGTCAATGTAAAAGCTCCCATCAGCAATCTCTTGCTTGATACGGGCCACTTTTTCCGCATGCTCGTTCTGAGTGCTTAATTGTTGATGCAGACGATTGAAAGCCTCTGTTGCATGCCCCTGAAATGAGGCTGTTGTCTGTGCCTGATGCTCTTTAGACTCTTCAGCAACAGAACCACTTTGTGCCGTTACGGGTGTTGTGACTGAAGTAGCATTCAAGCTGGTAAATAGTGAGGCTGTGCCGATATTCATCACTCATCTCTCCTACGCAAACATCTGCAGCATCTGCTCAGGCAGCTGGTTGGCCTGCGCCATCATTGCAGTTGTAACCTGTTTCATAATGCCTGCTCGTGCAAGTTGGGCAGACTCAGCCGCGAAGTCTGCATCCTCAATACGTGAGCGTACATCGCTACTATCTACACGGGCCGTTTCAAGATAACTGGCAACAGATACCAATCTATTCTGTACAGCACCAAAGTGGGCACGACGCTGATCCACTGACTGCAGTGCCGTATCAATCTTTGTCAGCATCTCTTCTCCCAGTTGCTGGGTATTGATCATCTCACTGATTTGCAGAATTGAACCTAATGAATCTGCTGGGTCATCCATGTCGTAATGGTTTAAGGAAACTTTGCTGGTGTCATGTACGACCAGACCTAAAGATGCGATCCCTCCTCGAGTACCTAAATAAATTTCACCTCCTTCTGTAAGGTTCGATGAAACTGATAATCTATTTTGTTCATCAATGCTAGCTTTGGCTCCATCAACAGATGTAGAATCCAACCTCAAATTTAACGCCGTAACCCACTCTCCAGCTGTCTTCACGACTTCGGGAAGCGTGATAGTAATCGCTTGTCTACCATTAATGCTCAAGCTCAATTGCCGTTCTTCTTCTGCTAAACCAACTAGTGAAATTAGATCATCTCGCTGTGTGTTAGCTGCACCAACCGTTAATATTCCTAAATCACCTATAGGACTTGTAACCTCAACATTAGAAGTATTAGTGTCTTTACCCTCTGAAAGTATGGTAAAACGACTCGCTTCATCATCAAAAGTAACAACCACACTTTTCTCTTTACTCATCAAAGCTGGCGCTGAATTAATCTTCTCTTCAAGCAGTATTGCCCACTCACTAGGCTTCATCTCACCCGCATCAATCTGGATTACGCCAGAATCTATACCATCAACATTGATCTCAAAGTCCACATTACTAGCTATACTCACACTTGTGTTCGGGTCTGATAGTTCACTAACTTTACTGGTTGCATAATACCCCCTGCTTTCAACTGCAGCAGGAACACCCTGAATTAATTCATGTACAGTCAAATCAGTAAAGTTACCACCGACCTGCAGGTCAATCGTATTTGTCTGTTGTCCTTCAGGGCGATTGAGTACGGGAATACCATTAAAAACGGTATTGTTAATCACCCCTTTGATCTGCTCCTGCAA
>DUYW01000018.1 GCA_013349825.1 Gammaproteobacteria bacterium | reverse complement strand
GAGATAAGCCGTTGATTTATTTGGCTCGGGTGCATGGATTCGAACCACGATTAAATGAGTCAGAGTCATTCGTCCTACCGTTAGACGACACCCGAATAAACTAGTGTTGCGCGAGAAAAAATCCCGATTAACGCTTGGAGTATTGTGTCGCCTTACGTGCTTTATGCAGACCCACTTTCTTACGCTCGACCTTACGAGAGTCACGTGTGACAAACCCGGCCTCACGCAGTGTTGGGCGAAGCGCCTCGTCATACTGCATTAATGCCCGGGTAATACCATGACGAATTGCACCTGATTGTCCGGTAATTCCACCACCAGCTACATTTACAGTGATATCAAACTTTTCGCTCATATCAACCGCAGCCAATGCCTGATTTACAACCATTCTTGAGGTTGGACGACCAAAAAAGTCATCCAGGCTCTTGCCATTGATTGTGATTGCACCTGTACCGGGACGAAGATATACACGCGCAGTTGAGGTTTTGCGTCGTCCGGTTCCGTAGTATTGTTCTGTCATTGCCATGCTTTAACTTACCTTTTATGCAATATCGAGTGGCTGTGGTTGCTGTGCAGTATGAGGATGCTCACTACCTGCATAAACTTTTAATTTACCGATCATGGCTCGTCCGAGAGGGTTGCGAGGCAACATTCCCTTGACGGCCAATTGAATAATACGCTCAGGAGCTTTCTCATTGAGCTTTTCAAAGTTCATAGACTTGAGGTTACCAATATAACCAGTGTAACGATGGTACATCTTGTCCTGACGCTTATTGCCTGTTACTGCAATCTTTTCAGCGTTAACAACAACAATATAGTCACCGGTGTCGACATGTGGGGTGTACTCTGCTTTATGCTTTCCGCGTAGGCGGTGGGCAATTTCAGAGGCGAGACGACCTAAGGTCTTGCCATCGGCATCTACCACATACCAATCACGCTTCACTTCATGAGGCTTCGCGCTGAGGGTTTTCATCAATACTGCTCCAGAATTCTATCCATAACAAACTCACTCAGGCTCCCTTCAAGACAACGGGAACCCTCGGAAAAGAGCGCAAATTCTACAGAATGGTTTATATTGCTGCAAGAGAAAATTAAATTAACTGCTCTACTGCTGCTCGTAAATCGGCCAGTCGTCCATGAAAAAAATGTGTTGCCCCGGAAAAGACCTCAAAATTGGGGGGGATCTTCTGCTGTTGAACCCATTTTTCCACCTCTTCAAAAGAGACCACCTCATCTGCGTCCCCCATCAATACAGCCCAGGGTGTTTCAACACGATCAACTGGCCACAAATCTGAATAGAGCCTAAAGGGGGGAGCCACCAATATAAGCTGCTCTACCCCAATCTCTTTCTCTACCAGCAGTGCCACTCTGGCCCCAAAGGAGAACCCTGCAAGCAGCAGCGGCTGTTCTGGTAATTCTGTTCGTATCCAGGCTGCAACCGTCAACAGATCCAGCTGCTCTCCGATCCCCTGGTCATGCTCTCCATCACTCTCTCCGACCCCTCTAAAATTGAAGCGCAGTGCTGCCAATCCTTGGTTTAATGCGGCACGCGCAAGAGTATGGACCACTTTGTTGTGCATGGAGCCACCATAAAGTGGATGAGGATGAGCAATCAGCAGCACACCTCTAAGGTCTGTTTTTGGACACTCCAACCACACCTCCAGCTCTCCTGCAGGCCCCGGTATCCCTCCTCTGGCCGGCAGACACTCCATTTTATGTCTGTTTTAACTTCAGGCGACCCACCTCTCGCCCATTCAGCATGTGCTCTTCAATAATTTCATCCACATCCTCTTGGTCCACATAGGTGTACCAGACATCATCTGGATAGACCACAACGACCGGCCCCTGATCACAGCGCCCAAGACAGCTAGCCTTATTGACACGATAATCACCAGGCTGATGCAACCCCATCTCTTTCACCTTGCTCTTGGCATATTGATGGAGGTTTTTTGCACCATGCTGATTGCAGCACATCTTCCCCTCCTCGGCTTGGTTGGTACAGAAAAACAGATGTCGCTTGTAGTAACTCATACTTGCCTTCTCACTTGAATATATTATTTAAAGAACTCATTCAGCGAGAGTATACAATAGCCACATGAATTACGAGAAACTGATCCAGGCCGCAGACCGCTGTGTACTGTGTGGTCTTTGCAGCAGTCATTGTCCAACCTACCAACTCTATCAGATTGAGGGGGAGTCCCCTCGTGGACGGGTAATGATGAGCACGGCATTGATACAAGGAACGCTTGTTGCCGAACCATCACTCATCGAACACCTGAACCACTGCCTGCTCTGCAGGGCTTGTGAAAAGGCATGCCCTTCCGAGGTTCCTTTTGGAGCCATTCTGGATACCTCGCTCAGCCACCTCTCAACTACTTCATGGCGTAGCCAGCTGATAGAGTGGATGGCATTACACCCCAAATGGCTTCAAAAACTTGCTGTGGTTGCCGCGATATGGCGAAGCTTAAGGCTCCCCCTCCCCCCTCTCGGTCGTGCCAGCATCAAGCTCCTGCCAAAAAAACAGACGGCGATTGCCCATTTTTATCCTGCACTTCAGGACAAAATCGGTAGAGTTGGCCTCTTTCTGGGCTGCTTTGCCCGCCCATTTGACCTGCAGACACACCATGCAGCTATTCAAATACTGACTCAACTGGGGTATGAGGTGATGATCCCCCCACAACAGCAGTGCTGTGGCGCACTGTCCCAGCACCATGGTAACCCTCAGCAGGCCAAACAACAGGCCGCCATAAACCGCTCTGCTTTTGGTAATCAGCCGCTCGATGCCATCCTCTTCACTTCAACGGGTTGTGGCGTACAACTGATTGAACAGTCTGAACCGGGAACCCCTTGTATTGAATTTTGTGACTTTGTACTACAGAGCTTGACTCTCAAAAAATTACCTCTTAAACCTTTGGCTGAAGAGGTCATGCTCCATCACCCCTGCTCTCTCTCCAATGTAATTCAGGGTAGTAACGCTGTTGAAGCGCTGCTTATGACAATCCCCGGCTTCAAGCACCAGACACTGGCTCCCGGTTGTTGTGGCGCTGCTGGCAGCCACCGTATTCGAGAACCTCAAACCGCCGACACTTTAAGACAACCCAAGATTGAGGCTCTGCAACAGAGCGGTGCAACCACATTGATCACAACAAACTATGGTTGTGCGCTCCATTTTGCAGAAGGCGTTGAGCTGACTGGTCTCACCATTGAGATCATTCACCCTGCAACACTGCTTTTCCGTCATCTCAAAGAGCCCCCATTGGATCCGGATCGATTACTCGACGAATAACCATTCAACCGGTAGAATGACCGGATTCTATTGTACGCAGGGAGTTGCTCAACCACACCTCCCTCGATTTGACTCAGGAGTAACACACTTATGTCTGCAAAACATCCCGTTGTTGCAATCACCGGATCCTCTGGTGCAGGAACTACAACTGTTAAACGTGCCTTTGAGCACATTTTCACTCGTGAGAAGCTGAGTGCATTAGTGGTTGAGGGTGATAGTTATCACCGCTATGACCGTGCTGCAATGAAAGAGAAGGTTGCCGCCGAAGAGACTGCAGGCAATAGCTCCTTCAGCCACTTTGGTCCGGGGGCAAACCACTTTGACCTACTGGAGAGGAATTTCAAAGAGTATAGCGAAACGGGCCAATGTGACCGTCGCTACTATCTGCACAGTGATGAAGAGGCTGCTGAGCATAATGAGCGCCTGGACTCTGAGTTGACACCCGGTCAGTTCACCCCTTGGGAAAAAGTGGGTGAAGGGACGGATCTGCTGTTCTATGAAGGGCTACATGGATTGGTTAAGACCGAGGATGACAATGTTGCTGATCAGGTCGATCTTGGCGTGGGCGTGGTGCCAATTGTTAATCTGGAATGGATTCAGAAGATCCATCGCGACAATGCTGAACGCGGTTACTCTGAAGAGGTGATTGTCGATACTATTTTGCGTCGTATGCCGGACTACATCAACTACATCACTCCACAATTCTCACAAACAGACATCAACTTCCAGCGTGTCTCGACTGTTGATACCTCCAACCCGTTTATCGCCCGTGATATCCCGTTGCCTGATGAGAGCTTTATTGTGATCCGTTTCAAAGATCCTGCAAAGTACAACATCAACTTCCAGTATCTATTGGGTATGTTGGACGGCTCTTTCATGTCTCGCCGTAACACTATTGTGGTGCCGGGTGGCAAGATGGGTTTTGCAATGGAGATCATCCTTGCACCAATCATTCACGACATGATGCATAAGCGCTAACCCTTAGCGGTCCGTTGCTAAAAAGGGCATGGGTAATAACCATGCCCTTTTTTTATGCCTCTTTTTAAACTATCAATTTTGTCCCGACCAAAATTGTCACGACTTCGTAGACCCTTTTAATCCAGCGATTTCCCTTGAGGATCGCCAGATGTGCCCCCGCATACCCTCCCAACAGTGATCCTGCCAACAATACAGGAATCCAGTTCCACTCAATTTCACCGAGCAGACCCAAGGTCAAGGCCCCTGAGCCATTCCAGAACATCCCCACCAGAATCAAGGTATAGGCAACGGCACGTTTATAATCAAGCCCAAACCAGCGCACCAGCCATAAGGTGACAAACAGACCTGTACCAGAGGTGAGTGAGCCATTGAGAATACCCACCAGAAATAGCCCCAACCCACCCAGGAGAAACCCTATCCCTTCACGGTTACGCGATTCAACCTGCTGCCCCAAGTCATGTTTAAGGATAGAGTAAACACCAAGACTGATCGTCAACACACCCAATGCAATCTCTGCACTACGGTCTGCCACAGAGAGAATCAAACTGGCCCCCAACACCACTCCAGGAAGCCCTGTTACCAGAATAAACAGTGCAAAACGACGCTCTAACGCATCTTCCCTCAGATGTCTCAGAGTCGCCCCCACCCCCAGGGCGACACTGGCTACTTTATGAGTCGCCAGTGCAATAGAGAAAGGAAGTCCGAGAAAGATCAATGCTGGCAGTTGAATCAATCCCGCTCCACCTCCAGCAAAAGCTGAAAAGAGGTTGGCAACAAAGGAGATCAGAAAGAGGAGAAGCTGATCCATTTTGGAACTGTGCTCAACGATAGCGCTGTAGCACTATTGAATCAGTGTACCGATCCCCTGATCTGAGAAAATTTCCAGCATTACTGCATGTTTAATCCGCCCATCAATAATGTGAGCACTGTTCACACCCGCCTTGACGGCATCCAGCGCTGTTTGAATCTTCGGCAACATGCCGCCATGAATGGTGCCATCTGCGATCAACTGATCCACCAGATCACTATTTAACCCGGTCATCAGTTCTCCTTGCTGATCCAGCAAGCCGAGCGTATTGGTCAACAAAATCAACTTCTCTGCGCCCAGCGCCTCCGCCACTTTGCCGGCAACTAGGTCCGCATTAATATTGTAAGAGGCGCCATCCTCACCCACACCAATGGGGGCGATGACCGGGATAAACTCCCCCTGATCCAGCATCTCTACTACTGCGGTATTGATGGTTGCCACCTCTCCCACATGGCCTAGATCAATAATCTCCGGCACATTGAGTGCAGGATTGCTGCGCGTCATCTCCAACTTGGTTGCCCGGATCAGATTGCCATCTTTACCTGTCAACCCCACCGCATTCCCGCCATGGCTATGAATCAGGTTAACAATCTCTTTATTGACCAGCCCCCCCAACACCATTTCCACCACATCCATGGTCTCTCGGTCGGTCACCCGCATCCCTTCAATAAACTCACTCTGCTTGCCAATCTGTTCCAGCAGGCGACCAATTTGTGGGCCACCGCCATGCACCACCACCGGATTGATCCCGACCAACTTCAACAGCACCACATCACGGGCAAAGCCCCGTTTCAAAGCCTCCTCTGTCATTGCGTTACCGCCATATTTTATGACGATGGTTTTACCGCGAAAACGTTGGATATAGGGCAGTGCCTCGGAGAGTACCCGGGCAAAATCTCGGCTGGTCTGTGGATCTAGTGGCATGGTATTTTTAAAAAGGTAATGAGAGGTCAGATTGTACGTTTAACACCTCTTTGCGGAAAGCATCCTGCACCTGTTCCAGTGCCTCCTGACTCTCTGCCTCGAAACGGAATACCAGTACCGGTGTCGTGTTGGAAGGGCGTACCAACCCCCAACCATGGGGGTAATCAGCACGTATACCGTCAATCAGCGTCACTTCAGCCCCACCAAACTGTGCCTGCTTTTTCAGCTGTTCCATAAAGGCGTAGTGCGCACCCTCGGCAAACTGCACATTGAGTTCAGGGGTATTGATGGTGTCAGGCAATTCACCAAAGATTTCGGCAGTTGGACGATTCTCTTTGGCGACGATCTCCAACAAGCGTGCTGCGGTATAGAGCGCATCATCAAAGCCGTACCAACGCTCTTTGAAGAAGATATGACCACTCATCTCTCCTGCCAGCAAGGCCCCCTCTGTAGCCTTCAGTTTCTGCTTAATAAACGAGTGACCGGTTTTCCACATCGTCGGCTGGCCCCCTGCCTGTTTGATAATCTCGGGCAAGTTACGGGTACATTTCACATCATAGATAATCTCTCCTCCCGGTTTTCTGCTAAGGATATCCTGCGCATAGAGCATCATCTGCCGATCCGGAAAGATCAGGTTACCCGCAGAGTCAATGACCCCGAGACGGTCGCCATCGCCGTCAAAGGCGAGCCCAAGATCTGCCCCATCTGCAAGAACACGCTGCCGTAACTCCGCCACATTCTCTGGCTTACTGGGGTCTGGGTGGTGGTTTGGAAAATTACCATCTACATCACAGTAGAGCTCAGTCACCTCACAACCCAATTTTCTCAACAGGTCGGGGGCACTATTCCCTGCCACCCCATTACCACAGTCAACAATCAAGTTCAGTGGGCGTTCTGGCTTGATATCTCCAGTAATACGCTCAATATAGTCCGGGATAATCTCTACCGAACGAATCGAACCATCACCACTAACCCAATCCTCTTCAACAACACGACGATAGAGATCCTGAATCGCATCTGCTGACAGCGTCTCTCCTGCTGCAACGATCTTCAACCCATTATAGTTGGGTGGATTATGGCTGCCCGTGACCGCCACACAAGAGCCAGCATTGAGATGTACTGCGGCAAAATAGATCACCGGTGTCGGCACCATACCTACATCAATCACCTCCATACCGGAGTTTTTTAACCCACTCATCAATGCCTGCTGTAGTAATGGGCCTGAGAGACGCCCATCACGACCCACCACAATGGTATCGACACCACGTGCCTGGCTTTCACTACCCACTGCCAGCCCGATTTGCTCCACCACCTCTTCGGTCAATGCCTCACCAACAATGCCACGAATATCGTAGGCACGAAATATAGACTGATCAATTGTACTCATTCCCTATTCTCTCCCTGTATGTCCAAAACCACCCGCAC
Organism: Gammaproteobacteria bacterium; assembly: GCA_013349825.1. Taxonomy (GTDB): domain Bacteria; phylum Pseudomonadota; class Gammaproteobacteria; genus Thiopontia. The sequence goes on along the minus strand of DUYW01000018.1, from coordinate 26,568 downwards.
CCCGCTCTGAGGCATCAAACTCTTCCACCACCTCAAACTCCACCTGAATTACCGGCACAAAGACCATTTGTGCAATACGCTCACCCGGTTCTACGGTGAACGTAGTATCTCCTCGATTCCAACAGGAGACAAAAATCTGTCCTTGATAATCCGAGTCAATCAACCCCACCAAATTTCCAAGCACCACACCATGTTTATGCCCCAGACCAGAACGTGGTAACAAGGTTGCCGCCATCTCTCGCTCCTCCATATGGAGTGCGATACCGGTCGGAATGAGTTCGGTCTTGCCTGGCTCCAGCAACAGTGGCTGATCGATACAGGCTCGCAGATCCATCCCTGCGGACCCATCGGTGGCATAGTGGGGTAGCGGATATTCGCTACCGATTCGTTCATCAACTATCTTCAGCTCTACTTTTTTCATCCATTCTCTCTGCTATTACTGTAATCAACTGCCTGGCTAATTGCTGTTTGCTAGTCTGCTCCAAATTTTTTTCACCCCCTTCCCAAAACAGGGAAAGTGTATTTTCATCGGCATCAAAACCTGTCCCCGGCTGACCCACCCGGTTGGCTGCAATCAGGTCAATCTGCTTCTGTTGACGTTTCTTTTGTGCAAAGTCACGCAATCGCTCGGTCTCTGCTGCGAAACCCACCGTAAACGGAGGATTCGGTTGGGCTGCCACCTCCGCCAGAATATCACGATTACGGACCAGTTTAAGCTGCAACTCTGTCGCCCCTTTCTTGATTTTCTCTCCGGCCACCTCTGCTGGACGATAATCTGCAACCGCTGCTGTGGCGATAAAGAGTGTTGCATCAGCCAGGTGGCTAGTAACTGCATCCGCCATCTCTTCAGCCTGTTCCACATCCACACGATGCACATGAGTGGGCGTTTCAAGCGCAACAGGGCCCGCAATCAGAGTCACTTTGGCACCCGCATCTACCGCTGCGCGTGCAATTGCAAAACCCATTTTCCCTGAACTGCGATTGGTCAGAAAACGAACCGGATCCAGCGGTTCACGGGTGGGGCCTGCGGTAATCAACAGATGCTCTCCCTGCAATAACCCTGACTCAAACTGTGCCTCAACTGCCTCAACCAACTGCTCTGGTTCGACCATCCGCCCCGGTCCACTCTCTCCACATGCTTGAGACCCCTGATTTGGTCCGACCAAGCGAATCCCCTGTTGCTGCAACTGCGCTACGTTCTGTTGTGTTGCTGCATCCAGCCACATCTGTTGATTCATGGCCGGCGCAACCATTTGAGACGCGTCGGTTGCCCTACAGATTGCGACCAGCAGGTCATCTGCTCTGCCGTGGCAGTGACGTGCCATAAAATCAGCTGTTGCTGGCGCCACAATCAATAGATCGGCCCAGCGAGCCAGCTCAATATGTCCCATACCATCACCCAACTCTGATTCAAATAGCGAGGTGTAGACCTGGTGTCCCGATAGCGCCTGAAAGGTGAGCGGCCCCATAAACTGCTGAGCAGACTGTGTCATCACCACCCGTACCGTTGCCCCGCGTTTGCGCAATAGCCGCAGCAGTTCAGCACTTTTATAGGCTGCAATACCACCCGTCACCCCCAACAGGATATTACGGTTTTGTAGTGGGGCGTGCGAGTTCATGGTGGTGAAGTATACCGTAATAGCACACCTGTTCTGGTAACCAAAATGGTTGCAAGGTGGCAATCGGGGAAATAGAGAGCCTCTTGTAAAACCATTGGCTCTGTTACATTTTGTTACAAAATTCTGTTTTATTTTGTACCTGTTCCTCATTTACTATTGCTGAACTTTTTATCCGAAGGCAACTCTAAAAACTTATCTAATTTATGGCAATCACTGACTGGCCTGAAGGAGAACGTCCCAGAGAGAAACTTCTGCAACGAGGTGCACAAAGCCTCTCTGACGCAGAGTTACTCGCGATCTTCCTGCGTACAGGTCTTCCTGGGAAATCTGCGGTTGATTTAGCTCGGGAGCTATTGGAGCGCTTTGGTGGATTGCGGCAACTACTCGAAGCGGACCATAGCACCTTCTGTTCTGCCAAAGGGTTGGGGGATGCCAAATATGCCCAGCTCCAGGCCACGCTGGAGATGTCATGCAGACACCTGAAGGCTCAACTCTCCAAAGGAGATGTCCTAACCAGCCCGCAACTGACCCGCAGCTATCTAAGTAGTCGTCTACGAGGGTATCCGCAGGAGGTGTTTGCAGCACTCTACCTGGACAATCAACACCGGGTCATTACCTTCGAAACTCTATTTACCGGTACCATTGATGGGGCTTCAGTTCATCCTCGAGAGGTGGTTCGTAGCGCCTTGCAACATAACGCAGCAGCGCTCATTTTTGCTCATAACCACCCCTCTGGTGTGGCAGAGCCTAGCGCATCAGACCGTTCGATTACCCAGACACTGAAAGAGGCGCTCTCGTTGGTCGATATCCGTGTTTTGGACCACATCATCATCGGCGATGGCGAATCCACCACCTCTTTTGCAGAACGAGGTATCTTGTAGATGCAAACCCCAAAAGGGTTCACTTTGCCTGAGCTACTGGTTGTACTGGCACTGATCACAATCACTTTAACCCAGGTAAGCACAAATCTGACAGATACCTTTGATCAAACAAAACTCCTCACAATTCAACATGAATTGGGGCAACAGCTACAACTGGCTCGCAGTGAGGCCATCAAACGGAACCGCAAGGTGACACTCTGTAAGAGTGACCTCGACACGCAGTGCAATACCTCTGCCGAGTGGGAGTCGGGGTGGATATTGTTTGAGAATATCGATGGAGATGGAAATATTGATGGTGATGACACTATTCTCACCAAGCACCACGCACTTTCATCCGGCATCACCGTCCGCGGGGTTGGCAATTTCAAAAACCGGGTCACCTATAAGCCAACCGGTGACTCCACCAGTTTCAGCCGCTTGGTACTCTGTAGCCATAACCAACTCAATGGCGCACAGGTACTCTATATCAACAGTACAGGACGTATTCGTTCCGCATTAGACAGTGATGGAGACGGCACTCCGGAGGACAGTAATGGAAACAACATCCGCAGTTGTGAAACGTAACGGTTTCACTCTGATTGAGCTGGTCATCACTCTCTCAATCGTCGCCATTCTCTCTATCGTGGTTCTCCCCTCTTATGAAGAATATCTGCTACAAGGGCGGCGTAGCGATGCAACAACCGCACTCACCACTTTTGCACAATATGTTGAGCGCCACTTTCTGGAAAATGGCAGTTACAGTGGTGCTACCACTGCACTCTATCGTGACACTTCCGGCAACGGTCACTATAGCCTCTCGGTTACAGCAGACAACAACAGCTACCAACTTCAGGCTACCCCTGTAGGTATACAGCTGGAAGACACCCACTGCGGAAGCTATACACTCAACGAGTTACAGGTTCGAGGTATTACCGGTGGTGGATCAATATCCAGCTGCTGGTAAATGAGATACGCCTACCTCAACTCAACCGGTAGTGGAAAGAAGACATCTTCCGGATCACCACTCTCTTGCCGATTCCACATCGCACCCAACTGTTGAAGACGCTCAACCACCCCCTCAACCAGTATTTCAGGCGCTGATGCACCCGCAGAGATCCCGACCTGCTCAACCTCATCAAACCAGCTTGGTTCAATCTCCTCAGCTGTATCAATCAGATAAGCTGTTGCTCCTGTCATTTTGGCAATCTCACGCAGCCGATTGGAGTTAGAGCTGTTCGCAGAACCCACCACAAGTACTACCTCACATTGTGATGCCAGTTGCTTGATCGCATTTTGTCTATTCTGGGTGGCATAGCAGATGTCATCCCGCTTGGGCCCCTGCAGTGAGGGAAAACGTTGCTTCAATGTATCAATAACCACCGTTGCATCATCCATCGACAACGTTGTTTGAGTTGCGTAGGAGAGCTGCTCCGGTTGCGACACCTGTAACTGCCCCACCTGCTCTGCACTCTCTACCAGATGAATTTTTCCCTGTTGATTATTAGGATAACGTCCCAGTGTCCCCTCCACTTCCGGATGTCCTGCATGGCCAATCAACACCACATCCTGCCCTGCCTTGGCCAACCGGGCCACATGCAGATGCACCTTGGTCACTAATGGACAGGTTGCATCATAGACAATTAAACCTCGCGCTTTGGCTTCATCTTCTACAGCTGCCGCCACACCGTGCGCACTGAAGATCACCCGCTCCCCTTCAGGCACCTCACTCAACTCTTGAACAAATACAGCGCCACTGGCCCGAAGTTGCTCAACCACATAACGATTATGGACCACCTCATGGCGCACATAGATTGGGGCACCAAAACGTTTTAAGGCCTGTTCAACAATCGTAATGGCCCGTTCAACACCCGCGCAAAAACCACGTGGATTGGCCAATTGAATCTTCATTCTTCTCCCTTTATGTCTGCCTCAACAGCAACTACCTCAACTTCAAACTGTAAATTACGCCCTGCCAGTGGATGGCTAAAATCAACCACAACAGACTCTTCAGCCACCTCTATGATTGTTGCAGCAATCTCCTCACCCGACGGGGACTCGAACATCACGACCACCCCCGGCTCTAACACCATCGTGGTCTCAAACTGATTTTTCGGTAGCGAGTGCCGTTGCTCCGAATCTACAGCACCGAAAATTTCAGATCCAGAGAGAATAAATGCACTTGTCTCCCCTGCGGCCATTCCAAGCAGTAGTGCCTCTAGGCCTTCAATCAATGTCCCATCCCCCATCACAAAGGTTACGGGATCATCCTCCGTTGCAACATCAACCTCGGTACCATCGGCCAGTGCCAGCCGATAGAACAGAGTTACCCGGTCACCCTGCTGGATCACTCGCTGCCCTCTTTTTTCGTCACTCATCTTCATAATCCGCATAGTATACTCTGACTCATGGACAAACTGGGTCAGGGAGAACCGTGAAGCGCTTTTACTGGTATGGATCGACAGCGAGTGGTCAGCGAGGACGCGGCACCCTTAAAGCAGATGATCGTCACGCGGCACGGCAGTTCTTAAGGGAGCAACAGATTGTGCCTTATCTGCTGTTTGCAATACCCGTTCAGCAAGCCGCTATTAAATCCATTGAGATCACACTGTTTATTCGACAACTCGCCACATTGACTGCTTCCGGATTGACACTGCCTCGCGCTCTGGAAGGGATCATCCGTGGGTTACCCAACAGTCCACTCCATCAACTAGCCAGTGATATTCTGCTGGAGCTGGAGCAGGGAAATTCATTCTCACGAACACTGGAGCGAAGGCCCCGTCTTTTTGATCCTTTCCTCATTCACTTGATTCAGGCCGGTGAACATGCCGGAAGAATCTCACAGTTACTAACTCGTGCTGCAGAGTACCGAGAACGAAACCACGCGCTGAGCCAACAGGCAACCAAGGCGCTTGCATACCCATTGACCGTTCTGCTCTTCACGCTGTTGATCACCTCTTTTCTACTGCTGAAAATCGTACCTCAATTTGAGTCTCTGTTTAACAACCTGGGGGGCGAACTTCCCGGACTGACCCAGGCGGTATTAACTGCGGCACAGTTTCTGGACAACCATTTTTATCTGCTTTTACTAACCCTTATCACTCTTTCAGCCAGTGCCACTCTCCTCTATAGAGGCGTGCACTCATTTCGTCTCCGGGTGGACCGTACTCTTCTTTCTCTACCCTTGGTTGGTCCCACTTTGATCGAAATCATGGTCTCTCGCCTCAGCCGCACGCTAGCCACGCTTCAAGAGTCTGGAATACGCATCCACACGGCCCTGACCGTGTCTGCCGAGATGTCTAAAAGTCCACTATTTGAATCCATTATCCAGACCATTCACCAATCAATTCATGAAGGAAAAACCTTTTCTCAGGCACTGCGTGAACAACCGCTGATCCCCCCCATTGCTGTACAGATGGTACAAGCTGGTGAAGAGAGCAGCGCCCTCCCTCACATGTTAAGCCAGTTGGCAAACTACTATGAGCGTGAAGTGGAACACCGTATCCACCAACTCACAACCTTGCTGGAGCCACTACTCATTCTGATTATTGGCGGTCTCATCGGTATTTTGGCCGTTGCCCTCTACCAGCCTATTTTCCAAATCGGTCACCAGTTGTGAACTTATTGGAATTTCTTCAGGCACCACTACCGTTCTTGGTGTTATCGACTCTTTTGGGTGCAATTGCAGGTAGTTTTCTCTCTATGCTGGTCTACCGGCTTCCACTCATCATGAGGCAGCAGTGGCATGCCGAATGTTGCCAACTACTCTCTACCCCGGAAGAGAAAGCAGATAACACACTCTCTCTCAGCCTGCCCCGCTCATTTTGCCCCCACTGCAGACACCCGCTACGACTAATCGACAATATACCCATCACAGGTTATCTATTGAATGGTGGAAAATGCCATTTTTGTGCATCTCCCATTGGCTGGAGGTATATTTCAGTTGAGTTACTGGGTATTGCTATTGCCGTCATTGCTGCGCTTCATTGGGGACCCAGTCTCCACGCGTTGGCAGCCATGCTGTTTGGGTGGATCCTGATTGCTCTGCTCTTCATCGATCTGGAACATCAACTACTGCCCGATCCTCTCACTCTCTCCCTGCTCTGGAGCGGACTACTGCTGAACCAGAGCACCGCACTCTTTACATCCCCTTCCAATGCTCTCTGGGGAACTGTTGCCGGATACCTGATTTTATGGCTCATCTACCACCTACACAAACTACTGACAGGACGAGAGGGGATGGGCCATGGTGATTTCAAGCTCCTTGCCGCGCTGGGTGCCTGGTGTGGTGCCACACTGTTGCCCCAGATTATTCTACTCGCCTCGCTCTCTGCACTCGCTATTGCCCTTCCCCTGTTGCTGATTCAACGAATCCGCTCCAAGAGCCGCGACAACACATCAGTCACGACTACTGCGATTCCTTTTGGCCCTTATCTGGCCCTAGGAGGATGGTTATCTCTACTCTATGGAGAGGTTATCAACAGCCTATTGATTCCAGGCCTTACAGGATGATCCATATTGGACTAACCGGCGGTATTGCCTGTGGGAAAAGTAGTGCTGCAGAGTACTTCACCACGCTGGGTATTCCCGTTTTGGATGCAGACCAGGCAGCGCGCACCGCAGTAGAAACTGGCAGTATTGGGCTGCATAAAATTTACAAACGGTTTGGAGCGAAGGTACTCCATGAAGATAAAACACTCAACAGAGCTGTGCTGCGAAAGATTATTTTTACTGACCCTGCACAACGCCACTTTGTCGAGCAGACTCTCCACCCTATCATTGCCTCAATACTCAATGAGCAAGCGAAACAGCTCGACGCCTCCTACCTCATCTATATGATCCCGCTACTGCTTGAGAAAAATGGCCGTTACCCGATTGACCGTATCCTGTTAATTGATCTTCCTCAACCTCTCCAGTTAGAGCGCCTGATGGAACGTGACCATCTCTCACCAGAGGAGGCAGAAGCCATTATTGCAGCACAACCGAGCCGGGAGAGTCGCATCGCTCTAGCCGATGATACAATCCTTAACCTTGCACCTTCCGATCTTCAACAGGGCATTGCACAACTCCATCAACAATACCTTCAGCTCTCGCAGTCAGAGTGATAAACTAGCCACTAATCCACACTTTTATGACCTCCGATTAAGATACCTGATAAAAAAGTTCTAACCTTTGCCTGAAACAATCACTTATGAACAGCCTCTGAATGAGCGTATCCGTATTCTGTTACGGCTGGAGTCACTCTTCAAAAATATCCAGGATACGCTCTATGAACCAGCACCTGCGAGTAGTCATGCAACCCTGGAGCGCCTACAGGAGATCCTCACCCTGACTGACCGCTCAGATCTTAAAAAAGATTTAATGAAAGAGCTGGATCGCAATCGGTTGACGCTCTCTACACTGAAAGAGCGCCCCGGAGTTGATTTGGAGCAGCTGGATGCCTTTTTAGACAGACTGACTCACCTCACGAGTGAATTGGATGCAGAGCGGGGAAAACCGGGGCAAAAGCTTCGTAATTCAGAGTTCATCAAGAGCTTTCGCCAAAGAACCGGGGTCCCTGGGGGACTCTCTGACATTGACTTCCCACACTACCATTTTTGGCTCAATCTGCCCGCTGAAGAGCGTATCGCCTCATTGACAGAGTGGGTAGAAAGTTTCGAGGTGATCCGGGAGTCTGTCTCTCTAGTGCTGGATATGATCCGCCGCAGCGCCACCCCCACGACCGTAACAGCAACCAAGGGTTTCTATCAGCATAGCCTGGACAAAGATACCCCTTACCAACTGATTCGAGTGACTATGCCAATCGACTCTCCATACTATGTGGAGATCAGCGGAGGACGTCACCGATTTTCTGCGCGCATGATGATCCCCAATTTGATAGAGCGCCCTGCACAAGCTACTGAGGATGTCAGCTTTCAGCTAACTACTTGTATTCTGTAACAACCCATACAGCGTTGTATACAATCTGTAGATAGCTATTCAGCGTACCTCTATTTAGAGGAACCTTTTAGTTCCAGAAGGCACGAATGGCTGCGACTCCATGACCGCCTCTTTCACGAGCCTGTTGAATATGTTTCTGATCTACGCCTCCTAACGCATAGACAGGATAAGGCGCAGCCGCCACCAATTCTGCAAAATAGTCCCACCCCAACGGCTCCCGATCCGGGTGCGTTTTTGTAGGCAACACCGCAGAGAGCACGGCAAAATCGACACCAATATCGGCTGCCCGCTGTATCTCGTCTGCATTGTGCAGAGAGGCAGAGACCAATAAATTTTCTTCAAACGGGCGACCACTCAACTCTTTCAGACGGTGGCCATTGAGATGAATACCGTCTGCCCCCACCTGACTGACCCAGGCAGGATCACCATTGAGCAGCACTCTGGCATTGTATCCATGCGCCTTCTCTATCACGGCTCTAGCCAGCTCCAGATAAGGTTCCTGTTCAAGCTCCGGGGCACGAAACTGTACCAACTGGATACCCTGCTCTAGCACCCGTTCCAGTTTCTGTAAAAAATCGTCACGACCTTCTGCCTTTCCGGTAATCAGGTAACGATCCGGTAGCTGTAGTGCTGTCAGTACTGGTCGATCTGCAGCCGGAAACTCTTTTGCAGTCAGGGCATCTATTTTTGACCAACGTAACTGTTGACCTTCAGCCCCTTGTGGATCACCACTAAATTGAGTCACTTCCCAGATATCCAGCAGAACAGAGCGATCTTCGTAGTGGTGCGGCACCTGAATCAGAGGTGTCGCCGCTTGAACCTCAATAGCAAGCTCTTCACTTAACTCTCGCTTCAATCCGTTCAAACGACTCTCATCCACTTCCAGCTTACCCCCCGGAAACTCCCACAGCCCCCCCTGATGCAGATGATCATGACGAAGGGTGGTTAAAATTTCCCCATCATTATTTCGGATAACGGCCGCAACCACATGAATTATTCTACCTGCACCCATCAGCTTCTATACTCCGCATTAATCTTCACATAATCATGGGAGAGATCACTGGTCCAGACAGTTTCTGAAACACCCCCTCTTGCCAGATCAATCCGAATCGTGATCTCTTGCTGATCCATCACAGCTTGCCCCTGCTCTTCACTGTAGCTTTCAGCACGGCCACCATTCTCAACAATGGCAATATCATCCAGCCAGATCTGAATTGCATCAACATTCAGCGCTTCAACTCCGGCACGACCGACAGCCGCCAGGATTCTTCCCCAATTGGGATCTGAGGCGAATAATGCCGTCTTCACCAGTGGAGAATGTGCAACGGTAAAGGCTACATCCAGCGCCTCTGGACTACTACTTGCTCCCTCAACCTGTACTGTGACAAACTTGCTAGCCCCCTCTCCATCGCGCACCATTTTCTGTGCCAGCTCCAGTGCAACCGACTCTAGTGCAGCCATAAGCTGAGTTGCCGCATCACTATCCCAGTCTGTTATCGGGTGTATTCCACTCTTGCCTGTAGCTACTACAACATAGGAGTCATTGGTGGAGGTATCTCCATCCACGGTAATCCGGTTAAAAGTTTGATCAACCACATTTCGCACCATCAACTGTAACAACTCCTGCTCAATCGACGCATCCGTTGCGACGTAAGCGAGCATGGTTGCCATATTGGGATGAATCATCCCGGAACCTTTGGTGATGCCGGTTATGGTGACCGTGTGCCCCTCTATCTCCAGTTGACGACTTGCCCCCTTGGCAACTGTATCTGTCGTCATGATGCCATAGGCGGCATCCTCCCAGCCCATTTCAGAGAGCGAGGCAACCGCATCCGGCAACCCCTGAATAATGGATTCAATCGGCAGCGGCTCTCCGATAACACCGGTAGAAAAAGGGAGTATTTGCGACCGCGTCACATGAGTCAGTTGTGTCAATGCATCACAAACTGCTTCAGCATCACTACGTCCACGTGGTCCGGTACCTGCATTGGCATTTCCGGTATTGGTGATCAAGTATCTTGGTGCACTTTCCAACAGATGCTCTTTGCAGAGAATCACAGGGGCTGCACAAAAGGCATTGCGGGTAAAAACAGCACCGACTGTCGAGCCTTCCGCGCACTCCATCACTACCAGATCACGTCGATCGGGGTAACGCACCCCTGCCTGAGTTGTCCCCAAGGCGAACCCGGCAACCGGGTGCATAACTGGAAAAGTAACATCACCAACAGCCATATCAAATCTCCTAACACCACAACACAAAGCAGCCCTGCTTCTTTTCTTTACGTTTGCATTAGCTCAACTTCCCACAACACTGCTTATATTTCTTGCCGGAACCGCAAGGGCAGGGTTCATTTCGCCCCACTTTGCGCCCATCCCGTACAAACGGAGTATGCTCTTCAGCCTCTGCTTTACTCGCTGGCGCTGCTGGCATTGGAGGCTTATCCGTCAAGGTACCCGCTGGGGCATGCTGGAACTCCATCTCTGCAGCCTGTCTACGCTGCGCTTCAACAGCTTCAACATCCTCTTCGGTACGCACTTCAACCCGCGTCATCACACCCAGCGCATCCTGCTTGATACGATCCAGCATTGCGGTGAACATCTCAAATGACTCACGCTTATACTCCTGCTTTGGGTTTTTCTGCGCATAACCACGTAGATGAATCCCTTGACGCAGATGATCCATCGCCTGCAAATGCTCTTTCCATTGATGATCCAGCACCTGTAACATCACCGCCTTCTCAAAATGGCGAACTGTATCAGAGCCGGCTAGCGCCTCTTTCTCTGCATAGACACTCTCCATTTCAGCGATCACCCTGTGACGCAATGTCTCTTCATGCAGCTCGTGATCCTCATCAAGCCATGCTGCAATATCGAAATCAAGACTGAACTCCTTCTTAACTGCCTCTTCCAGGCCTGAAATATTCCACTGCTCTTCCATACTCTGAGGCGGTACAAAATGGTTCATTACTTGATTCACCACATCGTTGCGCACTGCATGGACGGTTTCAGAAATATCCTCAACATCCATCAACTCATTACGCTGCTCATAGATCACCTGACGTTGATCATTCGCGACATCATCATATTCGAGAAGCTGTTTACGGGTATCAAAGTTGTGCCCTTCAACCTTGCGCTGAGCATTCTCAATCGCTTTATTGACCCAGGGATGCTCAATCGCCTCTCCCTCTTCCATACCCAGTTTCTGCATCATCCCAGAGAGGCGCTCCGAGGCAAAAATACGCATTAGTGAATCTTCCAGCGAGAGGTAGAAACGGCTGGAACCCGGATCTCCCTGACGTCCGGAACGACCACGCAGCTGATTATCAATACGCCGGGATTCATGGCGCTCGGTACCAATAATGTGCAGACCTCCAGACGCCAATACCTGCTCGTGACGCTGCTTCCATTCAGCCCTGACCAATGCCACTTTATCAGCATCCGGGTTTTCACCCAGATGCACCAACTCCGCATCCAGACTGCCTCCCAATACAATATCAGTACCACGACCCGCCATATTGGTTGCAATGGTCACAGCCCCAGGCGCGCCAGCATGTTCCACAATGTGAGCTTCGCGTTCATGCTGCTTGGCATTGAGCACTTCATGCTGAACACTCTCCCCCTTCAAAAACTCTGAAATCAGCTCGGAACTCTCAATCGATGCGGTACCCACCAACACCGGCTGCTGCTTCTCGATGCACTCACGAATATCATCGATAATCGCATTGTATTTCTCTTGGGTGGTCAGATAGACCAGATCCGCACGGTCATCACGCACCATCGGACGGTGGGTCGGGATCACCACAACCTCTAGCCCGTAGATCTGTTGAAACTCATACGCTTCAGTATCGGCCGTACCGGTCATACCGGAGAGCTTCTCATACATACGAAAATAGTTCTGGAAGGTAATCGAGGCCATAGTCTGATTCTCATTCTGAATCGGTACCCCCTCTTTGGCCTCAACCGCCTGATGAAGCCCTTCACCCCAACGCCGTCCCTGCATGGTACGACCGGTAAATTCATCAACAATTACAACCTGTCCCTCTTGCACAATGTAGTTCACATTTTTCTCATAAACCACATGTGCACGCAGTGCTGCGTAGAGATGGTGCATCAAGGTAATATTTTGAGGCTCATAAAGGCTCTCGCCTTCGCCCAACAGCTCGGCCTCTGTCAGCAATTCTTCTACTTTTTCATGACCTTGCTCGGTCAACAGTACCTGACGCTGCTTCTCATCGACCGTGTAATCACCTTCAACTTCACCCTCTTCATGGTGACGCTCCAACTGTGCTGGAAGGCTATTCATTGCCTGATAGAGTTCGGAGTTATCATCCGTCGGCCCTGAGATAATCAATGGTGTACGGGCCTCATCAATCAAAATCGAGTCCACCTCATCCACTACCGCAAAGTAACTTTCGCGCTGCACCCTTTCTGAAGCGGANAAGGACATGTTATCGCGTAGATAGTCGAAGCCAAACTCATTATTGGTACCGTAGGTAATATCCGCCGCATAGGCCTGCTGGCGATATTCATGCTCCAATGCTGGAATCACCACACCCACACTCATTCCGAGAAAGTTGTAGAGCTGCCCCATCCAGCCTGCATCACGACTGGCCAGATAGTCATTAACTGTAACCACATGCACACCGTTTCCGGGTAGCGCATTCAGGTAAACAGCCAGAGTCGCCATCAGTGTCTTACCTTCACCAGTACGCATTTCAGCAATTTTGCCTTGATGAAGTACCATGCCGCCAATCAACTGCACATCGTAGTGACGCATCTCAAATACACGTTTGGAGGCCTCTCGCACTGTAGCAAAGGCTTCGGGAAGCAGTTCATCCAATGATGCTCCCTGATCCAGCCGACTGCGGAACTCTACAGTCTTTCCCTGCAGCGCTTCGTCACTCAGCGTCTCAAACTGCTCTTCCAACCCGTTGATCTGATCAACCGCTTTCTGCATCTTACGAACAATGCGGTCATTTCGACTACCAAAAACCTTTCTGAATACTTTCTTAAACATGGATATTGACTATATTTCGCGGATTGTAGACCCGTATTATTTCACTCAGGAAAAAGAGGGATCATATAGGAATGAGGTGTTGAACTCCATTCAAAACATCGAAAAGACTTTGACGGCAAAAAGGGGGAGGAACTGACTCATCAAGCCAGCATTCTAAAAAATTATGCTGCCAAGGGGATAAACGAGATGGGGGCTGGCTCACTATCATCAAAGGTTACAAATTCCCATGCACTTTTGGTAGACAGCACCTTACGTGTCAATTGGTTATTCAGGTCATGGCCTGATTTATGACCATGATAAGCGCCCAAGATCGGGCTACCCAGCAGATAGAGATCACCAACTGCATCCAGAATCTTATGACGCACAAATTCATCTTTAAAGCGAAGGCCGTCTTCATTTAAAACACGGAATTCATCCAGACCTACAGCATTCTCCAGACTTGCACCTTGCGCCAAGCCTTGCATCCGCAAGGTTTCAACATCGCGAATAAAACCAAAGGTACGCGCACGACTGATCTCTTTCTCAAAGCGCAATGATGAGAAATCTATCGACTGCGTCTGGTGCTCATCACTAAATGCCGGGTGCTGAAAGTCAATTTCAAAAGAGAGACTAAAGCCGTTATACGGTTTCAAGCTGGCGTACTTATCGCCCTCTTTGACCTCAATCGGCTCAAGGATACGGATATAACGTTTGGCTGCTACCTGCTCAACCAACCCTGCACTTTTCAACATAAATACAAAAGTGCTTGCGCTGCCATCCATAATAGGTATTTCTGGCGCATCCAAATCGACAAAAGCATTATCAACACCCATCCCATAAAAAGCGGACATTAAGTGCTCAATGGTTGATATTGTGGCGCCATCTTTCATCAAAGTTGTAGAGAGTCGGGTATCTCCAACACAGGTTGGGCATACCGCAATATGAGGTGTGTTCGGCAGATCAATACGACGAAACACAATGCCGGTATTTTCAGGTGCAGGACGTAGCGTCAAATGGACCTTTTTACCAGAATGCAAACCAATACCTGTAGAGTGGACCTGGTTTTTAAGTGTTCGTTGGCGTGTCATGAGTCGTATCTATTAAAGTTCTTACTGTTCCGTGAAGTTCACAATTCGAGAACCTATTATATAAAAGAATTCTCTTGAATGCAAACACATTAAAAGCGCATTTTTTAGACAGATTTTGATTTTATGCCATACTATCCTGAAAAATCAATAGTTTTAACCAATTTTATTCATTTATTTTATAAACAATCTAAAACAACCCCTTTGTAAACCAAGATAAATAGGGGGTCACCCCATTTTGAGGCTGAATAATTGCTTCCAACACACCAAATTCGTCCTGTGGTAGCTGTTGTATAACCTCACCTTCAGCATCAATGATCGCAGTGATACCGGTATTGGTAGCCCTCAACATTGGTCGAGCTGACTCCAGCGCACGCATACGTGCTATCTGCAGGTGCTGATGAGGCGCAAGGGTGTTACCAAACCAGCCATCATTACTGATGGTCACCAATAGTGTTGCATCCGCATAATGAGAAAATGTCAATTCTGGGTAGGCCACCTCATAGCAGATCGTCGCAGCTATTGGTTGCCCCGCTACAGTGAGCAGCGGCTGACTCCGTGCGCCTTCCGAAAAACTGGAGAAGGGAATATCAATAAATTCAAGCAACGGCATGAACCAACTGCGAAACGGCATATACTCACCAAAGGGGACCAGCTGACGCTTATGGTACTCCCCCTGCTCTTTTCCCAGCAGAATAATCCCATTCAAATATTGATAATCTTCTTTAGTTAACAGTGGTATACCAGTTAACAGGGAGCGCCCCTCCATCGCCAACTGCCGGGAAAGAGGCTCTAAAAATGAGTGCTCTACCTGTTGACGAAATGCAGGCACTGCCGTTTCTGGCCAAACCACCAATTGAGCCTGTCTGAGCGAATCAGTTGCCTGCTTATAACGGTTGAGGTTGATCGAGAGGTTGTCGGGCTGCCACTTCTCCTCTTGAGAGAAGTTACCCTGAACCAGAGCAACAGAGAGGGGCTCCCCCGATGGTTTACTCCAGTGCATGGTCCCACTCACCCACCCTATAACCAATAGAGTGACAACAGTTGCAACCACCCCCTTTTTGGAACCCGACGGGGGGTCCGGTCGGCGTAGCAACAACACAACCAGCAATGCCAATAACGCCAGATAGAATGAAACCCCATAGGTCCCCAACCATGGTGCCAACCCTCGATAAAATGATCCAGGCGCTGTATGCCCTAACAGAAGCCAGGGAAACCCACCCAAAAGATGACTACGCACCCACTCAAATAGCACCCAAATAAGTGGCAACAGGAAATCTACTCGACACCTGCGCACAGAACAAAACTGCTCCCTCAATAGATAAAACAGTCCACCCTGAACCATAAAGAAGAGGGAAAGCAGTGCAATAAATAGCGTCACGATGAGCAACGACAACAGCTCTCCCACACCACCAAACTGCTGAACGCTTACATAGACCCAACTCACCCCTACACCAAAGAAGCCAACTCCAAAAAAACCACCCACCCGAAGTGCATCACGCAGCGATTGACACTGCATCCAGGTATAGAAGAGCAGCGCTATTGCAACAGGCGCAACCCAGACCTGTTCAAAAGGGGCAAAAGCAAAGGGTAGTAACGCTCCGGAAAGGAGCATCCCTAACGTATGGCGCCTATTCACCGTCCTGATCAGTATTCAACAGTGCGGAACCCAGCGGTGCAACATTGACTTGAAGCAGATGTACTCTGCGATTGTCCGCCCTTAAGATCTTAAAACGAAAACGGTCAATCTCTACACTCTCCCCACGTATCGGCAGGTGGCCTAACTGACGAATCACCAGACCACCAATAGTATCCATCCCATCTTCGGATAAGGAGGCGGAAAAATACTCATTAAAATCCTCAATTGGCGTGACCGCTTTCACCGTATGACGCACAGCGGTATGACGATGGATGAAACCGTCTTCCAGATCATGCTCATCTTCAATATCACCAACAATTTGTTCCAACACATCCTCGATGGTCACCATACCCGCAACCCCGCCATACTCATCGACTACAATAGCAATATGGTTACGGCTGGAACGAAACTCTTTCAGCAACACATTGAGTCGTTTACTCTCAGGAACAAAGACAACCGGGCGCAGGTTCTCACGCAGATTGAAGTGCCCCTCCTCTTCACGCCAGTGGAGTACATCCTTCGCGAGCAGAATACCCACCACCTCGTCACGGCTCTCTCCAATTACCGGGAACCGGGAGTGAGCTGACTTAATGACAACCGGCAAAAATTCCTCAGGAGAGTCTGCCAACCCCACAATCACCATTTGAGAACGGGGGATCATGATATCTCGCGCCTGCATCTCAGAGAACTGTAGAGCACCCTCCAGCATCGCCAGACTGTCTGAATCCAGAATTTGTCTCCAGTGGGCCGCACGGAGTACTTCAATCAGCTGATATTTATTAGATGGTCCCTGATGCTGTGTGCTCGTAAACAGAGCACGAAACCAGGAACCGATGGTAGGTCGGTCTTTTGTATTCATGTAAAACAGGGTCTATTCAATCGATAATGTGTAGTTTACGCATAGGGGTTGGAGATTCCAAGCTGCTTCAGAATCCCCACCTCTTTCTCCTCCATCACTACCGCTTGCTGTGGATCAATATGGTCTAGCCCCAGCAGGTGTAATACGCCATGTACCACCATATGAGCCCAGTGCGCTCCCTCCGTTTTGTCCTGCTCCCTGGCCTCACGTTGAATGACCGGAGCACAGACCACAAGATCGCCCAGAGGTAGCTCTTCAAGCGGCACCCCCGGCGGCACCTCAAACGGAAAAGAGAGCACATTGGTCGCACCACTCTTGTGGCGGTACTGCTGATTCAATTCGGCACTCTCCATCTCATCCACAACACGAACCACCAGTTCACCGGCTACCGTGACACCCATCGATGCCAACGCCATCTCTGCCCATTTTGTGAACGCCGTCACATCCGGTAACCCATCAACCTCTGTTGCCCGCTGCAGTACCAACTCCATCAGCTGTTTTCCCCATCATAAGCACGCACAATGCGTTGTACCAGAGGGTGCCTCACCACATCCATCGATTGAAAAAAGGTAAAACCAATCTCATCTACCTCTTGCAGCACCTCAATCGCGTTGCGTAACCCTGATTGAGTATGACGCGGCAGATCAACCTGTGTCACATCACCCGTCACCACAGCTGTCGAGCCAAACCCGATCCTCGTCAGGAACATCTTCATCTGCTCCACCGTGGTATTCTGTGCCTCATCCAGAATAATAAAGGAGTCATTCAAGGTACGCCCCCGCATAAAAGCGAGTGGCGCCACCTCAATCACATGGCGTTCAATTAATTTGGCCACCTTTTCAAACCCGAGCATCTCGTAGAGTGCATCATAGAGTGGTCGCAAATAGGGGTCGATTTTATCTGCCATATCTCCCGGCAGAAAACCCAGTTTTTCACCCGCCTCTACAGCGGGACGCACTAACACCAACCGCTTCACCTCTTCACGCTGTAGCGCATCCACTGCACTGGCTACCGCCAGATAACTCTTCCCCGTTCCTGCAGGACCAATACCAAAACTGAGATCATGCGTCACAATCTGGTGCATATAGCGATGTTGACGCGGTCCGCGCGGACGGATGACCCTATTACGCGTCTTGATCGTAACTTCAGGGATAGAGCGTGCTACTTCAGCAGCCTCTGCATCATCCTGTGCTTCCAGGTTGACCAACACCTCATTCAGCAATAGATGCAGCTCTTCTGCCCGAACCTCTTCACGCTCGCCATCGACATACAGCTTCTCCAAAACCTGCTGCGCAAGCCCCACCGAAAGCTCATCCCCTACAATACGAAACTGATTCCCCCTATAGTTTATCTCAACTCCCAAGCGACCCTCTATTTGTCTCAGATGGGCATCCGCTTCACCACAAAGTACAGCCAGCCGTTCACTATCAGCAGGCTCCAACATCAAATCAGAGGCAACTGGCTTCATGATACCGCGACCCGCTTACCACGCAGCGAGTTCGGCAATGCTTCCGTTATCATCACCGCAACGAACTGCCCTGTCAGTGACAGTGGGCCATCAAAATTGACCACACGATTATTCTCGGTACGACCCGCCACCTGCGTACCCGGCCCTTTACGTGCCGGTCCTTCCACCAATACCTTTTGTACCGTACCGACCATCTCACGACTGATCTCCATCGCAATCTGGTTCAGCCGCTCCTGTAGTCGTGCGAGACGCTGCTGCTTGACCTTGTGTGGCACATCATCTGGCAGATCTGAGGCGGGTGTCCCTGGCCGGGGGCTATAGATAAAACTGAAGGAGCGATCAAAACGGAGTTCCGCAATCAGCTCCATCGTTGCCATAAAGTCTGCCTCAGTCTCACCGGGGAAGCCGATAATAAAGTCGGAAGAGAGACTGAGATCAGGGCGCTGCTGGCGTAGCCTGCGGATAATAGAACGATACTCCAGCGCGGTATGGTTACGCTTCATCATCGCAAGGATGTGGTCTGAACCACTCTGCACCGGTAGATGAAGATGGCTTACCAACTCCCTCACCTCGCCATAACTCTCAATCAGCTCTGTCGTCATCTCCATCGGATGCGAGGTGGTATAACGAATTCGTCCCACCCCCTCCATCGCTGCAATAAAGTGGACCAAGGTTGCCAGATCTGCAACCTCTCCATCCTCCATGACTCCACGATAGGCATTCACATTCTGTCCCAACAGACTGATCTCTTTAACCCCTTGCTCCAACAGCCCAGCCACTTCGGCAATCACATCATCGAACGGACGGCTAACCTCCTCCCCTCGTGTATAGGGTACGACACAGAAAGTACAGTACTTGCTGCACCCCTCCATAATACTGACATGCGCACTCACCCCATTGGCCTGAGGCTCAGGCAGACGGTCAAATTTCTCGATTTCAGGAAAGGACACATCGACGACCGCTTTGTGATTCTGATTTGTTGCATCCAACATCTCCGGCAGACGATGCAACGTTTGTGGCCCAAACACCAGATCAACAAACGGGGCACGACCACGAATCGCCTCCCCCTCCTGACTTGCAACACAACCACCAACACCGATCAACACACCGGGACGCTTCTCTTTCAATGGACGCCACAGACCTAACTGTGAGAACACCTTCTCCTGCGCCTTCTCTCGCACTGAGCAGGTATTAAGCAACAGCAGATCCGCCTCTTCCGGGTTTTCAGTACGCCGGTAGCCGTGCGACTTCTCCAACAACTCCACCATACGGGCAGAGTCATAATCATTCATCTGGCAACCAAATGTTTTTATCAGGACCTTTTTGGACATTGATTTATCTGTAATCTAAAGAGAAAGGCGGGAATTTTACCCTATTCCGATTTTCCTCACCTCAATACAGCCCATCACAGCAGATCAAAATCAAAGGTACTCTCAAATCCCCTTTTGGTACTGGGTATTGGTAGTCGGGTAAAGTGCTTGCCGCAATCGCTCTGTTGACTCTTGGTTTCCATTGAGAGATGTCTCAAACAGCCGGATTAACTCAGATTTTTCAACTGATCTTTGAGTCTCTGTCTTCACGCACCTCAAATCAACAAAGAGGCTGGAGAACAACCCCGGAATATCCCCCAAAATATCGGTATTAAGGAAATTGGCCTCATTATAGACATGATGATATCCCCCTCTCTCCTTATCGATAAAAAAGGAGACTCCATTCAAATTGGTAATCACCGATGACTTCTCACAGCGCTCAATACACTTATTATCGACAATGCTCTTCTTACACCCTGTCACCTGATAGAACATACAGACCCGGCTCATCATCAATACAATCGGATGGGAGATGCTGTAATAGAGCTTGAAATTATCGGGCTTTTTGATGCCTTTAATCTGCCCCCTATTGAGCTCATTAGAGATAAAAGCACCTTCACAATTGAACTGCTCTTTGAGGCATAACAGGCTGAATGAGTTAACCAGATTCATATGAGGTCCAGCCACCCAAGAGACCTCTTGCCGGTAGGCCGCATAAGCAACCCCACTATTATTGGTAACAATACGTACGGGCTGCACCTGCTGTAGAAAAGAAACCGCTGCCTGGTAATCCTCACCAATCAACAGTGCAGGAAACCAGGGGATGAGTCGCTGATTACCCTTAAACAGCTCAACCAGCTCATCCAGGGTACTGTGCAAACTATTCGGTAGTTGGAAGTAGATCTCCGCACTTGTCTCTTCACATAGATACAGATCCTCTTCAGCAGAGATCAACAGAGAGAGTGCCGGAGCTACCTCATCAACAGGCGGTTTCTGTAAACGCGGCAGCTCCACAGGGTTCACGTACTCTCTCGACCCGTTCAACACAAACAGCAGCCGGTTCTTCAGCGCTGTAAGCGCCTTAAACGGGAGGGCCAGACCAGGCTCCAACCCTTCCAGCTCCAACGACTCAATAAAATACTCCGTATCATTGACCCCCTTAAATCGCTTCGATAAGAAAGTGTAATCAAGACTCTGTCCTCCCCTCGTTTTATCAGAGTTCAGCACCGCAAGATGATCTTCTGAACACACCACAAAGGCCGCTTCAGGCGTTTTAACCGAGGCCATTAACGGTTCATCTCTGCAGCCTGAGAAAGAGAGCTTCAAGGGTGCCCTGTTGATACTGAGTGGCTCAATCCCTACTTTTACATCATCGATAATCCTGCTCTTCAAATCATAGAGTTCTCTCTTTGCAGTATCCAGCTTCTCTGTCTCTGCCCCCCCCTTCTGCTGAGAATGGTAGATTGCAGAGTGGTCTCTGGGGTTATCAATAAACAGCGTCTGACTGATGTTTCCCTGCAGAAAGGAGTTCGAAAAATCACGATTAAAGACCTTACGCAGGCCACTGTCATCACCGCCCACTAAATCCTGCTGATAAAACGCCTGCAACTGCTTTCTCCAGGTATCAACCACCGTATAGACGTAGTGGTACTTCTTAATGCGCCCCTCAATCTTGATCGAATCAACGCCCGCATCAGAGAGCGCCCGAAGATCTGAATAGGCCGAATTATCTTTAATATTGAGCGGAAAATCCTTCCCCTCTGCCGTAGTCAGATACTGATCACGACAAGGCTGACTACAGCGCCCCCGATTACCGGAGTTCCCTCCATGCACAGAACTCATATAACAGAGTCCGGAGAACGAAATACAGTTTGAGCCATGTACAAACACCTCGGTTAACAGACCGTTGCGGTGCGCAACCTGGGTCAGCTCTGTAATTTCATCAATATTCATCTCACGAGAGAGGTTGACCCGGATCGCGTTGAGCTTCTTCAAAAAGAGAATCTGCCCCTCATTATGGGTCGTTAACTGGGTAGAAGCATGAATTTTCAGCGTAGGGAAGTGGCTAGAAAGCAGATAAAATAGCCCCAGATCCTGAACAATAATCCCGTCCAGCGTAGTATTCACCAACTTGTTCAGCAAGCCAGTCAATGCCGAGAGTTCGCTCTCGACAATAATAATATTGAGCGTCAGGAAAATTTCACAGCTGTGCTGGTGTGCCAGCCTCAAGATCCCGTTCAGATCTTCAAAGGTGATATTCTTGGCCCGGTTACGGGCATTGAATTTATCCAGACCACAGTAGATTGCATCCGCACCAGCCAGAATAGCCGCTTTGATCGAGTCCACATCCCCGCCAGGAGCCAGTAATTCAATCTCTTTTTTCATGGGCATATTGTACGGGGCTTTGAGGAGAGGGGTGAGGCCCTACCGCAACCACACGGAGAGACAAAATGAACCTTCGATTTATACTTTTTTCACTCACCACTCTTCTCCTCTATACATCCAGCGCCAGTGCCGAGAAGGCTCTGTTGGCAGGTGGCTGCTTTTGGTGCATGGAGTCCGATTTTGAGAAGCTGAAGGGGGTAACTGATGTGGTCTCCGGTTTCACTGGAGGAACCCTGAAAAACCCCACCTACAACGGAAACCATAGTGGTCATTTTGAGGCCGTTGAAATCACATACAATTCCAACAAAATCAGTTACAGAGAGTTGTTGGACTATTACTGGATCAATATTGACCCTTTCGATGCAAGCGGACAGTTCTGTGACAAAGGCCCCAGTTACCGGAGCGCTATTTTCGTCGCCAACGCACTGGAACAGAAAATCGCCGAACAGTCCAAAGCAGAAATTATTAAACAGTTTCCCGATCAACCGGTTGTAACCTCTATATTAAAAGCCACTATCTTCTACCCCATTCAAGGAGAGGAGAGCTACCATCAGGATTTCTATAAAAACAGCCCGATCCGCTACAAGTACTATCGCTGGAACTGTGGTCGTGACCATCGGCTCAAAACCATCTGGGGTGATCAAGCAACACATTGATCACCCAAACAAGAGGCGGCTAACACCCATGTTATGATGAACGCAGATCACAGCGTGTACCCGCCTTGCCAAAAAGGACAACCATGAGAAAAATATTTCAGTTAACCCACCCCAAGATTAAAGCTCCCCGGCTTATTGAGGCTGCCAAACATGACGTCAAGAAGTACTTAAAGAGAGAGCGCAAAAAGAAGCTACCCAAAGGGGCCGACTTCTGGGGCTTTGATTGTAAATATGGAAGCAGTGCAGAAGAGGCAAAGGATATTCATGTCGCTGAGATTAACAATTTCATCAATGAGGCTGAGCAACAAAATTTAACCTCTTTTTATCTGGAGATTCTGGCAAAACCAGCTCACCGACTCAAAAAACCAACCCCTACAGAATCTGAAAATAAACCTGAAAGTGAAGCCGGGACTGAGACTGAAGCTGATAGTCCACCAGCATTAGAACCGTCCTTAAATAACCCAACATAAGGCAGACCAACATAAAAACAAAAGGGGCAGCACCGATGTACTGCCCCTTTCACTTACCATGACCTGACACAGATCAGAGATCGTATCCACGCTCCTCATGAGAGATGATATCCAGCCCTTCTGTCTCTTCATCTGCTGTCACACGTAGACCACCTGTCATCATGGCAACCACCTTCAAAATGGCCCAGGTTGCAATCGCAGTATAGAGAGCCGTTGCGACCACACCTACAGCCTGTACTCCAAGCTGATCTGCAATTGTTACCCCTTCAGCAAGCCCCTGCCCACTGAAGATACCTAACTGGTCTGAAGCAAAAAACCCAGCCATCAAGGTGCCGATAATGCCGCCCACACCATGCACCGGGAACACATCAAGTGAGTCATCGATCTTCCAGACACGCTTAATCAACATAACGGCATTAAAACAGACCACACCGGCAACGATACCTATCACCAAGGCTCCTGCTGGCCCTACAAAACCGGATGCAGGTGTAATGGTGCCTAAGCCTGCCACCATACCGGTCACTGTACCCAGAGCAGTAGGCATACCAAATTTTTTCCACTCATATAGCATCCAGGTAATTGCTCCAGCCGCAGCTGATATATGAGTCACCAGAATAGCCATCGCTGCATCCCCATTGGCTGCCAGTGCGCTTCCTCCGTTAAAGCCAAACCACCCTACCCAGAGCATCCCTGCCCCTGTTACAGTCATGGTCATATTATGTGGAGGCATCGCTGTGCCAGGAAACCCTTTACGCGGCCCCAGTACAAGTGCAGCGACCAGTGCGGCAACACCCGCAGTGATATGGACAACCGTACCACCAGCAAAATCGAGCAGTCCCATCTCGCCCAACCAGCCACCACCCCATACCCAGTGTGTAATCGGTGCATAGACAACAAGCAACCAGATCGCAGAGAAGAGTAGTACTGCTGAAAACTTCATACGCTCCGCAAAACCACCAATAATCAGTGCTGGCGTAATAATCGCAAAGGTCATCTGAAAGATCGCAAATAGAGATTCGGGTAGGTCACCACTGAGAGTATCTTCCTGAATCTCTGCAAACAGTACATTCGAGAACCCACCGATAAAGCCACCATTTCCTCCGCTAAAGGCTATGCTGTAGCCAACCAACAGCCAGAGAATAGAGGCGATACCGGCAATTGCAAAACATTGCATTAGTATCGAAAGCACATTTTTGGAACGTACCAGCCCCCCATAAAAGAGAGCCAGTCCCGGCAAAGACATAAACAGCACCAGTGCTGTTGAGGTCAGAATCCACGCGGTATTCCCCTCATTCAGGGTGACCTCTTCCGCCATCGCCATTTCAGGGAAAAGAACGAGCACTAACAGCGCTCTGGCAATATTTTCAATCCATTGATTTTGCAACATTATTAACTTCTCTTTAATATCTAAATCTATCTATCTTGATTTCAATCTAAACCGCCTCTGGTCCAGATTCCCCGGTACGTATACGGATGGTCTCCTCCAGGCTAGAGACAAAGATCTTACCGTCACCAATCTTGCCAGTATTTGCCGCCTCACGGATCACCTCAATCACCCGGTCCAGCAACTCTGCCTTAATTGCGATCTCCAGCTTCACCTTGGGAAGGAAATCGACCACATACTCAGCACCACGATAGAGCTCGGTATGGCCTTTCTGACGGCCAAACCCTTTTACCTCTGTGACCGTTACTCCATTCACTCCAATCTCTGAGAGCGCCTCTCTTACATCATCCAGCTTAAAAGGCTTGATGATCGCTGTAACCATTTTCATTTTTCATCTCCATTCATTAACGTAAGCCAAAGGGCTGTGCAGTTCATTCATGATGCAGTACCAGGCAATTTTGCCCCGTATTGATGCAACTGAAGAGCAACAACCGTACCACAATGCAAATTCAAACACTTATATAAAATACACAATAAAATAGCATCAATAACGAACCATAATGGTGCACAGCACCAGATAAACGCACCAATAAAGTGCTTTTGATCTGTTTTTGAATTAACCCAGATTGAGCAGTTATACTTTAACCATGATTGAACAATTTACCGCCCTGCTGGAACACCCTCACTGGATTTTCCAGATCTTTGCCGTCGTTCTAATCGCACTCACCATTGACCTCATACAACGCATAACCTTAAAACGCCTGCTCGTTCGCGCGGAGCAGCGTACAAAAAACCTGTGGGATGATGCCATTCTGCGCGCAATGCAACCCCCCCTGACTCTGCTGATCTGGGTCACCGGAATTGCTTTCAGTGCCCGCATTGCCCAACATGAAACCCCCGCTATAATTTTTGATGCCATCACCCCACTGCGTGATATCGGTGTTATCAGTGCACTCACCTGGTTTCTGATCCGTCTCTCCAAGCAGGGACAACGCGCCTATATTGAGGGGCGTAAGCGCAAGAGAGGAACAATTGATGAGTCAATGGTTGACTCCATCAACCGCCTGCTGCGCAGCTCCATTCTCATCACCTCTGCACTGGTCATGCTACAGACGCTTGGTTACAGCATCTCCGGTGTACTTGCTTTTGGTGGTTTGAGTGGTGTGGTGGTTGGTTTTGCTGCCAAAGACCTGCTCGCCAACCTGTTTGGCGGACTCATGATTCACCTTGACCGTCCCTTCTCACCAGGAGACTGGATCCGCTCACCAGACCAAAATATTGAAGGGACTGTAGAGGAGGTCGGCTGGCGACTCACCAAGGTGCGTACCTTTGATAAACGCCCGCTCTACATTCCTAACGCAACCTTTTCCAATATCAGCGTAGAGAACCCACAGAGGATGTCTCACCGCCGCATCAAAGAGACCATCGGCATCCGCTATTGTGATGCCGATAAAATGGAGACCATCATCAACCGGGTACGGGCCATGCTGGTCTCACACCCCGAGATCGATAACCGTCAAACTCTGATCGTCAACTTCAACGCCTTCGCCCCCTCTTCACTCGATTTCTTTATCTACACCTTCACCAAAACCACCAACTGGGTACGATTTCATGAGGTAAAGCAGGATGTTCTGCTACAGATAATAGAGATCATCGATCAGTGCGATGCAGAGATTGCGTTCCCCACTTCAACCCTCCACCTACCAGACCCCGTTCAATACAGCGCTCTGCCTTGATACAGGTACACGACGACCTAGGCGTAAATCCTTGCGCTCTAGCAGAGGGACGTATATCCTATATCGCCTTCAAATGGAGAGCTGGCCGAGTGGTCGAAGGCGCACGCCTGGAAAGTGTGTATACGGAAACGTATCGAGGGTTCGAATCCCTCGCTCTCCGCCAT
>DUYW01000017.1 GCA_013349825.1 Gammaproteobacteria bacterium | reverse complement strand
TTATGAAAAGTCCGAGTGCATAAACCTTAAAAACTGCGCACTGGGTGGGTCAATTATTTTGAGCACAGGTGGGTCAATTTTTGTTAGCGCTGAGGGCATAGCCTGACTCAGCATCCAACACCCCTGTAATCTGTTCAAACCGTTTCTCTACCCCCCAGAAACAGCCTGCACCAAATACAATCTCTAATAGCATCGATAACTCCAATATTGTGTTGTCGGAGTGCTGGTTTCCCTGTAAAAAACTATATCACCCCAATAGCATGGCATATTCATGCTATTTGTCAAAAAATATAAATAACAGTTGAGCTTGCCGAGCCACTACGCCATCCAGAGCAATATGGCTAAAATGAGGATTCTAGGATTCTAGGATTCTAGGATTCTAGGATTATCGGTTATGAGTGGCTTTCGATCTCGGTCTTCCAGGCTGCAGGGCCGCTTTTGTGGATAGAGTCTCCCAGGCTATCGACGGCAACCGTGACAGGCATCTCTTCCACCTCAAACTCATAAATGGCCTCCATCCCCAACTCCTCAAAGGCAACAATACGTGATTTCTTGATCGCCTTGGCAACCAGATAGGCGGCGCCACCCACTGCAATCAGATAGACAGAGCGGTGTTTCTTGATGGACTCGATAGTCGCGGGACCACGTTCCGCTTTACCTACCATACCAATCAGTCCGGTCTTCTCCAGCATCAACTCGGTAAAGCTGTCCATACGGGTTGAGGTGGTTGGGCCAGCGGGACCGACCACCTCATCGCCAACCGGGTCTACAGGCCCCACGTAGTAGATCATCCGGTTGGTGAGATCCACACCTTCAGGCAGAGCTTCACCTGCTGCATAGAGGTCGGCAATCCGTTTATGGGCGGCATCTCGCCCTGTGAGTAATTTTCCACTCAACAGTAATGTATCTCCGGGTCGCCATGCCTGTGTCTCTTCTGCGGTTAGTTGATCCAGATTGACCTTACGTGCATCGGCAGCCGGTTGCCATTCAACATCGGGCCACTGATCGATGGAGGGGGGAGGGAGTTGGGCCGGGCCACTACCATCCAGTGAAAAGTGCAGATGACGGGTGGCGGCACAGTTGGGGATGATAGCGACAGGAAGAGAGGCGGCATGGGTGGGGTACTCTTTGATTTTAACATCGAGCAGAGTGGTTAACCCTCCCAGCCCCTGTGCGCCGATCCCCAATGCATTGGCCCGCTCCATGATCTCCAGACGTAACTCATCTGCACGGCATCGGGGGCCAGACTCACGCAGGGTATGGATGTTGATTGGTTCCATTAACGACTCTTTGGCCATCAGCATCGCCTTTTCAGCGGTACCGCCAATGCCCACCCCGAGCATACCCGGTGGGCACCACCCTGCACCCATGGTGGGGAGCTGTTCGACTACCCAATCAGCAACATTGGCACTGGGGCTGAGGTTGGCAAAGCGAGATTTATTTTCGGAGCCCCCCCCTTTGGCAGCGACGGTAACCTGCAGATGGCTTCCGGGCACAACCTCCATATGGACCACTGCGGGGGTGTTGTCGCGGGTATTACTCCGTTTTCCTGCAGGATCACTCAGTACCGAGGCACGTAATTTGTTGTCTGGATGGAGGTAGGCTCTGCGTACCCCCTCATCAGCCATCTCCTGTATAGAGAGAGTAGACTCCCAGCGTACCTCCATACCGATCTTCAGAAAGATCACTACAATGCCTGTGTCCTGACAGATGGGTCGCTTGCCAAGTGCGGACATTCTGGAGTTCATTAAAATTTGTGCTATAGCGTCCTTAGCGGCAGGGGACTCTTCACGTTGCCACGCTTCCCCCATCGCCTGAATGAAATCAATCGGGTGGTAGTAGGAGATGAACTGTAGTGCTTCAGCAATGCTGGAGATAAAATCTTCTTGTTGGATCGTAGTCATAGTGCTTATGCTACCATTGAAGTCTGGTAACTATTCAGCTCACCTCTGAAATCTGCCATTTCTGTGTTCGAAAAGGGCCATTTACAGGTGTAAATTCACGTTTTCTGCCTTAGACTGACGAACTTGAGAGGCAATCTAAACAGTTACAGTGTTGTGATGAATAGTTACAAAACCGGTATCTAACCATCGGCTCAAAGAGGAGGACTCTTTCACCGTTTTGAGTGTCGTATAGTATGTTGAATAGGGGGAGTAATGGGTATTGTTCAATCCGCTTTTGTAGCAGTTTTTCTGCTGATTTCTACCACGGTGTTGAGCGAAATTCGCGATCCGGGGGAACACTTTTTCCACTCCACCTTTGGAGATTTTTCAGAGGAGCTGGAGATCGCTCGTGAGGAGGGTAAAAAGGGGGTCTTTCTCTTCTTTGAAGAGGATGATTGCCCTTTTTGTGCCCGCATGAAAGCAACCATTCTCAATCAGAGTGCGGTGCAGGACTTCTATCGGGATCACTTCCAGATCTATCGGGTCAATATCAAGGGAGAGGTGGAAATTACCAATTTCAAAGGCGAGATGATGCTGGAGAAGCACTTTGCGGAAAAGAAGAATCGGGTACGGGCAACCCCTTTAATGGCCTTCTATAATCTGGATGGCGAGATGGTCGTGCGCTATACCGGTGCTGCATCAAGTCAGAAAGAGTTTCTGCTGCTGGGGCAGTATGCAGCGGATCAGCACTACCTGAAGAGCTCCTTTTCACGTTATAAGCGGCAACAGCGGAACTGATGATGAGGTGGTGCTTTATACTGTTATCCGCGCTGCTCTCCTCATCTCTGGTGCAGGCAGGTGCGATTCCTGAACCTTTGAGTTTACAGCAGGCGTTGCAGTTTGCGACTCCTGACCATCCCCGCCTGGCCATTTTCCAATCCCGGTTGGCACAGTCACAGTTTGAGGTCAATCAGGTTGAGAGCCGTCAAGGGGTAACACTGGATCTGCAGGCCCGTATTCGCAGCAAGGCGTTGCAACAGCAGGTTGGTGAGTCGGTAGATGACCACCTGTTTTCAGTGATTGCCGGGAAGCCATTGTATGACTTTGGACGTAGCGGACTGGAGCATGAAATTGCAGTGTTGACAGTAGATCAACGACAAGCTGGGCAAGAGCAGGCGCTGCAGCAGTTAAAGTTGGAAATTATGCAGCGTTTTTTCGATGTACTGTTGGCAGACCATCAACGTACCGTTGCAGATGAGGCGATGACAATTGCCTATCTGCGCTTTCAGAAAAAACAGGATAAGGCACATACCGGGGCCTATTCAGAACTTGATCTGTTGCAGGCAGAGTCGCTGTTTCAGGATGAGCGGGCAATACAGAAACGCAGAGAGATGGAGCAGCGGATGAGCCGAATCCGCCTGGCAGAGTTGATGAACCATCCTACAGAGATCCCCTCTACTCTGATTGCCCCAATGATCAATCCCTCTAAGCTGGTGGAGATGCTGGCCCCTGTGGATTCATTAAAACAGACAGCCTGGTCTGGCAATGGGCAAATAGCGATCAGGCAACAGCAGATCAATGCGGCACAGAAAGAGGTCGAGCGGGCACAGTTGGCAGGGTATCCGCAGTTGGATGCATCGATGGAGTGGCTTGACCACAGCCGGGTGACCAGCTCAAAAGATCGTTGGCGGGCCTCCCTGCTGTTGGAAATACCACTGTTTGATAGCGGTAGCCGGGACTATCAGTTGGCAGCTGCCCGTGAGGTGTTACATCAAGCACAATCCGCTCTGGAGGTTGAGAAACGCACAATTGCAACTGAAATTGATCAGCTCTATCTGCAGCTGATTTCACTAGAGGCACAATGGGGTGCTGATCAGCTCGCAGAGGAGTATCGTGATTTTGAGCTGGATCGTAACCGGGCACTCTATGAGCAGGAGCAGCAGTCAAATTTTGGTGATGCTCTGGTCGGAGTCTCATCGGCCCATCTACGCAGTGCCAAGAGCCGGTTTGAAGCGATGCTTATCTATACCAAGCTGGAATATTTAATCGGAAAGGAGGTTACCCTGAATGAATAGTCTGATTCGACCTGTACTGTTTCTCTTGCTACTACCACTTCAAGCTTTAGCTGCTGAAGAGGGTGCGCCAGCCACTTCTCTCTTCGATCGACCGGTTACACCGATACGACTCAGCTTGCCGGTATCCGGAGTGGTTCAGGAAGTATTGGTTAAAGTCGGGGATCGTGTAAAGAAGGGGGCTACACTGCTGCGCCTGGACCCACGCCGTTTTCAGTATCAACTGGCTGCAGCAGAGGCCGCACTGCGGGTTGCAGAGGCTGATTTTGAAGAGGCAGAGAGAGATCTTAACTTCCAGAAAGAGCTGCTTGAACGCATGGTGACAACCGAGAATGAGATGAGAACCGCTCGCCTTAACGGGGTACGGGCTGAAGCCGCAGTGGCTGCACTGATTGCCGCGCGAGATGAGGCAAGACTCAATCTGGAGTTGAGCGAACTCAAGGCACCTAAAGATGGTGTTGTACTGGAGCGTCACTACCATCCGGGAGAGGTGATCAACAGTGAGCAGCAACAGCCACCGCTATTGATCCGTTTTGGGGTTGAAAGAGAGTGACTTGCAGGCGCTGTATCGTCTCTGGTCGAGTACAGGGGGTCTATTTCAGAGGCACTACGCAACAGCAGGCGCGCCGCCTGAAATTGGATGGTTTTGCGCGTAATCTGTCCGATGGTACGGTTGAGGTGGTCGCTTGTGGAGACAGGCTGCAACTGGATGCACTGCAGCAGTGGTTATGGCAAGGATCGGAGTGGTCAGCTGTTTCGGGTGTGGTCTGTAGTGAGGTAAATGTTGAAGTAAATTCTGGTTTTACAACCCGCTAAAACAGGAAGATATTGAGCAGAGGCTGAAAGAGGCCGCTGATATTAAACAAGCCCAACTGGAGCACCTGCAAAAATCAATTGTTCAGCCTCAGTGGTCGCTCGAATAGGGTTTATAAAGAGGCCTTGGCGGTCGCGGCGGGGCTGATTTTGGCATGAGGAGTCTCTTTTTCCTGGTGGGTAAAGCCAAATACCTGTCTGATCTTGCCCATGAAGTGTTTCGCCAGCGAGACCTTCTCTATTATTATCTGAGAGTTCGATGCTGTTTTTAGGGAGTCAGAGTTTTGTAGTTGTCGTTCGGCCAAGCTGATGCTGAGTTCTTCCATGACTGCCGGACGTTGTGTGAAAAGAGAGGTTAGGGTATCTCTGTTCAGTTCATAGGCGATGGAGTCGACCTCGGCGGTAATCGTTGCAGAGCGTGGAGCACCCGTTAATAAAGACATTTCCCCGAAGAATGTCCCTGGAATTAAATGTCCTACACTGACCATTTTTCCATGGGTATCCTGAATAGCGGCGTCGAAAATCCCCTCTTGCACAATAAACAGAGAATTTCCCTTATCTCCCAAATGCACAGCCCGGCTCCCTTTTTGAAAAAATACCCGTTTCATTTCATATTGCAGCCAATCCAGCTCTGAGCTGTTGAGTGACTGAAATAGAGGTAGGGTACGAATAAAATGCAGGTCAACACTCTTGTTTTCCAAGGCTACAGTGT
Organism: Gammaproteobacteria bacterium; assembly: GCA_013349825.1. GTDB lineage: Bacteria > Pseudomonadota > Gammaproteobacteria > Thiopontia. The sequence continues at coordinate 28,974 of DUYW01000017.1, read as the reverse complement.
TGTCAGGCTCTAACTTCTCAAGTTCAATACGGTCTGCAGCGACCTCTATTCCTGAGTAATGCATATTGCGTAGCATTCGTCGTTGAATTTCATGGCGAATCGTAAAACGTTCTGCATAGTTTTCCACCCAATAGAGGATCTCCCAGTGTATCCCCCTTGATGAGAACTCTTTGATCCGTATTTCAGGTTTCTCATTAATTTTCATCGACTCAGAAACCTGGCTGATAGCTGATAGAAAAATACGTTCTGCTTTATGTGTAGTAATAGTGCTGTCGAGTGCTATGGTGAAGCTATCGCGGAAATAGCGATGAGGGCGGCTATAGTTCTGGAAGGGTTTTGTTGCCAATAGACTATTTGAGAAGATTACCGTCACGAGCTCTTCAGTTTCGATTGTTGTAGAGCGCCAATTCATTTGAATCACTTTTCCAGGTGCATAATCATCAACCTGTACCCAATCTCCGATACGGAAAGGACGCTCTATTCCTAATGCAATTCCGGTAAAAATATCAGAGATCATGCTTCGAAGCGCAAAACCAATTACGGCAATTGCCAAACCGGAAGCAGTCAGCAGTGCGGTAACATCAATTTCGAACACTCCAGAAAGCACAAGAACAATGAAACCAGACCAGATAACAAGAGAAGAGAGGTCTCTCAAGAGTTTTGGAATGGTAATGCCGGGGTGCTGTTTTTCCCAGGAATTCAGAGCGTGATGAGTTACGTTAACAAGCAGTGAGGTCAATAGAGCCCAGAACAGGACTTGGGCAGCAATAGGGACTCCCTGTTGTAGCCATTCATTAGAGGGCAGGGTAGATGGGTTGGAAAAAGTGGACCAGCTGCTTTCAATGGTAGATACAATAACCAGCAGGGTGATTTTGAGCAGAATTTGTTTTTTTATATCCACAGTTTAGGTTATTGGTCAGTAGGTAAAACTACTTTCAGTGGTGCAGATTTTATTGACTCAGCATTGCGATATTGGTTTTAAGCTTGGATTGGGCTTTTTTGTGGCCCTGTTCAGCGGCTTTGCGATACCACTTGATGGCTTTGATATTATTTTCTGAAACCCCGTTACCAAAGTCATACATCGTTGCAAGGTTGAATTGGGCGATATCGAGTCCTTGATACGCCGCTTTTGTAAACCACTTGAGCGCCTCAGCCGGGTCTTTAGTGACGCCATTCCCGCGTGTATAGAGTACCCCAAGATTAGTTTGTGATTTTGCAAAACCCTGTTCAGCCGCTTTTGTAAACCATCGCGCTGCTTCAGAGTAGTCTTGTGGAGTACCCATCGCATAGCGATGCATTACACCCACATTGTATTGCGCCTCAATGACCCCCAGTGCTGCTGCCCTCTGAAACCACTCAAGAGCCTCTGGATAGTCAACGTTACCATTGATTTTACGACTGTAGAGAACACCCAGGTTGAATTGGGAAGAGGCGTGCCCCTGGTATGCAGCCTCCTTAAACCATTTCTTGGCTTTATCAAGGTTCATTTCGGTACCGTCCCCATGGCTATAGACCAGCGCGAGACTGGACTGCGCTCTCATATGTCCCTGATTAGCAGCCTTCCGGTACCATTGTACTGCGGCATACTTATCTTTATCTACTCCATGTCCCAACCGGTACATCACTCCGAGTGCGAACTGGGCATCTGCTAATCCTTGATCAGCGGCCTCTCTATACCATTTAGCGGCCTCTACATTACTTTTTAAGACACCAATTTCGCGTCTATAGAGTAGGCCCAGATTATACTGTCCCTTTGCATACCCCTGCACAGCAGACAAGTGTAACCATTTGACTGCTGCGGCCTTATCCTGAACAGTCCCTCGACCATGAACATACATCACTCCAAGTGCAGACTGAGCCTTGGCGTTTCCCAGAGCGGCAGATTTTTTGTACCATTTAGCCCCCTCAAAGGCATCTTTTGCTCTTCCGATGCCATTTACGTAGATGGCCCCTAAGGCAAATTGAGCATCACTATCTCCGGTTTCTGCACTACTCTTGAACTCTTCAAATTGATCTTTAGTGAGGGTCGGCGTACTTTTCTTTGATTGCCTTTTTGACGATATAGCTTCGAAACTGTCCGTCTTGAAATCTTCATCATATTTATCGGTGAAGGAGGCTGAAGTTTCGAGGTTCGTTGGTGCGGAATCCAATGAGCTCCCGGATACAGGAGTGGATAAAAGTGCTATGCACAAAAGTAGAGATAGAAATGAGGTTTTAATCATGAACCTCTCTATAGAAGGCATTTTCAATAAGTGTTTTAAATATCTCAATGTATAGACTAATGCACTTTTTTGATTTTTATCATAATATAAAAATATATTACTGAGTAATTATATTAATGGCATTGTATATAGGGTTTATTAGATTGAATATCACATAAACATATGAATTTATAAAATAAATAATTGATAGATGTCTATTTTATAAAATATGCCACCAGTCAAAACAGCCCATATGATGGATAACGATATGGGTTCTGTGCTTTGATTTATGACATTAATGCCGGATATTTAAGGGCAGATTTGACCTTTTTCAGAGGTCATGGTGTAAAAATATCAGAGTGGTAACAGTGACCAAGAAGAATTAAGAATTATTCTATCCTTGGAGATTTACAAGGCTCTCCGGCAATCTCTCGTACCAGCTTGGGTACCAGGTAGCCGGGTAACAGACTGCGAAGTGTTTGCAGAAACTGGTGAGCCATGCTCTCTTCAACTTCAAAGTGGTGGCTGCCGTTGACGCGATCAAGCAGATGCAGATAGTAGGGGAGAACACCGGCATTAAACAGGGTGTGGCTGAGTTGCTCCAACACTGCGGTAGAGTCATTGATGCCCTTTAGCAGCACGCTCTGGTTGAGTAACGCGGTGACAACCGGCTTTAATCGGCTGAGTGCTGCCCTCGCGGTATCGTCAATCTCAAGTGGGTGGTTACAGTGGATCACCATCACGACATTGAGGCGGCAATGTTCAAGGTGGTTGAGTAGTGTGTGGTCGATGCGTTCAGGCAGTACTACCGGTATTCTGCTGTGGATACGTAGCGTTTTGAGGTGGCTAATCGCCCCAAGTCTGTTGATCAGTGTTTCGAGCCGATCATTGCTGAGCATCAATGGATCACCACCGCTCAGGATCACCTCATGCAAGCTCTGGTCTGCGTCAATCCACTCAATAGCCTGACTGTTTTGTAGAGAGAGCCGGTTGTCTTGATAGGGGTAGGCACGACGAAAACAGTACCTGCAGTGGATGGGGCAGCTGGCTGTGGTGATCAGCAGTGCTCTGCCGTGGTATTTCTGTAGTACCCCCTCTGTCTGGGTTGCATGGTGGTCTCCTACGGGGTCTGCAGAATAACCGCTTACCGTTACCGCTTCATCCTCTGTTGGCAGAATCTGTTTCAGTAACGGGTCCTGTTCATTGCAGGGTTCAATTCTGTTGAGATAGCTCTGCGGTGCCCGGATTGGAAACAGTTGATCCCCCTTTACCATCGATAGAGCCAGGTTTTCAGGTAGCTGTAACTGACTGCAAAGTTGCTCTGGGGTGAGACGGGAACGTGCTACCTCCTGTTGCCAGGTTTGGTTCTGTTGAGTGTCGGGGCGTTGGTTCATTCTGAGCAACGTAGTACCACGCGGCATAGAGTGCGGTAAGGGAGGGGCCGGTGAGTGCTTATTTGAACTCAATAATCAGATCATCCTGTTGAACCAACTCCCCTGCCTGCAGGTGGACCTTGCGCACGGTGCCCTCAAATGGGGCGGTTAGCGTGGTCTCCATCTTCATCGCCTCAATCACAAATAGTGGAGCACCTTTCGCTACATATTCTCCATCCTGAACCAGAATTTCTGAGAGTTTTCCCTGTAACGGAGCACCGACTTCATGATCATCCGAGGCCTTCTGATTCACTGTCGTTTTAGAGATCACGGAGTTGTCACGAATACGCACGGTACGGGTCTGGCCATTGAGGTCAAAAGAGACGGTTCGCATGCCATCTTCACCCGGTGCGGAGATAAAGAGCAGGCGAATAATGATGACTTTACCCTTGCCAATCTCTACCGCAATCTCTTCATCAGGCTTGAGACCATAGAAGAATGCGCTGGTTGGCAGATAGGAGATCTCACCATACTCCTGTTTGTGCTGATAGAAGTCACTGAAGACATCGGGGTACATTTTGTAGGAGAGAAAGTCCTGCATGGTCAGCTGTTGATCACCACCAAATTGCTGTTGAAAAAGTTCAAATTCTGCCTCAAAGTCCACGGGATCGAGATAGACGTTAGGGCGCTTCTTCATCGCTGTTTCGCCCTTGAGAATAATCTTTGAGAGTGCCTCAGGAAAACCGCCTTCCATCTGCCCGAGGTCACCCTTGAACATCTCGATGACTGAGTCGGGAAAGGCAAGTGTCTCTCCTTTCTCCATAATGTCAGCCTCAGAGAGACCATTCGAGACCATAAACAGCGCCATATCACCCACAACTTTAGAGGATGGAGTGACTTTAACTATATCACCAAACATATTGTTAACAATTGAATAGTGTTTCTTGATTTCGTTAAATTTGTGCTCCAGCCCAAGTGCAATTGCCTGGGGACGCAAATTGGAGTATTGCCCACCGGGAATCTCGTGGTCATAGACCTCTGCAGTGCTTGCCTTGAGGCCTGACTCAAAGGGGTAGTAGTACTCCCGTACATCCTCCCAGTAGTTGGCGTACTGGTTGAGACTGTGGAGATCAAACGGCTGTTCACGCTGGTGTCCCTGCATGATCGCAACCATTGAGTTGAGGTTGGGTTGTGATGTGAGCCCGGACATAGAGCTGAGGCTGGTATCGATGATATCAACATCGGCCTCAATGGCCTTGAGCAGGGTGGCTGACTGCACACCGGCGGTATCGTGGGTGTGGAGGTGGATGGGGAGATCAATCGCCTCTTTCAGTGCTGGAATCAACTCTTGTGCAGCGTATGGTTTTAGCAGTCCGGCCATATCTTTCAGGGCGATGGTATGGGCCCCGGCATCCTCTAACTGTTTTGCCAGATCAAGGTAGTACTGCATGTTGTAGCGATTCGAGGGATCGGTGTTGAGTACATCTCCGGTATAACAGATGGTCGCCTCTGCAAGACCGCCGGTCTGATTGCGTACCACCCGGATCGACTGTTTCATCCCCTCAATCCAGTTTAGAGAGTCAAAGATGCGGAATACATCGATGCCGTTCTGCCACGATTCGATTATAAATTTTTCAATCAGATTATCTGGGTAGGCCTTGTATCCCACGGCATTGGAGCCACGGAACAGCATCTGAAAGAGGATGTTGGGAATTGCAGCCCGTAGCTTCTTGAGACGCTCCCAGGGACACTCATGGAGAAAGCGCATGGAGACATCAAAGGTGGCCCCTCCCCAAAGCTCCAGAGAGAATAGTTGAGGGTGGCTCTTTGCATAACCTTCAGCAACTTTAAGCATATCGCGGGTACGTACACGGGTTGCCAGCAGTGACTGGTGTGCATCTCGCATGGTGGTGTCAGTATAGAGAATATGTTTCTGACTCTTGATCCAGTCGACAAACTTTTCCGGGCCCATCTCATCCAGTAGGTTTTTGGTCCCCGATGGGGGGTCAGCGAAGCGGTCAAATTTGGGGATCAGTGGTTTACGGAACGGCTGCTGCCGGTCACACACCTTGACATCGGTATTGCCATTGACGGATACGTTGGCCAGATAGTTCAGCGTTTTGGTGGCACGATCAAATGGAGAGTGGATCTCAAACAGTTCAGGGTGGGTATCAATAAAGGTGACCGTTGCCTGACCACTGGAAAAGGTCTCATTGGCAAGCACATTCTCCAGAAAACCGATATTGGTCTTGACGCCACGAATACGGAATTCACGCAGTGCGCGGTTGATGCGTTGGATAGCTCCAGGGAAGGTGCGTCCCCATGAGGATACCTTGACCAGCATAGAGTCAAAGAATGGGGAGATCCGGGCACCGGGGTAGGCTGCTCCCACATCCAGGCGAATACCAAAGCCTCCGGCACTCCGGTAGGCGATGAGGCGGCCAAAGTCTGGCTGGAAATTGTTTTCGGGGTCTTCTGTGGTGATTCTGCACTGAATAGCATAACCACGGCACTCAATCATCTGCTGTGAGGTGATGTTGATCTCTTCACTATCCAGCCTGAAGCCACTGGCAATAAATATCTGGCTACGAACGATGTCGATTCCAGTCACCTCTTCGGTGATGGTGTGCTCCACCTGAACCCTTGGGTTGACCTCGATAAAGTAGATGTTCTCATCATCATCGACCAGGAATTCGACGGTACCGGCATTTACATAATCAACATGGCGTGCAATATCCAGTGCATAGTGGTGAAGTTGGTCACGGGTCTTCTCTGTCAGGGTGATACTGGGTGCAATCTCCACTACTTTCTGAAAGCGCCGCTGTACCGAACAGTCGCGCTCAAACAGGTGGACCAGGTTACCGTGCTGATCCCCCAGTATCTGAACCTCGATATGTTTAGGGGCGTCGATGTACTTCTCAAGAAAGACTGTATCGTCACCAAATGCCTTACCGGCCTCACTTTTGGCGTCGTTAAAGGCGGTCTCCAACTCATCGATAGAGCGGATGACACGCATGCCACGACCACCACCACCGGAGGCTGCCTTAAGCATCACCGGAAAGCCAATATGTTCGGCCTCCTGTCGGGCAATTTCATAACTATCGAGTGGTTCACGGCTGTTCTTGATGATCGGCAGACCGGCTGCAACTGCATTCTGCTTTGCTGCGATTTTGTCTCCCAGAGCCTCCATGCTCTCTGGAGTCGGGCCGATAAAGATAATACCTTCCTCCCGGCAGCGGCGTGCAAAGGCTACATTTTCGGATAGAAAGCCATAGCCCGGATGGATCGCCTCGACATCATTCTTCTTAGCAATCTCAATGATGCATTCAATATTGAGATAGGGGCGTAGTGGATCATCATCCTCTCCAATCTGGTAGGCCTCGTCGGCCTTGTATCGGTGAGGGGAGAAGCGGTCTTCATGGGTGAAAACCGAGACTGTTTTTATGTTGAGTTCAGAAGCTGCACGCAATACCCGGATAGCAATCTCACCACGATTGGCGACAAGGAGTTTTTGGATAGGGTGACTCATAAGGTTGTGCTCCTGATAGCGTAAAGTCAAAACAGCTTATATCATGCAAAAGCGCAAAGACACCAAGAAGTTGTTGTATAGATCTCTTCTTGGCATCTCGTCGCGCAAGGGGGCTTTTTACCGGTTCATCCGGTTTTCAATCAGCTCTTCAACCACAGATGGATCAGCCAATGTTGAGGTATCCCCCAGGCTATCCAACTCATTAGCGGCTACTTTGCGCAGGATGCGGCGCATGATCTTTCCAGAGCGAGTCTTGGGAAGGCCGGGTGCCCACTGGATCAGGTTGACTTTGGCAATTGGACCGATCTCTTTACGCACCTGTGCAACCAGTTCGCGTTTCAGCTCATCGGTTGCTTCTGTACCCTGCATCAAGGTGACAAAGGCGTAGATGCCCTGACCGGTAATCTCGTGTGGATAGCCCACTACGGCAGATTCTGCAACCAGGTCGTGTAGTACCAGTGCAGACTCAATCTCTGCGGTCCCCAGACGGTGACCGGACACATTCAGTACATCATCGACACGTCCGGTAATCCACCAGTAGTTATCTTCATCACGACGCGCGCCATCACCGGTGAAGTAGTAACCGGGGTACATGCTGAAGTAGGTCTCACCAAAGCGCTTATGGTCACCATAGATGGTGCGCATCATGCCGGGCCATGGGAACTTGATCGCCAGGTTTCCAGAGATGGCGCCTTCAAGCTCGTTGCCTTGATCATCTAACAGGATGGGTTGCACACCCAGGAAAGGGCGGCTGGCTGAGCCGGGTTTCAACGGGTGGGCACCAGGCAGCGGGGTGATCATATGACCTCCGGTCTCGGTCTGCCACCAGGTATCGACAACCGGACAGCGGCTGTCTCCGACTACTTTGTAATACCACTCCCAGGCCTCGGGGTTGATGGGTTCTCCGACGGTACCGAGAAGACGCAGTGACTTTCTGGAGGTTTTCTTTACGGGATCATCACCGGCAGACATCAGCGCACGTATAGCTGTCGGTGCGGTATAGAAGGTGGCAACATTGTGTTTATCACAAACTTCCCAGAAGCGGGATACGGTGGGGTAGGTCGGGATACCTTCAAACATGATTGTGGTTGCACCGTTGGCCAGTGGACCATAGAGGATGTAGGTGTGTCCCGTTACCCAGCCCACATCGGCTGTACACCAGTAGTTCTCTCCATCTTTGTAATCAAAGGCGAGCTTATGGGTGATTGCAGCGTGGAGCATGTAGCCCCCTGTGGTGTGCTGCACCCCTTTTGGTTTTCCTGTCGACCCGGAGGTGTAGAGGATGAACATGGGATCTTCGGCATCCATCTCCTCAGGAGGGCAGTCGGTTGAGGCATCCGCCATCGCATCGTGGTACCAGATATCACGCTCATCATTCCACTCAACCGGATCGCCACCACGTTTCACAACCAGACAGGTGTGTACGTTGGGACAGGCGGCCATTGCCTGATCTGCATTACTCTTGAGTGGAACACGTTTACCACCCCGTACGCTCTGGTCAGCAGTGATGACAACCTGGCAATCAGAATCCTGAATTCGGTCACGCAGTGCGTCAGAGGAGAAGCCACCAAAGACCACCGAATGCATGGCACCGATTCGGGTACAGGCGAGCATGGCAACCGCAGCTTCCGGGATCATTGGCATGTAGATGGAGACCCGATCTCCTTTTTTGACACCCCGAGACTTGAGCACGTTGGCGAACTGGCTAACCTCGGCATGGAGTTCGGTATAGGTAATTTTGCGATCTTCATTGGGATCATCGCCTTCCCAGATGATGGCAACCTGATCTCCACGCTCCTCTAAATGGCGGTCCAGACAGTTGTAGGATGCGTTGAGCTTGCCACCTTTAAACCAGTTGATACGAATATCATCCTTGAAGCTCCAGTCCAGTGTGGTATCCCAGGGTTTGAACCAGGATAGATATTTGTTGGCCTGCTCTTCCCAGAAAGATTCTGGATCATCAACCGAGCGTTGATACATCTCATTGTATTGTGCTTCAGTAATGTTAGATTGGGCAGCAAAGGCCTCATCAATAGGATAGATTTTTTCATCACTCATGACGTTCGGTCCTCCTGCGTCATTATGGGTTCAAGTATAAAGTTCTGCTGGCTATGATTGTTCGGGAACCTCTGAATAAGTCTGGGTAATTTGAGTTATCTCCATAGAGTCCAAGATCAAGGTGATAATTGCAGCCAATAGCAGGCTATCCGCAAGGTTTTCAACGAAGATATTGGGCACTATGGGCGTTCGGCATTTACACATCACTGATTCAGGGGCTCCTTAGGGTAGAGTGTATACAACGAATCTTACAAACTATACGATTATCTTAATAATCTTGGCTTGCCGGAGTGCTGGGGAGTACCGAATGGCTTCAGGCTGATTTGAATCTGAGGTCAGATCGCCAAATATTGCTGGCGTAGCTCCTCGTTGTCCAGTACCTCTTGAGCCGTGCCGTCAAACACAATTTGCCCCATATCCAGAATGAGTGCGCGGTCTGCCAGATGAAGTGCTGCGATTGCATTCTGTTCCACGATGACTGTAGTAATACCGAGGGACTTGATACTCTCCAGGATGCGCTCAATCTCCTGTACGATTACGGGTGCCAGCCCCTCATAAGGTTCGTCCAGTAATAGTAGTTTGATGTCGCGTGCCAATGCACGGGCTACAGCCAGCATCTGCTGTTCACCACCTGAGAGGGTGACACCATCCTGGGTACGACGTTCACCCAGGCGGGGGAAAGACTCATAGATACGCTCCAGAGACCAGCCAATAGGGCCCTCAATCTGTGCAAGTTCAAGGTTTTCCTCTACCGTTAACCCTGCAATGATACAGCGATCCTCGGGCACCAGGGAGACGCCTAATTGTGCCGCCTCATAGGCCTTCATGTTGTGAAGAGGCTTATGGTCCAGCCAGATCTCTCCATGACGCATTTCGGGCTCAGTAGCACGGGCGATAGAGCGCAGGGTCGAGGTCTTGCCTGCACCATTACGACCAAGCAGGGCAACAATTTCACCTTCACGAATATCAAAGTTAACCCCCTGAACTATATAACTCTCACCATAGTAAGAGTGAAGGTCCCAGCAGGAGAAAAATGCAGGGGCAGAACCGGTGCGCTGAATTGCCGGTGTACCTGGGGCATGTGGTCTGTTTTCTGTACTCATAGATGTGCTCCACCCAAATAGGCCTCTTGAACAACCGGGTTTCCGCGTATCTCATCGGGTGTCCCGGATGCGATGATTGCCCCTTGTGCCAATACGGAGATCGTGTCCGCAACACTGAAGACGACATGCATGTCATGCTCAATAATAATTTTGGTCATTCCACTTTCCTTGATCTTTTGCAACAGCTCAATGGTACGGTTGGTGTCATGACGTGCCATGCCTGCTGTTGGTTCATCCAACAGTAGTAGGCGAGGGTGTTGTATCAGGCACATCACCAACTCAAGTCGGCGTTTGTCTCCACGTGACATGCTGCCGGCATTGCTGTGAATATGGTCCCCTTCAATACCTAGATCATTGAGCATTTTCTCAGCTTCGTCAATAATCTCCTGCTCATCCGAGGCGGCCTTGAACATGCTGAAGTTATAGGAACCATCTCGTTTGGCAAAGGCAGGAATCATTACGTTTTCCAGCAGGCTCAGGTCCGGGAAGATCTCCGGGGTCTGAAATACACGAACCATACCCATCTGATTAATCTCATGGGCCTCTTTGCCGATGATGTTTTTTCCGTCGAAGGTTACTGTGCCTGTATCAGGTATCAAGCGTCCGATACAGCAGTTGAGAAGGGTTGACTTGCCCGCCCCATTGGGGCCGATAATGGCATGAACCTTACCCTCTTCAATTTCCAGATTAACATCGTTAAGTGCCTGGAGACCTCCGAAAGTCTTGTTGACACCCTTAATATTCAATACAAGATTACTCATCGGGCTACTCCTTTTCCGGGGTGGTCTTGGTACCCTGGTTCCTGTAGCGTTTCTTGATTCGGTCTATCCCCTCCATAATGCCACCGGGGAGGAAGATTACGATCACCATAAAGAGTACACCCAGTGTCAGATGCCACCCTTCACCCACAAATGGAGAGGTGATGGCAACCAGAAGGTTCTCCAGAAAACCGGGAAGAAAGGAGAAGAAACTGTGGAGAGCCTCTTCATTGATGGCCGAAAAGATATTCTCAAAGTACTTAATGATGCCAACCCCAAGCAGTGGACCAAACAGGGTGCCAACGCCTCCTAGGATGGTCATCAGTACCACCTCACCGGAAGCTGTCCATTGCATGCGTTCTGCACCTGCGAGTGGGTCGGTGACGGCCATCAGCGCACCTGCCAACCCAGCATACATACCGGAGATGATAAAGGCGGTCATCAGGTAGGGGCGTGTGTTGTAGCCGGTATATTTCATCCGTGTCTGGTTAGACTTGATTGCTTGTAGCTTCATACCAAAGGGGGAACGGAAGATCTTCAACGAGAAGAAGAAGGCGATGATCAGTACTACAGCACAGAAGTAGAAGCCGGAGTAGCCGCTCATGGAGATACCAAACAGCTCTGTAGAGGGCAATCCTGCGCCTGCCGGGCCATCGAGAATTCGGGCATCTTGCAGCGTCAATTGTAGTCCGGTCTCACCATTGGTGATTGGTGTGAGTACCGAATAGGCGAGGTTATAACTCATCTGTGCAAACGCCAGCGTCAGGATCGAGAAATAGATACCGGAACGGCGCAGTGAGATAAAGCCAATCAGTGCCGCAAACAGTCCCGTCATGATGATGGCGAAGAAAATTGCGGGGAGCACATTCATCGTCAATAGTTTAAAAGACCAGACTGCCGTGTAAGAGCCAATTCCCAGAAAGGCCGCATGGCCAAAAGAGAGGTAGCCGGTGAGTCCGAACAGGATGTTGTAGCCGATGGCAAAGATGCCGAAGATTGCAAATTTCTGCAGCAGATCAGGGTATCCGGCTCCAATAGGAGCCAGCCACAACGGCATCGTCAGTACTACCGCCGAGAAGATCAGCATCAGGGTCAGGTCACTACGTGTTTCAGAAAAGTTCATCGGTTAGTCCTCCATTACGCCTTTACGTCCCATCAATCCGCGGGGACGGGTTAACAGAATAACCACTGCTACCAGATAGATGATGATCTGGTCAATGCCGGGAAGGATTGATTTGATCTCATTCATTGAGGCAAAGGACTGTAGAATGCCGAGCAGGAAACCGGCAGCCACTGCGCCGGGCAGCGAACCCATACCCCCAACAACAACAACCACGAAGGAGAGAACCAGAAAATCCATCCCCATATGGTAGTCAGGTGGCAGGATCGGTGCATACATCATTCCGGCAAGGCCGGCCACGACAGCGGCCATACCAAAGACAATGGTGAATTTTCGTTCCACATTGATACCGAGCATGGCGACCATCTCTCTGTCCTGCATACCGGCACGAACTACCATCCCAAAGGTGGTGAGCTGGAGAAAGGCAAATACAGAAACGATAATGGTTAGAGAGAAGGAGAGGTAGATAATACGCCACCAGGGATAGACCAGATTTTCACTTAACCCGAGCCAGGCACCGATTGGGGCACTTCCTGAAACGATATCAGGGGCGGGGGTTGGAATAGGGTTGGCACCAAAGAAGTGGCGAACAATCTCCTGCAATACAATGGCGAGGCCAAAGGTGACGAGAATCTGTTCAGCATGGGTGCGCTTGTAAAAATGTTTGATAAGGCCTCGCTCCATTGCGAGTCCAATCAATAACATAGTGGGTATAGTTAATACTATAGATAAAGGAACAGCCCAGTCAATGATGGCGGTTCCTGTGTCACCAAACCAGATCTCCAGATAAGGCTGCTCTTTATAGGCCTCGAAGAAGGTGATACTGGTGTCTCGTACCTTAACCGAGAGCGTCAATATCTTTTGAAAAGTGACAGCACAGAAGGCACCGAGCATAAAGAGGGCACCGTGGGCAAAGTTGACCACGCCCAGTGTTCCAAATACCAGTGTCAGACCCAGGGCAATCAGTGCGTATGCTCCCCCCTTATCCAGACCGTTCAACAACTGAAGAAATATGGCATCCATAGATTTATCCCGGTTCAATCATCAGTAAAAAATGGCGACCACATTGGGACTGTGGTCGCCATTATCCCCCCGCTCTTAGACCTCGTAAGGACCGAGATTACCACCAAAGATAGAGGCATCATACTCAACCTGTGAGCGTGGCACCTCCTTAACGATCTTCAGTAGGTCGAACTGGCTGGAAGGGTTCTGGTTACCCTCTACAACGAGAACATCCTTGAAGCACTGGTGATCCGCTGCGCGGTACTCCGTTTTACCGTTGCCCATACCGTCAAACTTGAAGCCTTCAAGCTGTTTGATCACTTCAGGTGGGTAGAAGGTACCTGCCATCTCACAGGCATTTGCATAGAGCAGTGTCTGTACATAGCAAGTGTGTGCAGCCTGTGAAGGTGGGAAACCATATTCGTTACCAAAAGACTTCACGAATGCCTGTGAACCGTGATCCGAGAGTGCCCAATTCCAGTTGGTGGTTCCGAGAATACCCTTGAGGTTTTCGCCTGCACCCTGCGCCATCAGACGCGAGTAGAGCGGTACGATAATCTGGAAATCTTTACCATTCACCTGCTTGTCACGCAGACCGAACTGAACGGCCTGAGTCAGGGAGTTGATCATATCCTTGCCGTAGTGATTCAGAATTAGTGTGTCGGCACCAGAGTTGAGGATGGGGGTGATGTACTGTGAGAAGTCACCCGCACCTACCGGAGTCTTGACCGCTTTGGCCGTATTCCAGCCCAGATTTTCGGTAGTCTCTTTAATAGACTGCTCCTGAGTCCATCCCCAGGTGTAGTCTGCTGTCAAATGATAGGCATTACGGTCTGTTCCCATACGCTCTTTCAGCACCGGACCCAGTGCAGAACCGGACATCTTCGCATTGAAGAAGTGACGGAAACCATAACGACGTTTGTCTTTGCCGGTTGTGTCATTGGAGTGCGTCAGACCCGCCATAAAGACCACCCCCATCTCTTGGGCAAGCCCTTGTACGGCGATTGCGACACCGGAAGAGGAGCCGCCCGAGAACATAATTACGCCATCTTTCTCAATCATGCGCTTGGCAGAGGCGCGTGCAGCATCTGATTTGGTCTGGGTGTCGCCGGTCACATAAGTCACCTTTTTGCCAAGAATACCATTGCCTTTTAGCACAGAGGGCTTCATGGTATTCATCATACCACTGTCACCTTCACCATTGAGGTGCTTCACCGCCAGCTTGAATGCACGAAGTTCATCTGCACCTTCATCGGCATAGGCGCCTGTCTGAGGCACATTAAAACCCAGGGTAACGGTAGAAGAGCTACCCGGATTGTTCATAAAGTTTTTGGCGGCCCATGCATCTTTGGTGAAGAACATTGGCGCGGCTCCTGCTGCTGCAAATGCAACGCTCGCCTTGAGTACATCTCTACGACTCCAATTATTATCGGACATATTTTCTCTCTCCTTCCAGGTTGATCTCAATCTTTAAAATTAGTGACTTTGGTAGATCATCCGTTTGCTCAGTTCAGAAGCGTCCATCGGTGATGTCGAGAGCGCCTGAAGACTGAGTATAGGTATGTAGATCTTGTCCCCCCATTCTGGCGTATTCATCTACACGAATCAAATTAAATGTTTGATTGTTTTAGGGTTTTTTTGAGATTTTTTCTATACTATGATCCGAAAAGTAACAGAATAATCTATAAGTGTTACGAAAGGTAACATGGCTGTTACTTCTGTGGATGTCGTAGAAAAATTTGATTAAATACTAAGTACTCCGACAACTGAACAATAGCCCAGACTTATTCAGAAATTCCCTAGGTGGTTGTCCGAGAATAGAAGTCGTAACGAGGGGAGGCTGATTTGAGACAGATTTTGTCATCATTTGAGGCGAATAGTTCTACTATTTAACGAAAAGGATGGGGGAATATGGCCAAATTCAGCTTTCCCGCAGTAGGCTCTCTATTCTTGGACAGGCACCTAATATTATCTTATAACTATTTCCTCCGGGGAATTCCAAAGCGCTGGCGGCGCATCCATAAAGACTTTCGACTGATACCCAGTCGCTTGGCCAATTCGGTTTCGGTCATCTGTTCCTGATGTTGGAGCACAAAATTTCGGAAATACTCTTCCAGAGATAGCTTCTCCTCAAGCTCAGCTTCTGACGGTGTTGCTCCAATGGAGTGGTCAATGGAGAGTAACTCAGGAGTGATCTGCTCTCCATCACATAATAGCGCCGCACGCTCCATGGAGTTGGCCAGCTCTCGCACATTCCCCGGCCAGCGGTAGCGACGAATTGCTTCAAAAGAGTCTTTACTGATTTTAAGAGGTTGTATATTGAGATGGTTGCAGCTCACCTTAAGCAGGTGGATCGCCAACAGGGTAATGTCATCACCGCGCTTGCGTAGTGGAGGCAGGATGATCTCAATGACCCGGAGGCGAAAATAGAGATCGCTTCTGAATAGTTCCTCCTGAACCAGTTTGCGCAAATCTTGGTGGGTGGATGCAAGAATTCGGATATTGCCACCACGATGTGGCTCCAAATCACCCGGTTGCAACAGTTGCAACAAACGCCCTTGTGCAGAGAGAGGTAGTTCACCAATCTCATCGAGAAAGAGGGTTCCTCCCTCTGCTTCATCAATGAGGCAGTGCTCTCGATGTACACTACTACGACTTATTCCAAATAGCTCCGCCTCCATTAAATCTTTTGAGGCTGCTGTACAGCTGAAGGTGACGAATGGATCGTCGGCACGATTACTTTTTGCATGCAGTGCCCGAGCAATTAACTCTTTTCCGGTACCCGATTCCCCAATGATCAAGACTGTACTGTCGGTAGGTGCTACCTTTTCCAAGCGCTGAAATACTGGCACCATCTCTTCACTATTGCCGATAATCTGGTCAACCGGATAGATTGAGGAGAGATCCTTCTTCAGTGCCTCACAAGATTTCTGGCTCTGGCGATCACGTAGTACACGCCCGATTACCATTAACATCTCGTCATGATTAAAAGGTTTAGAGATGTAATCGATTGCCCCCATCCGCATCGCCTCTACCGCCGATTCAACAGCGGCGTAACTGGTCATAATAATGACGGGAACTGGGGCCGCACGTTGAATGATTTCAGTACCGGGTAGACCGGGTAGACGTACATCACTGAGAATAAGGTGAAAGCTGTGTAGCTCATGTTGCTCAGCAGACTCGACAGAGTCGACAGCTTTGACACTATAGTCATTACGTTCCAGCAGTGTTGTGAGTGCTTCCCGAATCAGCTTCTCATCTTCAATGATTAATATTTTATACATCTGGTGTTCTCATGAGTTATTCATAGGCTCCTTAGTTGATGTGCTCTTACAACGGTTCCAATGCTGGAAGGGTGATATGTGCAGTGGTCCCAACCCCAAGCGTGGAGTGGAGCGTGATCGTCCCTTTATGCTCTTCAATAATACGGTGGACAATGGAGAGCCCTAACCCGGTTCCCCGGCCAGCTGTTTTGGTGGTCACAAAAGGGTCAAAAACTGATTCAAGATTCTCTTCAGCGATGCCTGTGCCCTGATCGTTGAGCTCGATTTCGATTGTCCGGGAGTACTGAGTGGCAACCACCCGAATTTCAGAGCCTGGTTCAGAGGCATCGCCGGCATTGCTCAACAGGTTGATAAAGACCTGGGTCATTGCCTGAGGGTCACCTTCCATTCGAAGCTGATCAGGGCACTGTACTATAAAGCGGATATTCTGCTTCTTGTAGGTTAATTCAGTCAGATGGATAGCCGCCTGTATGACCTGTAAAAGCTCAAACTGCTCACGGTAGCGTGGTTGGCTGTTGCTGCGACTGAAGTGAGTGAGTGTCTTGAGGATATGGTTGATACGTTCTGTCTGGGTGATGATGTCACTGTAGGCTTGAGCGGTCTCTTGCTCTTTCTCCCCTGTTTCCTCTCCATTGGAGAGGTGCTGAAGGTTTTGTACGATACATGAGATGCCCGTGATCGGGTTTCCAATCTCATGAGCGACACCGGCAGCCAACCGCCCAATGGAGGCCAGGCGATCATTATGCGTCAGTTCAGACTCCAGCCGTTTCAACTCAGTGATATCTTCAATCAACAGCACGGTACCGCGATGGTGCTGTTTCTGGTCTTGATAGGGTTCAATATAGGAAGAGCGGTGCAGGTTGAACCAGGAGGCCTTTTGTTTTGTCTGGGAAGGAATACGATAAAGGTGGTCCTCAGAGGCATTGAGTAGTTGCTGGATCAGGGAGTACCAGGGTTCATGGAGTTGATCGATATTTCTCCTGCGCACATCACTTTCTGCAATGCCTGTTAGGCTCTCCATCATATTATTCCACAGCATGATGCCGTTATGATCATCAATAACACAGACACCAATTGGTAGCTTCAGCAGAATCTGTCGCTGCATCCGTCGCAGTTCATCCAGCTCTGCATTGAGTCCCTTTAGCTCTAGGTTTGAACTCTCCAGTCGCTCTTCCATATGGTGAATAGAGTCTGCCAATGCTGTCTTTCCGACAGTGTCAAGGTGAAGACGCTGGTTGATAATGACATAAGCGAGTTGAGGACCAATGAGACCTGAGAGGTTCTGTTCTAGTCGCTCACGCAGTTGACGTAACTCGGTGGGGCGAGATTCATCGGCAGAGAGGTTCAGTTCATGAAGAGCCTGATCAACTTCTCTCTGTGCTGTCTTCTCACCCAAACTGATTGCAAGTGCACGACAAAACTCACCCGGAGAAGTGGCAATTACCACACCTTGAGGCGAGAAGAAGCTCTCCGTACAGCAAGCGTGAGCTGCCTCATACTCTGCGTTGGATTGTCGGGTGATGCGTGTAACCACAATAAACAGGGTGCTATTGATGAGCAGTGAGAGCAGGGTGGAAAGTTCCCATGAAGTCATACCGGAATGGGTATGGAGATCAATCCAGTGATCGGGGAGGTGGATTAGGTTGGAGTGGTGCAGTAGTGGAAGGATCAGCGTAATAAACCAGGTGGCAATGCCACCGAGCAGTCCCCAGATCATCCCCAGTCGTGTAGCCTCTTTCCAGTAGAGTAATCCGACAATCCCCGGAACAAACTGGGTTACTGCGACAAAAGAGATCAGCCCCAACTGTACCAACCCCTCATTATGTTGCAGCAGAGTGTAGAAGAGATAACCGGCAAAAATAATCAGCACCACCAGTGCGCGCCGTACCCACAGTAACCATTGGTAGAGGTTGACCGATGGGGCAGGGTAGTTGATGGGAAGAATCAGATGGTTGAGACACATTGAGGTCAAAGCCAGTGTGGTCACAATAATCATTGAGCTGGCTGCTGATAGGCCACCAATAAAGGTTAAGGTTGGCAACCACTCAATCTGGCTCTGCTGTGCAATACCCAGAATGTAATAATCTGCCGGAATCTGTAGCTCAATGTGCTCTCCTGCCCACAACAGCACTGGAATAGAGAGGTTAAAGAGTAGTAGAAAGAGGGGGAAGGCCCAGCTGGCAATACGAAGGTGACCGCTATCGAGGTTCTCGGAAAAGAGCATGTGAAACTGCCGGGGCAGGAGAAATGCGGCAGCAAAGGCGAGAAACAGTAGCGTCACCCAGGGGCCTTGCTGGATTGGTTGGTAGAGGGATTCTGTCGCCTTGGGATGTTCCAGTAGCCACTGATTCAGCCCCCCAAAACCATCAAACAGGCCGAACAGAGCAACCAGCGCAACCGTGGAGATCGCAATCAATTTCACTAAACTTTCAAAGGCGATGGCCAATACCAGACCATGATTTTTTTCTCGACTGGAGGTGTGTTTTGCACCAAACAGAATAGCGAAAAAGATGATCAGGAGACAGTACCCAAGGGCAATCATCTGCGAAGGGATCTCCTGTGTCAGGATATGCAGAGATTCAGTAATGGCGCGGATCTGCAGAGCAAGATAAGGGAGTGTTCCCAACAACATAAACAGGGTGACCAGCACTCCGGCAAACTGACTACGGTAGCGGAAAGCAAAAAGGTCTGCCAGAGAGGAGAGTTGATGCTCCTGAGTAAGACGTAGAATGGGTCGTAACAGTACCGGACTCAGCATAAAGGCGAGAGTAACCCCGATATAGATGGCAATAAACTGGAACCCCTCCGATTGTGCAAATCCAACCGAGCCGTAAAAGCTCCAGGAGGTGGCATAGACCCCCAAAGAGAGGGTGTAAACCCAGGGGTTATTGACCCAATGTTCAGGAATGGTTCCGCGGTCTGCCAAATGGGCGATCAGAGAGAGGATCAGCAGATAGACTACACCTGATACGAAGAGCAGAGTGAGATCAATAGACATTAATCTGTGGTGTCACCGGGGCCACTGTTGCTATGTGGTGTATTGAGCAGTGCAATGAAGAGGATGATTCCACCCCACAAGAGATAGAGGGTGAACCAGGGGCTTTCTGTGCTACTCCACCACTGCATCAGTGGCGAGGTGAGGGCGATTAGTGTCACGACTGTGATCAGTACAGCAGGAATTCGTTGCTCTTTGTTGTTTGGTGGCCGACCCATCGGAGAAGTGTATCGAGTGTTACCTTAAGTAACAACTTGTGACATTTTCCGCTTGTAAAATTCAGGGGCAACCTGAACAGCTACTACCAAATTCTTTAACCTTTTTAGTAACCTCTGAATAGTTACCTTTTCTGGAGGCACCTGGATCATATTATTGAACGATTGGTTGCAGCTTACAGGCGGTCTGATTTATAGCCATAAAATTCCAGTTTATTGCTTAAAGCATCGGGTTGGCCTACACTCTTGAGTATGGCTACTATCTCATCAGTTTCGTCGGTCGATTTAAACCAACAGGTGCAGGCAACCTCTGAAAAGAAGAAGGCAGAACTTGAACAGATGAAGAAGACTTCATCCGAGCGAGAGATCAAGATTGACCAGCTGCAAGTTCAGGCACAGGAAAAGAAAAAGGCGTTTGAAGCACAATTCAGCAAAGGAAAAGTTGATGTTTACGCCTGATATTTTGCCAGTCTATCCTGCTCTGTTTATTCTACTTATGTAGTTTTCTTGGTTCTCTGACAGGTTCTTATGTGTTCGGGCTGCTGTGGCCCCTTTATCATGATTCTGAATGGTCTTGTTGCTGTGTAGCCCATTTCAGTGCCTCTTCAAGAGTTGAGAAGATCGCATGTTCAAAGGGCTCTTTTTGGGGAAAGGAGAGCGCACTTTCAGCGACGATTTCCTTTGTGTGAGAGGCGGCAAATACAGCAATTGAGTTAATCCCGTTCATCTCTCCAATAAGAGGTAATGCATGACGATGAATAGAGAAATCATTGCGCCAGTTACAAACCAGGGAGAAAGGCTGCTCCAGTCTGCTTTCCAGGAAATTGTGGACTTCTTTGACCATAGGTGCTGTTACTTCAATATTGTCATCAATGATCGTTTCGGCAATATCAGAGCGATGAAATATGACGGTCAGACCGGGTAGTTGCACTGTCTTCATAGTATTAAGGTGTGGATAAATCTGAAAAATTCAAACTATTATATCGCAACAGGATGACGCTGAGGAAGTAGCGGCTCCCCTCAAGAGTAGAGATGAGCAGAGATGAGCAGTAACCCACCCTTTCAGATTGTATTTGACCGCCTGTTTAGGTACTTATTCCGGACCAGCCGCTTAAAACAGTGATACAAGGCTTTCACCAAACACACTTACCCCAATCATGAGGACAGCTATTGCTCCAATAACTGCAGCAACAGTTGCTAAGCTGTAGTAAAAAACAGACCATGCAATATCCTTACTTTCAATTATCATCATTTTCTCCTCGACTATTGGCTTAGGCAATAAATATAGCATAGTTTATGTGGGTATTATCTCTATGCGTATTAATACGTATTTTGAGGGTTGTTTTGCGCGAAAATATAGAAATAATCCTCTGTTTTTGCCTTTTAGCAATTTCTCCATGTTTGTAAAAAATAAAAAGGAGTATGATTAATATTAATCAGAATCGTTCACTACAAGAATCATGGAAAAATTCATTTGGGATAATAAATACTCAGTTGGCCACCCTCTGATAGACCATCAGCACCGATCACTGATGGGGATTGTGAATGAACTGGTTGAGCTATCTGAAGAGAAAGCTCCAAGTTCAAGCAAATATATCAATATTTTGATGCAGTTAGATGAGTATGTTCACACTCACTTCAAGGCAGAGGAGATCTTAATGACACAGGTTGGGTATCCTGATCTGGTCCAGCACTTATCCATTCATGGAGCGCTCTCTGATCAAGCGTCTAGACTGATTATGAATATCAATATTGATGACCTGAATAGTACAGTACAGTTTTTGGTAGAGTGGCTGGAGCAACATATCATGGTTGAAGATATGAAGTTCAAGCACTATGTCAGCTGACTTTCTAACCAAGCCGGAGGGGGGCAGTAGATGGATGTTTTATGTTGAACTATTGTATGGACAGATATGAACAATAGTCTTGCGCTCAAAGAAGAAAGCTCTGAAAAAGACTATTTTATAGAGAAAGATGGGATGCTATTTGCTGGAATCCATCTGTTGATCGAATTCTGGGGTGCAAAAAATCTCAGTGACGCTGCAGCAATAGAAGCTGCTCTGTGTCGTGCGGCTGAAGCAGCCGGGGCTACAGTCCTGAGTGTGCATACACACGAATTCAGCCCCTATGGTGGGGTTACCGGTGTTACTGTTTTAGCTGAATCACACATCAGCATTCATACTTGGCCGGAACGTAATTTTGCAGCAATCGATATTTTTATGTGTGGTAACTGCGATCCATATACCTCAATTACCCCATTAAAAGAGCACTTTAAGCCAGACAAGGTACTCGTAACAGAGCATAGACGGGGCATACTTCCCTGATGTGTTATCCCAGTAACCCTACAAAGGTGAATCCCACTCCGATATAGATTGCAGCCTCAATTGAGCCAATCGCAATATTACGCTGCTCTCCTACCTCTTGGCCGATATTGATCCCCGGCAGCAGGATCTGACGTAATACGATAGAAAACCCGGTCTGCGCCAGAAACATCATCACTGCCACCACACTCCATGCCAGTAGAGACCAGAGTAGCAGGGCTGGGTCATAGATCACCATACCCGAGGTGGCGGTTACCGCCAGACCCACGCCGAGGCGGTGGCCTGCAAAGCGTAGTGCAAGGGCCACATTACCGTTAGCAATCTCAGAGGCCAGTGTTTTGTCGCTGTTGTCACCATTTTGGTTGTAGTTCTGTTGATGCCGTATCTCAAATACCTTCTTGCGATAGAGGGTGGCTCCCAACAGAAGCAGTTGTGAGAACAGATAGATCACCAGTACCACCACCAGCCCGAGGAACGAGGAGCCATCAATCCAACTCATCGCGGCGCGCACCATAACTGCAGTGGAGATCATATTACCTGCATCGACAACCCCGGCCGCAAGATTGCCGCGCAGAATTTCGGCGTGAATTGATACCGATGGCAGGGCAATGTGGTCAAAGATCTTGCGAGTCACCCCCATCAATGCCACCGCCAGCACTCCATAGGCGGCCATCAGACTGATCTCATCAATGTAGCTGCGCCCGGCCTCACCTGCAACCACCCCCATCATCAGGATCGAGACCGCAATAACAGCACCTGCCAGGGTGATGCCTGCGGCGAAGTTGTCGCGTCGGGCGAGGATCTCAGCGAGTGAAGTGCCTGCAATAGAGCTGGCGATCAGACGCAATGCAGCCATAAACCCGAGCATGATCACAAAGTCGATGACGTAGTAGCCGATTGATCCGTCGGATAACATGATCATTGAGTTAAGTTGTTCCATAGTATCTGTTCCCTGAGAAGGCTGTTATTTTCCACCAAAGCCGCCGAATCCGCGGCTGGAGCGGCTGCTACTGCGTGCGCTGCCACCAAATAGGCTGGAAGAGCGGTTGCTGCTGCGTGGTTTGGTTTGGTTGGAGGCGTGATTGGACGGGCGCGAGGATGAGGTACTTGCATGACGCGGCCCCCCGCTGGCACCATATTTTCTACCCGATGTCTGCTGAAAATCACTACGCCGTGTAGCGTAGGTACTGCGTCGCTGCTGGCCCGCTGCCGAGCCATATTTTCGTTTCGGTTTGGCCGCTTTTACCCCCTGTCTCTCCATCGCGCTGTTGGCGCTGCGGGTGTGTGAACGGTCTCCACTGCTACCGTATAGATCACGTCCATAGTCACGGTGGTAAGAGTGGTGTGAGCGGGAGTTCCAGTCGTTGTACTGGATGCCCCGGTTGTAACGTGAGCCACCCAACAGGTCGCTCAACAGTCGATACTGTCCATAAAAGACCCAAAATCCACCACCACTTCCCCCCTGGCCCCATGAGCCATAGTTGGGGTTGCCGACCAGATAGCTGCCGGGAACATTCTCTCCTTTGAGCTGTTCAGCCTCGGAACTCTGAGGGATATTGATGCGAGCCAGTTCGCCCGCTGAGAGGTCAGCCAGGGTGTTGACCAGATCGAGCAGTGCATCATTAAAGATTGCAGGGTCAGTGGCGGCCTCCAGAGAGTGAACCTCTTTCATCACTTGGATAAATTCATTCTTGTTCTGGGGGGTACGGTTGAACTCCTGTAGCCGCTGCATCAACCCCTGATAAAGTGCGCCCTGAGTGGTGGCATCCTTGGCCAGGGCCTGAGTGATGGGGGCGAGATCGGGCTGTGAGTGCTCTAGTTTATTGGCGTAGTTTTGCACCAGTAGAGCATGGGTGAGCTGACCCGCATCCAGCTTCTCTCCGAGCGTAGACAACCGGGAGGTCAGGTGGTCGGCACGTGCCTGTGCCTGTTCGGTATACTCATTGCTACATCCTTGCAGCATCCACAGGGTGGAGAGCAGCAACAGTAGCCAGGTAAAGGGAGGGGAGTTGTGTTGTCTATGGGTCATTGCTGTACCAAATTCAGAGCAGATTGTATGGCCTCAGTGCTCTGTCTGTTGTCCTCATTAGCGATCACAAACAGGGCGGAGCCGTTCACGAGGGTCTCGGCACGAGGGTTGGTCTCAACCTGCCCGGATGTATGGTTAATATAGGCCACAGCGGTACCCAGGTCCTCTTCAATCAACTGACGTACCACCGACTTCCATGGCAGGTTAGCAATAGTGACCTCATGGCGCACATACTCATCCGCGTTGGAGGTGAACATATTTTCGATAATCTGTTCCGAACCCGGAGCCACCAGTCCGCGTACCAGCATCTCTGGATAGGAGCGAATCGGGCGCATTACCACCGCTGCCCCGGCACGCTGGAAACGCTCCCGGTTGAGATCATTGACGCACTCTGCGATTACCAGTGTATCGCCGATTTTGAACTCTTGAAGTCGGTGCAGAATATCAAAGGTGCGGCTGTCTGAATCCGGGTTATGCTCTTCACGTGCAAGAATCATGATCGCTGCAGCTTTATCGGCTCCAGCAGCCAATAGCTGCTGATCATCCAGCGCATCCCGGTTTTTATGGGATACCCCCTCCATCCCCGAGAGCTTGGAGGGTAGTCCGTTGGGAAAGCGTTTGGTAAGTATCTGGATTACCTTGTCGCCATAGCGCGGGTTGGCGCGGATCTGGTCAATCATTTTAACAAAAAATCCCTCGCCATCCTCTTTCGGTGTGTTGATGATCAATATATGGTCTTGCATGTTCCACTCCCACTCTCCGCACTTCTGGCGGATACGCTTTTCAGTACGATAATCAAAATAGTCTCCGACCAATTTGGCCAATACAAAGATGCCCCCAATATATAACAGTACGACAGTTGAGACACGTCCCCAGAGGGTCACAGCAGAGAGGTCACCATAGCCCACCGTGGTTGCGGTGGTCAGTGTCAACCACAGTGCATCTGCAGCACTGAACCCCTCGAAGACCATCATCGCTCCACTATGGAGTGTAAAGATGATCAGCAGAAAGACTCCGGCCTGTATCAATGCATGATGCAGTTCATCCTCAGTGAAGGCCAGACTTTTATAGCGGTGCTGGTTCCAGAGTGTGGTTAGAAAACTGGGCATAATAGGTAGATAGAGGGTTTAGCTGGACTGTTCAGGAGCAGGCCACAGCGCCTCCAGCTTCCTTCGGGGAATTACGGCACAGAGATGGACCTCAGTGCGGCCTCCGTCGAAGACCCGAAACTCAACGCTATGTTGTCGGTCATCAGAGACCAGACAGTGGTAGTCACAACCAACCTCTCCAGCATCAGCCTCGTCTGGTATCGGTTGGGTGCGATAGTCACCCTCGAAGCGATAGGCGAGAAGTACCCCTTCCCGACGGTAGAGCGGGGCGGTCCATGGGTGGAAAGACTCGGGCACCTTCTCCAGCTTGCGTCTTTTCAGCACTCCCATCGGCTCCTCTGACTCCAGCAGGTCGATGATGTTGTGCTGCTTGAAGATCGTCAGCAGGGAATCGGGTAAAACCTCAATGGCGATCTCAATCTGCTCCTCATCAACCACTCTTAAGCGTAGCTGCCGGGACACTTCTTGCAGTCCGTAATAGATCTGCAGATGGGCAGCCCCTTCACCGGTGGAGAGTGCCCAGAGCCGGGTGACGGTAAAAGTTTTGTTACTGATCTCCGCTTGAGAGGCAAACTCAAACTGCACCATATCTCCGGGCGAGAGGTCACGGGGATGTTCCAGACGGCGTGGAGCCGCCTCCTCTTTCATCCCACCCAGCCCGATTTTTTTCAGCCAACCCATTGCTGTGACCTCAGCCGTTATCCCTGTTTGGCACGGATGCGAGCCAGAATATCATCACGCTGTGGTGTGGCCGCGCCAATCCCGGCAGCGGCTAGTTTGGCCTTCAGGTCTTCGCCATTGGTGGCCTGCTCCAGCTCCTGAGCTGCCTCCATCTTTGCTTTGCGGTGGGCCTGGTTCTCTTTAATGCGCTTCATCCGCTCAGCGGCCCGGCGGGTATCCGAGGAGGCTCCAGAGTATTTTGCAGAGGCCTCCATCGCTGCCTGTTGGGCATACTCAGTGGCCTTGATGGTTTTGATCTCAGTCTTCATTGATTTGATGTTGCGCTCGGTCTCGGCCACGGTGCGCTTGAGGTTGTTAACCTGCTCGGCCATCCCCGCTTGTATTGCGCGTTGGGTCACCAGTTCGGTCTCGATTCCGGCAATCTTCTCAACCACCTCCATCAACAGGGTCTCATCCCCTTTACTATCGGCCTGTACCGCATAGCCCTCATACTCTGCCATTTTAGCCTCTAGATCGGCGACACTTTTTCCGGTGAGCCTCTCCTGTGCCATTACATCGGTGAGGGCACTTCTCGCCTGTCCCTGTTTGGAATCGGCATCACGGATGCTCTGCTCCATCGCGGCAATTGCAACCCGAGGGTCATTGGCAATCGCCTCGCCGGTCTCATTGACCTTGCCACGTCCAAAATCAAATATTGTTTTTAACCAACTCATTTGTGTATCACTCCAGTAAACGGTTTTATTTTAGGTAGATAGCAAAGTCTTCGAGCACGGCTTCAAGATTGCTGCTCAATAGCTCCACTTCTTCGATAATCACCTCATCACGGCTATCGGTAGAGAGGGCACCAAATAGTTGGTACTGACTGCCAGTCTGGGCAAAGGCAGAGAGGGGGAGGGCGATATTCATGCGTAGCATGGAGCGCATCATCTCCGCTTCGCTCTCTTGTTTGACCTCGGAGGCATCCCACAGGTTGGCGATTGCCAGAATCTGATCATCGTTGATGTCGACAATGATCGGGAGCTCTTCGCGCGTCTCTATAATGACCTTGATCATCTGCTCATCGGTATTGATCACCTCGGCATGGATCGACAGCCCCTCCACCGTGGTGGCGCCATTCAACAGCTCTATGATCTCGGTTACTCTTTTATCACTCAATGGTTCTCTCCTTACTCGCTATTATTCATCATTATCTCTTGCTCACCAGCCCCACCTCCTGTTGCCAGTCACTGTGATGGTACTGGTAGGCAACCATTGAACCGAGTCGATTGATCTCTATCGATTCAGCGGTTTTATAAAAATCCTTTCCAAATTCAAATGCGGCCTGCATTAGCCCCAGGGTACTCCAGCCGTCATCGATGGGCAGGTGCTGTAGTCTCTGCAGTCTATCTCTTGCTGATTTTCCATTTTTAGTGGCAATAGTCCAGCCCCACTCACCAAAAGAGGGGACATTGGCGTGGTACTGCTCTACATTCAGAAAACCGGCATGGTGTACGGTCTTTCCAATGCTGATAAAGGTATTTTGTGCATGATAGGGAGAGGTCGACTGTACTGCCATCGCCCCGTCTCCCGCCAGCAAACCGGATAGTTTGGCATAGAAGCGAGCACTATACAGCTTGTTCAGGTCAGGGTGTGAGGGATCGGGCAAATCTACGATAATGGTGTCAAAAAGAGCCTCTTTCTGTAGTAGTTGATCCACCGTCAAAAAGGCATCTCCAGCCACAATTTTGACTCGCGGGTCACTGAGAGATCCCTGATTTGCAGCCAACAGACGCGCATTATCGGGGGCTGTCTCTGGGCTGGGTTCTCTGAAAAGTTGGACCAGCTGTGGGTCCAGCTCCAGCAGCACCACCTGTTGTGGGTCCCAGCGCAGCACATCGCGTAGCGCCAGACCATCGCCACCGCCGACAATCAGTACCTTTTTCTGACGAGCAGAGGCGGCCAGAGCGGGGTAGGTCAACATGGCGTGGTAGATATGCTCATCATTGCTGGCAAACTGGGTGCGTCCATTGAGATAAAAGGTCAATACCGTCGGTTGTCTGGGATGGTTCAGGCGCTCGGTCACCACCAGCCGTTGATGTTTGGTGTTGACCCGGTAGATCACCCGATCCTTGTAGAGTAGATCTTCCATCGAGGCTGACCACTGCGCCCCTTTATCAAAGATCTGTAGCACCAGAACAGCAACCAGAACGTGGGTTGCCAGTAGTGCTACGGGCCAGCGAATCTTCTCCCTGAAGAGGGTAAAAAAGAGCAGTCCCACCGCCAGATTGGCTGATGCGGTGATAGCCGCCGCCGCAGAGACCTCCATCGATAACATATAGAGCAGCCACAAAGTTGCCCCTGCACCGGCACCCAGATAGTCGAAGCCATAAATCGATCCGGCACTATTTTTGAGAGGGTTGTTGTAGATGTGTGCGCGTACCTCGCCGATCAATGGAATCTCCATGCCGATCATAGTGCCGAGTATCGCCCCGACCAGGTAGGGAGAGAAGCGGGCAATCTGTTCGGTGATCTGTAACCAGCCCCCCTGAGGGGCGAGGTCGATGGGGATATTGAAAGTTTCCATCAAGATTCTGGGAAGCAGACTGGAGAGGGCAAATAGCCCGCCTATCAGAAATACGCTGGTGCTACCGAGTAGAGCCAACAGCACCTCCAGCCAGGCAAAGCCTGTGTAGGGGTTACGGATGGCGCGGGCCAGAAATGAGCCTACTCCCATAAAAATCATCATCACCGTAATGATGCCAAAAATGGCCACCTCCATCGCCCCGAGTACCCGCCCGGCGTAGTGAGAGAGCAGGTACTCGTAGACCAGACCACAGCCTGCACCGATACTGAGAATAGCCAGTACCGTGTAGTCGAGTATTTTCTCTTGTTGTGTGGAGGCTGCGGTTTTCATGGAACTCTATACACTACAGTAATTCAAATTTTAGTGTGATTTACATGGATGTTTAGAGTGCGCACCAGCTATACGTATAGTTTATAATATGGCTATGCCATCAAATAATAAGCAAAAAATCTAAGGAACCTCTGAACAAGTCTGGGTAATTTGAATTACGTCCATAGTGTCCAAGATCAAGGCGAAGATCGCAGCCAATACCCCAGTGAACCTACCCCCAATCGTTGGACAGAAAACGGGGGAAAATAAGACAATTTCCTGTGTTGTTTTCATGTGATTTCTTGAGGAAAAAATCACTCTGTA
>DUYW01000016.1 GCA_013349825.1 Gammaproteobacteria bacterium | reverse complement strand
GTCTTTTCGCTCCAGAGGCTTGGTTTTAGCTTTTTGTCATTCTTAGTGACGACTTTTGCAGGGATTACTGCCCATGTCTCGTGACCTGTATTGTAGGTTTTACCATACCAGTAACCCCAGAATTGGGCACGGACATCATCCATTCCAAAGCTCTGCCAGTCACGGTCAATGGTTTTGATCTTTTGACCATCTTTGAAGAAATCCGTACGGTAATCTGCATAACTCTTGGTATCGACATAACTGACACGACTGTCATACCACCAGTTTTCACGTTTAGGCATACTCTCGACCTTGTACACCTCTTTATCCTTGGATACGCAAGAGGCTGCGGGTAACTTCTTCATATATTTATTGCGCTGATCTTTAGGAATTTCCATCCCATTCAGACAACCGGAAAAAGTCTCTGTACCCAGTATTTTGTGGCTCTCATGCTGAGGCTTACGCAACATGACATCACCGAATGTAAAGTCGGTACCACCCCAGCATCATCATGTGCAGGTTCTGCAAAGCGGCGAATCTTACGCAGAGCAGGCAGCCAGATTGCATAGGATTGTGACTTGGCATCATCAGCGTAGTCTGTAATCAGCATACCGGTACCTTTCAGCTTACCGGAGCGGAAGATTGCAAGGTCTTTGGTTGCAACCACACCATCATCATAGCTGTTATTGAGGTAACGCTCTACCGTCAGTGTAGAGGGTTTTTTGCCTTCAGAACGGCTGACGATTACGGTGATATTTCTACCCTTCTTGCCAATACCGTAGTTATCCAGTGAGTAGAAGTGGTTTACAAAGTAGACCTGCTCCATGACCTGGTCTGCTGTAGGTGTCCCGGATGGCAGTGGCAGATCTTTTGAGACACCAGCCAGAGCAGATGCCGAGGTGAATGAGATTGCGGCCGCAGCTACACCCATGATTACATTTTTCATACTAGAGAATCTCCACACGTAATTGATATTATTTTTAGTAACAGAGTAAAAAAACTTTTTTAAGAGCTATTTCTATTGTGTTATGTCATTTTTATAAATGCAATACTTTTTTCAATTTTTTGCAACATTGTGTAACATTTCTACAACAGTCGTATTGTCAATCCCCCTATTTTGAGAGAATAACAGGGGGGAAATCGCTGCTTTTCACCCATAAAGAGGCCCCTTATACAATTCAGAAACAACATATCATTCAGATTGATGTATAATGCGGCACCCTGAATTTATAGTTAAATGGATAGACACCGAGAGACAATGGCAAAAGAAGAACATATTGAGATGGAAGGGACGGTTACTGAGAACCTTCCCAATACAACCTTCAGAGTTGAGCTGGAGAATGGTCACCAGGTCATTGCACATATCTCTGGCAAGATGCGCAAACACTACATTCGTATCCTCAAGGGTGACAAGGTAACCGTTGCACTCACCCCTTACGACCTATCTAAGGGACGCATCGTTTTCCGCGCCCGTTAATTCGTGGACTGAACGACTCACAACTATTCACAGACTGGACTCTAACGGAGTAAACGCTATCTGAGTCTGTGCAATTTTCAAGCTTACTCAAGCTTACTCAAGCTCATAACAGCCAGCCTATTCTGCCGACACCTCACAGTTCTTGAGCAACTTACTCTTGTTAGTGTCTGTCCGAGGGTAGAGAACCTACTGCAAGCCCCAGAAAGACTATAATCTGATCTTATCGAATTCGTTAAACAGCGCTACTATTCACCTCATTCAATAAGCTCACCTTATGAATTTTCTGTGATTTTCGCTACAGCTTCTGTTCTTGGACTGGCTCCTAGCGCCCGGTAGTCAAAACTGAGCAGATCATTCTCCACACTGATCTCTACCTCTCCCCCCCCTACAAGCGCACCGAACAGCAACTCTTCCGCCAGCGGTTTTCGGATCTCCTCCCGGATTAACCGACCCATCGGGCGTGCACCCATTGCCGCATCATACCCCTTCTCAGCCAACCAGGTTCTCGCTTCACTATCCACAGAGAGCTGAACCCGTTTCTGATCAAGCTGCGTCTCCAGCTCCGTAATGAATTTATCGACAATATGGGCAATACTGGTCACGTCCAGTGAGTTAAACTGAATCGTCGCATCCAACCGGTTTCTGAATTCCGGGGTAAACTGCTTTTTCACCTCAGCCATTCCATCACTGGAGTGATCTTGGTGGGCAAAGCCGATCGATGAGCGGTTGATCTGCTCTGCACCCACATTTGAGGTCATCACCAGGACTACATTTCTGAAGTCACTCTTGCGGCCATTGCTATCAGTCAAGGCTCCATGATCCATCACCTGTAACAGTAGATTAAAGACATCTGGATGCGCCTTTTCGATCTCATCCAGTAAGAGGACCGCATACGGGTGCTGATTAACCGCATCGGTCAGTAGTCCTCCCTGATCGAACCCCACATAACCGGGGGGGGCTCCAATCAGTCGGGAAACTGTATGACGCTCCATATACTCCGACATATCAAAACGGATCAGTTCAACCCCCATCTGCATTGAGAGTTGCCGTGCCACTTCGGTTTTACCGACACCTGTCGGCCCCACAAACAGGAATGAACCGGTAGGTCGCTCTTCATTGCCCAACCCGGAACGGGAGAGTTTGATTGCACTACTGAGGGTACCAATGGCCTCATCCTGACCAAATACCACCATTTTCAGATTACGATCCAGCTTCTCCAGCTGTTCACGGTCAGATGTTGAAACATTACGGGCAGGTACCCGGGCAATCTTCGCTACCACCTCTTCCACCTCTTTGACACTGACGGTTTTACGCCGGCGTGAGGGTGGTAATAGTTGATTTCTTGCGCCCGCCTCATCCATCACATCTATGGCCTTATCGGGTAGATGGCGGTCACCGATATAACGATCTGCCAGCTCTGCCGCAGTCGTCAATGCCTGGCGGGTAAATTTCACATCATGATGCTCTTCAAAACGGCTCTTCAGCCCCAACAAAATTTTGATGGTGTCAGGCACTGAAGGTTCATGGATATCAATTTTCTGAAAGCGACGCGCCAGTGCGTGATCCTTCTCAAAGATTCCGCGATACTCCTGAAAGGTGGTTGATCCAATACAGCGCAGATCACCAGCAGCCAATTTAGGCTTGATCAGGTTTGAGGCATCCATGGTGCCTCCGGAAGCAGACCCGGCACCAATAATGGTATGAATCTCATCAATAAAGAGGATTGTATCCTGTTCGCTCTCCAGCTGTTTGAGTAACCCTTTGAGGCGCTTCTCAAAGTCTCCACGATATTTGGTTCCCGCCAACAGAGAACCAAGATCCAGCGAGTAGACCGTACTCTCTGCGATTACTTCGGGCACTTCACTATCCACAATGCGGCGTGCCAACCCCTCTGCTATGGCTGTTTTTCCGACTCCAGCCTCCCCAACCAGCAGTGGATTGTTCTTTCGCCGCCGACAAAGTACCTGAATCGTACGCTCCACCTCTGCCTCTCGCCCAATCAGGGGGTCTATTCGCCCCTTCTCTGCCTCTGCATTGAGATTAACCGCATATTTAACCAGCGGACTTTCTGAGCGGTCCTCTTGCTTCTCTTCAGACTTCTCCCCCTGTACCTCTTCCAGCTCTCCTTCTGTCGATTCACCATGGGAGATTTGATGTACTACATCCAGGCGAGAGATTCCCTGCTGTGAGAGAAAAAAGACTGCATGAGACTCTTTCTCTCCAAATAGTGCCACCAGGATATTCTCTGCGGTTACTTCACTCTTTCCCGCTGACTGCACCTGAAAGATAGATCGTTGCAAGACCCGCTGGAAGCCGAGCGTTGGTTGTGGGTCTCGATCCCCCTGCTCTGGTAACAGCGGTGTGTTCTGCTGTATAAAGTTAGCCAGTTGATTGCGCAGGATATCCAGCTTTGCACCACAGCCTCGCAAAATCGAGGCAGAGCGCGGATTATCCAGCAACACCTGCAGCAGATGCTCCAGGGTGATAAATTCATGTCTCTGGTCTCTGGCCTCTTTAACGGCAAGCCCCAATGAAAATTCCAGCTCTTTACTTAGCATTTCAATCCATCTCCCCAATCTTGTTTGATTATGCCTGCTCCATTGAGCAAAGTAGTGGGTGTTGATGCTCTCTGGCATGTCTATTCACCTGCTCCACCTTACTTTCTGCGATCTCACGACTGAAGGTACCACAAACCCCCTTTCCCCGTGTATGCACATGTAACATTACCTGTGTTGCCTGCTCCTGATCCATTCGAAAGAAGTGCTGCAACACATCGATTACAAACTCCATCGGTGTAAAATCATCATTCAACAGTACAACCTGATAACGTGGCGGCTCTTTCAACTGAGGTTTCGCCTCCTGCACATCCAGGCCATGATCTTCTTGGGAATTCATCTCATTCTCAGCCAACGCTTCATCACTCCTGTCTGTTCTATTTCTACGGCAATTCAGAATATACTACCGCTACAACACCTGCACACCCAAATTTCATGATCATTCTCTTCAATAAGCCCTATAACGTCCTGACACAGTTTCGTGACACAGAAAATCGTCCGACCCTGTCTGACTATATACCACTCAAAAGAGTCTATCCTGCCGGTCGACTAGACCGTGATAGTGAAGGGTTATTGATCTTGACTGACAATGGAAAGCTGCAGGCACGTATCAGCCATCCAAAACATAAGATGGAGAAGTGTTATTGGGTGCAGGTTGAGGGAGTCCCCGATGAAGCGGCTCTACAGAAGCTCCGTACAGGTGTTGTTATCAAAGGTGGGAAAACTGCACCGGCTAAAGCAGGTCTGATGGAACCTCCAGCCATCTGGCCTCGTGACCCTCCCATCCGTGAGCGCAAAAACATCCCGGATAGCTGGATTGAATTACGGATACGTGAAGGAAAAAATCGTCAGGTACGTCGCATGACCGCAGCCGTCGGCTTTCCAACACTTCGTCTGATCCGCGCTGCAATTGGTCCGTGGAGCTTAAATAACCTGCAACCGGGCGAGTGGATCAAACTTGAGAATATTGATTAAGGCCGATACAGGACAGTTACAAGCCCTCTACTGAATCGTTACAATAGCACCATGAATAATCGCCCCAGAGTGACTGTCGCTGCTGTGATTGAACAAGATCACCGCTTCCTCATGGTTGAAGAGCTAGACCAGGGTAGCGTAGTACTCAATCAACCGGCCGGGCATATGGAATTTGGTGAATCCCCTGAGGAGTCTGCCATACGTGAAACCCTGGAAGAGACCGGATGGCACTTCAAACCCACCACCTTGCAGGGAATTTATCAGTCTATTGATACCCTACGTGAACGCCACTATATCCGTATTGCCTATAGCGGAAATGCAACACGCCATGATCCCAACAGAAAGCTCGATGACGGTATTCTGCGCGCTGTATGGCTCACCTATGATGAGATTTTAATGGAGAAAGATCGACTGCGAAGTCCGATGGTATTGCGCTGTATCGAGGACTATCTTGCAGATCAGAATTACCCGCTCTCTCTCGTCTCAACCAGCTTTCCGACCTTTGAAACACCGGTTCCACTCCCCATTTCATAATGACTCACTTCATAACTGTTAGATGAACGCACCTCAAAAAATCATGATCGGTCTCTCTGGTGGTGTTGACTCCTCCGTTGCAGCCCAACTGCTTCTTGAACAGGGGTACAAAACCGAAGGACTGTTCATGAAAAACTGGGAAGAGGATGATGAGAGTGGCTACTGTAGCGCAGAAGAGGATTTAGCCGATGCCCAAAGTGTCGCCAACCAGTTGCACATCCCGCTCCACACCATCAATTTTTCTCATGAGTATTGGGAACGGGTCTTTAGCCACTTTCTCCAGTCATACCGTGATGGCTACACCCCAAATCCCGATATACTCTGTAATAAGGAGATTAAATTTCGTGCTTTTCTCCAACACGCAATCAATTTAGGTGCAACACACATTGCAACGGGCCATTATGCGCGTATTGAACAACACAACGGGCTCTTCTATCTCCTCAAGGGGGCTGATGAAAACAAGGATCAATCCTACTTTCTCCACCTACTGAATCAACAGCAGCTCTCCTACAGCCTTTTTCCGTTGGGGGAGATTGAGAAAGGGCATGTTCGGGAGATTGCCGCGCAGGCCCAGTTCACCAATGCACAAAAAAAAGATAGCACTGGAATCTGCTTTATCGGAGAGAGAGATTTTCGTGAATTCCTCAGCCACTATATTCCTGCTCAGCCCGGCAAGATCCTGACCCCTGAAGGTGAGGTAATTGGTGAGCATCAAGGATTGATGTTTCACACGCTCGGGCAGCGTAAAGGGCTGGGGATCGGAGGACTATCACACCACAGTGAGGCTCCCTGGTATGTGGTTGAAAAAGACCTGCTGAACAACCAGTTAATGGTTGCTCAACAGAAGAACCATCCTCGATTAATGAGCCAAACCGTGATGTCTGGCCCCATTCACTGGATCACTCAAGGGTCTCCATCACTCCCCGTCATCTGCATGGCAAAGCATCGCTACCGACAACCAGACCAACCCTGTACCATCACCCATTCTGATCCGAAGGGTGCCTCTATCCATTTCAACCAACCCCAACGTGCCGTTACCCCCGGACAATCGATAGTCTTTTATCAAGGTGAACACTGTTTGGGGGGGGCTGTGATAAAATCGACTTCATGATTAAAACTACAATACTCTTACTGTTTACACTGCTTCCGCTATCGCCTGTTTCAGCCCTAGAACCTCCCACAGAGGAGATGCAGATCCAGCACTCTGTCATCAAGATGCGCCTCTCACCCAGCGTCTCGATTGAAGATGCCGCAATTGCCATGCTCTCCAAAGCTGCTGATCTCAATCTTGCTCTTGTGGGTCGTCAACAGACTTCCAAGGCACTGCATAACCGGGGCATTCAATCCCCCCACATTGAGATTTTTCAATTCTGCAATCCTGTGGATGCCGCCAAGATGGTGCGCTATGACATCATTTATGCCTCCTATATGCCTTGCAGAATCGCACTGGTTGAAGACAACACTGGCACTCCCTGGCTTACCACACTTAATCTCAACATGATGATTGCCAAGAGTGAACTGCCGGATGAGATCTACCGTATTGCCGTATCTACCAACACCAAGATGATGACCATCATGACCGCCGGAGCAAACGGGGATTTCTAATGAAATATCTCGGCGCCCATGTCAGTACAGCAGGTGGTGTTCAGAATGCCCCTCTCAACGCACATAAGATTGGGGCCAAGGCCTTTGCTCTGTTTACCAAGAACCAGCGGCAGTGGAATGCAAAGCCACTGACTACAGAGCAGATTGATGGTTTTCTCAGTGCTATGGAGGAGTTTGACTATCTACCACAACAGACGCTTCCTCACGACAGCTATCTAATCAACCTGGGACATCCTGAAGAAGAACCACGCATTAAGTCACTAAATGCCTTTATTGATGAGTTAGAGCGGTGTCAGCAGCTCGGACTGGACCGTCTAAATTTTCATCCCGGAAGCCACTTGAAGAAGATCAGCGAAGAGGTGTGCCTAGATCATATTGCAGAGTCACTCAACCATGCGCTGGATCAGACTCGCGGTGTCAGTGCTATTATCGAAAATACAGCAGGACAAGGAAGCAACCTCGGTTACCGCTTTGAGCACCTCGCACATATCATTGACAAGGTTGAAGACAAGAGCCGTATTGGTGTCTGTATAGATACCTGCCATGCCTTTGCTGCAGGGTATGATCTGCGAACTGAGGCAGCCTATCAGCAGACGATGTCGGCATTTGATGAAATAGTTGGCTTTAACTACTTGAAAGGGATGCACATCAACGACTGTAAATCTGAATTTGAAAGTCGCGTTGATCGCCACCACAGCATTGGTCAGGGCAACATCGGACTTGAGGCTTTCCGGCTACTGATGAACGATACCCGTATTGATGAGATCCCCATGGTGCTGGAGACCATTAATAGTGATATCTGGGACCAGGAGATCAATCAACTGTATGGATTTATTGGAGAGCGCTAAGCCCCCCTGAACAAGCCATAATGTGTAGATACCTAACGTTCAGAGGTTCCCTAATGAAAGAGCCGTATCAGTCACTCACCAGATTCTGAATCGCTTCTGCAACCTCATTCAGAGGCAGAACCTGCTTTGCCCCTCCAGCTTTCACCGCCTCACCCGGCATCCCCCAGACCACACTGGTACGTTCATCCTGAGCAATCGTTTGTGCATTCACATCCAGCATCTCTTTCAGACCCAAGGCACCATCTCCACCCATCCCGGTGAGAATTACGCCAACCCCATTGGGTCCCACATTCTCAGCCATCGAGCGAAACAGAACATCTACAGAAGGTTTGTGCCGGTTTACCAATTCTCCATCATTTAAACGACAAATATAGCGGGCACCATCACGTACTACTATCAAATGGCGGTCTCCCGGGGCAATGTAGACATGACCAGGAATAATCTGCTGTCCATCTTCAGCCTGCATCACATTCATAGGCGAAGCCAGATTCATACGTTCTGCAAAGGGACGACTGAACGCTGCAGGAATATGCTGCACAATCACTACCCCCGGCATTCCGGGTGGCAGATCTTCCAATACTTCGCGAATCGCCTCTGTTCCACCGGTTGAGGCACCAATGGCGACCACTTTATCGGTTGTTTGAAAATGGCGCTTACCTTGACTTTTCTGCAGCACCACATCCGTT
This sequence comes from Gammaproteobacteria bacterium, assembly GCA_013349825.1. Lineage (GTDB taxonomy): Bacteria > Pseudomonadota > Gammaproteobacteria > Thiopontia. The sequence goes on along the minus strand of DUYW01000016.1, from coordinate 27,249 downwards.
GAAAATTTCTTGGGAACTACCTTACCTCCCACTAAAGAGGATTTTACTTCTCTTTGATCACTGGGTGTTGGCTCTGATTTCCGTGGAATCACCTGTTTCACGTTGGCGCAAGCCACCATTTTCACCTTCTCTACGATCTCCTCACCATACCCCTCGAAGGAGTTTGCCAGATCCACTTTAGGTTTGGTTACAAAGTCGATTGCACCGGCTTCCAGAGCTTGCAGGGTAATATCGGCCCCCTTCTCTGTCAGTGATGAAACCATCAACACTGGCAATGGGTGAAGACGCATCAAATTGCGCAAAAATGTGACGCCATCCATCTTTGGCATCTCCACATCCAGCGTTATCATATCCGGCTTCAGCTTTTTGATCTTCTCACGCGCCATGTAGGGGTCGGTTGCAGTCCCCACCACAGAAATACCGGGATCACTCTCCAGGATGGAGGTAAGCATTTTTCGAATCAGAGCTGAATCGTCTACGATCAAGACCTTAATCATCGCACTACTCCTGATACCATTCTAAACAATAGAGCACTCCTGACAATACCTATCAAAATAGTTCAATCTCACCCTCTTCCTGAGTTACTGAAGGTTGATCCATATATTGCTTCTCTTCTCGCAGTGACTCTTTCTTTTCATGCATGGAACGAAGTCTTTTTACTTTCATCACGCCGGTTGCCGGAAAGTAGATCACTTTACGGGGAAATATATCACCGATGTCATGCGCGGTCACATCAAACCCTTCGGTAAACAGATAATCAAAAACAAAACCGATGTTATACCATCCAATCTTGGCCATCTGGTTCAAGATTCGTCCCCCTCCAGCCACCTTGAACTCAAGGTTTTCTCTGCGTCCACCATGCTTCAATACGTCATTAATCAGGTGCTCCATTGCAAAGTTGCCGTAGCGTGTTGCATCTGATACTTTTGCACCCGTTTCCTGCTGCCCTTTATCAACCGGGAGCATAAAGTGGTTCATTCCACCGATTCCTGTCACACGGTCTCGAACGCAAGCCGCTACACATGAACCGAGTACGGTCTCAATCCCGTCATTGGACTGCGTTACAAAGTACTCACCCGGTAAAATCGTACTGACATAAGAGTTAAATTGACTCTTCCATCCTCTACGAATTTTCTCAAACCCCGGTAAAACTCCACCATCATTTGGGCGTTCGATCATGAAGTTCTCTGGTAGATTGTTTTGCCAATCAACTTAAAGCGCTCTGTCACTTTAAACAGTGACTCTGAGTGGCCAATAATAAGATGTCCATTCTCAACAAGATAATCAGCATAACGGTCCGTCAAACGAGCCTGTGTCTCTTTATTAAAATAGATCATCACATTGCGGCAGATAATGACATCAAAGGGCCCTTTCATCGGCCACTCATGCATCAGGTTAAGTTGCTTAAAGGTGATCATCTCGCGCAACTCATCCTTAATACGTACCTTACTGCCATTTTCACCCGAACCATGCTTAAACCACTTAGTGAGCCGACTCTGACTCATCCCTTCTACGCGACGTTCATCATAGATACCAGCCTTACCATGTTCAACTACATTAAAATCGAGATCTGTTGCCAATATCTTCACATCCCACCCAGGAGGTACCGCCTCTTTCACGGTAATTGCCAGTGAGTAGGGCTCTTCCCCCGTTGAGCAGCCTGCAGACCAGATGCGGAGTTTCTTAGTAGCACTATTCTTCTTCATCAAGCGAGGCAACTCTTCCTCTCTCAAAAAATCGAAGTGGTGCTCTTCACGAAAGAAGAAGGTGAGATTTGTGGTAATCGCATTCACAAAATGGCTAAATTCCTCTTCAACATGACTATCCACATAGTCCAGATACTGTTGAAATGAATCCATCCCAAAATTGCGAAGCCTCTTCGTAAGCCGGTTGTAAACCAAGCTACGCTTTGCCTCTGACAGGTTAATACCTGCATGCTCGCCAATAATCTTCTGAACGCGACTAAAATCCGCATCCGTATATGAAAATTCTGAAAAGGAATTATCAACCATTTGATCAGCCTGCTGAGTTATTCAATTATCAAAAGCCTTATCAAGCTGGCTCATGACCCCACTATTAATCAGATGGTCAATATCAAGCAAGACTATCATCTTCTCATTGTCAGTGGTCAACCCTGTCACAAAATCAGAACTGATTATGCCATGAAAATCGGGGGCAGGACGAATACTATCCAGCTCCACATTACAGACATCTGAAACTCCATCTACCACCACGCCAACCACTTTATTCGTGACATTCTGTCCACCATCTTCACTCTCATCTGTACGATGAACATTCAATACGATGACCACAGTCAACTCATCATAGCGAACCTCTTCAAGCTGGAAGCGCAGACGCAGATCAATCACCGGAACAATGGCACCACGCAGGTTAATGACCCCTTTGACATATTTTGGGGTATTGGGGATGACGGTAGGAACTTCCCACCCCTTAATCTCCTGAACCCGAAGAATATCAAAACCATACTCTTCACCACCAAGCACAAAGGTTAAATGTTGACGAACCTCTTTCTCTTCATCAACAAAGTTTCCACCTTCGATCCCATTGGCCCCTGATTCTAACTGACCTGCTGCTGCTTGAGTTTGCATCAATACCCCCTCTTTTTCTTTCTATAGAGGGAGAGACTAAGCGCTATCAAGCGTAGTTGTCAATATGGGGATTGGAATCATTAGGAGTTTGTTTTTCTTCATCTCTTTTGGCACGATTCTCACCCCTCTTTTGTGGGCGTTTACGCTGCTTTTTCTCTGGGTTGCGTTCAGGGTCTGCCTCATCGACCCGATGAGAGCGCGGCACTGAAGTAACCGGATCGACCCCACCGTGGTGTGGCGGTGTAGGTGCCGGCGGTGTTTTGATTGAAATATCGATCATAATCTATCCTCCTCATGCCGCAGAGTTCCAATTGACTGTCTCTACGATCCTCTCCAGATCCAACAAGGTCACCGGAATACCATCATAATGAATAATATGGTAGGCATACTGAGATAGTCGCCCTCCCCCAAGCATAGGCAGTGGCTCTCGATCTTCCATTTTCAGAGAGACCACCTCTGAAACATCATCTACCAGTAACCCAATCCGTTCATCACTACCCAGTGATACAACAACAATTCTGCTGTATTCAGTATCTGCATCACGCATCAAACCAAACTCAACGGAGGTATCTACAATGGTGAGCAAGATACCTCGAAGATTGATCACACCCACCACAAATGAGGGTGCTCCGGGAACACGCGTTATCTCTGGAATATAGATAACCTCCTGAATTTTAAGAACTTCAATTGCATAGATCTCGCTATTCAAGGTAAAGGTGATGAACCGGTCATCTTGTGGAAGCGTATTCATGCCGCCATCCCCTCACCCTTCGCCTCGCCAAGATCTCCATATGCAAGAAACTCATTCCCCATCTTCTTACTGATCATCCCGGCAATATCAAGAATCATTGCCACACTGCCATCACCGGTAATCGTTGCCCCGGAATACCCCGGCATACCTCTTAACAAGGAGCCCAGCGGCTTAATCACAACCTCCTCCTGACCAATTACCTGATCTACCACCAGTGCTAATGAGTGCCCCGTCAACTCAATGACTAAAACCCGTTGATCAGCGGATTGAATCCGGGGTTCATCCAGTAATTGAGAGGCATAAATCAGCGGATAGGTTCGATCTCTAAGACGGACCACTTCACGCCCCCCCACCTTTCCAACTTCAACTAAACTTCGCTCAAACAACTCCATAATACCGGGTAATGGAATCGCATAATTCTGGTTGCCGACAAGCACCATCAGGGTCGGCATAATGGCCAGGGTGAGCGGCACCTGAATAGAGATGGTTGTTCCCCCACCAACTTCAGAGTCAATCTCAACTTGGCCATTGAGCTGACTGATATGGGTCTTGACCACATCCATCCCTACACCACGACCAGAGACATCTGAAATCTCTTTCTTGGTTGAGAACCCCGGTTCAAAAATCAGGCTGAAGAGCGCACGATTGGATAGCTGCATTGCAGTCTCATGATCCATCATCCCCCGTTTAACCGCCAGATGACGCAAGGTTTCAGGATTCATTCCTGCCCCATCATCCTTAATTGTCAACAGAATATGATCACCCTCCTGCTCAGCAGAGAGCACTACAGTACCCTCAGCAGGCTTACCATGCGCAAGACGCACATCGGGAGTCTCAATTCCATGATCAACTGCATTTCGAATCAGGTGAATCAAGGGGTCCGCTAACTCTTCTACCAGGTTTTTATCAACTTCAGTCTCTTCACCGACCAGTTGTAACTTAACTTTACGCCCCAATTTTTTGGCCAGATCACGTACCACTCGAGGAAAACGACTAAATACCTTGCGTACAGGCTGCATACGCAAACGCATCACCACCTCTTGAATATCTGTTGTCAGCAGGTTGAGGTCTGATATAGTCCGGTCCACAATCTCAGAAGAGATCGACTGTTTCAAATTATCAAAACGGTTACGGATGAGTACCAGCTCACCCACCATATTCATCACGTCATCCAAACGACGCGTATCTACCCGTACACTGGACTCAACTTTTGAAGCATGCCCCCCTTTCTTCGAAGGTACGACTGGAGACTCCTGTTTAACTGCAGCCTTTTTGGTCGCGGTCACTGCTGTATCAACAGATGGAGCCTGCTGAGAAACAACCTGTTCCACCTGATCCTCTACAGGGGACGGGGTTGCTGATGCTACTGCTTGTGGTACATCACCCGGACTATCCTCTCCGTCTAGTGCATCCAGAAGCAGATCAAACTCATCATCGGTAATATCGTCATTTGGATCACCACCGAGCAGTACATCGGTTACAAAACCTGCTGAACTGCTTAAATCATCCCCTTCCGAAGAATCATCCAGCTGATCAAGCAGTGCTTCAAACTCATCGTCTGTAATATCGTCATCACCATCCTCCGCAGAGTGGGAAACCGTTTCTGTAACCACAGGTTCTGGTTCAGCAACCACCTCTACGGGTGCTGCCTCCGCACCCCCTCCATGGAGCATTGCCTCAAGCTGCTGGAGAACTTCAGCCGGAGCGGAGGCCGGTTCAACCCCTTCCTGCAGGGCCTCAAACATGGTATTGAGTTCATCCACTGCGGCCAACACCGGGTCCATGACCTCTTGTGTTAGCTGAAGTTGTCCCTCACGAATCTTTCCAAACAGGTCTTCTGATCGGTGACACAGCTCTACAATCGCACTCAGCTCAAGAAATCCGGCCCCACCCTTGATGGTATGGAATGCCCGAAATACAGCATTCAGAGCTTCGGAATCATCTGGATTACTTTCAAGATCAACCAACTGTTCATTCAGCCCCTCCAGTAGCTCTCCAGCCTCCTGTAGGAAGTCATGAAAAATCTCGCTGTTAGGGTCAAATGCCATCTGTTTTCCTCTACATCAAAATCCCAGGCTAGAGAGCAGATCATCTACCTCATCCTGACTTTTAACAACATCACTCTGTTTAAGTCCCGGCACAACAGGCCCATGTGCATCACCTTCTGAGCGGGTTTCTTCCTCTTCCTGACCGGAAAGACGCACCAACTCAATCAGACTATCCTCTACCCGACCGATTACATCAACCACCCGGTGGATAATCTGACCACTCAGATCCTGAAAACTCTGCGCCATCATCACTTCATTGAGGCGTAAATGGAGTCTTTCTGAGTTGCCCGCTGCAATCGACATAAATTCAGTAATGTCATCACTTAATTCACGAAACTGTTCCACATCCAACTCTCTATTGCGGAAACGGTCCCACCCTTCTGCTATCTTATCGGCACCATCGATAATCCCCTTAGCCAATGGAACACTCTCTTCTACCGCAGCCAGGCTCTCATTGGCTGCACTCTCCATTAATTCAATCACATGGTGAAGCCGTGCACGGATATCTGTAATCTCCTGACCGGTCACACCCGAGGTGCCCAGGTCCTCTTTAAACTGGGATACCGTATCATGCAGTTCACGGGTCAACACACCCACTTGTTGGTAAATCGGGTTATCTTTCAGCTCTAGCAGTGACTCAACTTGCTCATTGGCTGCAGCCACATCATTGTGCTCTAACGCCAGAACCAACTCACGCGCCTGATCCAGTGAAATCAATGGTTTTACATCCCCCATAGCCGTTCTGCTCCTGACTTTCTATCTCTTTTGATCGATACGTTCAAAGATTTTTTCAATCTTCTGATTGAGCGTACCTGCAGTAAAGGGTTTTACTACATACCCATTAATACCCGCTTTGGCTGCCTCGATAATCTGTGCTTTTTTCGCCTCGGCGGTTACCATCAAAACCGGGGTATTTTTGAGTTTGGGGTCTGCACGAACCGCCTTCACCAAATCCAGCCCCGTCATTCCCGGCATGTTCCAATCCGTTACCAGAAAATCGACGCCTCCCTGCTGAAGAATGGGTAACGCCGTTCTTCCATCATCGGCCTCATCAAGATTCTTAAAACCCAGCTCTCCCAACAGATTTTTTACAATTCTACGCATGGTTACAAAATCATCTACAACCAGAATTCTCATTCCTTTATCCATAGCGCTACACCCAATCCTTCATTCTTGACCGCAATCGCATCATTGCCTGTCCATGTATTTGCGAAACTCTTGATTCACTCACTCCCATGACCTCTCCTATCTCTCTCAGGTTGAGGTCCTCCTGATAATAGAGGGCCATCATCATCTTCTCTCTATCGGGCAGTCGCCCTATCTCTTTAGCTAAGGTATCCCTGAAACCCACGTCAGAGAGCATTTCAAGCGGCCCCAAGCGGCCATCTTCAATGTTACTGCCCCCAGGAGTCTCTTCATCCAACAGATCAATGGAGTAAAAACAGGTCATATTGGAGTCGCGCACAATCTTGCTGTACTCCTCAACCGAAACCCCCATCTCGTCAGCAATCTCCTGATCAGAGGTCCCGCGCCCCTGCTGTTCCAGACGACTCAATGCTCCCATTGCATCCCGGCTCTTGCGATGTACTGAGCGAGGCGCCCAATCCCCCCGACGTAGTTCATCCAGCATTGCACCCCGTATTCGAATCGATGCATAGGTGGTAAATTGCGCCCCCTGGGAGGCATCATATTTATTGAGCGCCTCAAGCAGGCCGATCATACCGGCCTGAAACAGGTCATCAATCTGTACCGATGAGGGTAGACGTGCTGAAAGATGGTGAGCCAGCCTTTTGACTAACGGCAGATGCTCTTCGAGCTGTTGCTCGACGCCTCCTTTCTGTACCGTTGCATATGCTGCATGTCCCTTCACGTTTAACTTACCCTACTTCACTCTGCAAAAGTCGCTCAACAAAAAATTCAAGATACCCTCCGGCCCGACTGGGTTTTGGCCAGCGCTCTATGCCTGCAGCAATGCGACGGAACGCTTTTGCTGAAGGGCTGTTTGGATCCATATCACACACTGCATTTTGTTTCTGAATAGCCCGACGCAATGCCTGATCAAAAGGTACCGTTCCCAAATAGTCGAGTGTAACATCCAGAAAACGTTCAGCCACTAAGGAAAGTTTTTTATAGAGAATTCTTCCATGCGCCTCACTCTCAACCATATTGGAGAGGATATGGAACCGTTCAACACTATACTCACGACTCAACACCTTAATCAGTGCATAGGCATCGGTAATAGAAGAAGGCTCATCACAGACAACCACAACCACCTCATGTGCTGCCCGACCAAAGCTGACCACACTATCAGAAATACCTGCAGCCACATCAACAATCATGGTATCAACCGGGTATTCAAGCTCGCCAAAGGCACGAATCAACCCGGCATTTTCAACCGGGGTCAATTCAGCCATCCGTTTAACGCCTGATGTTGCCGGAATGACCTGTATACCGGAAGGACCCTGCAGAAGGATTTCATCCAGATTTTTTTCACCATTCAGTACATGAGAGATATTGAATTTAGAGTGTAAACCTAACATGACATCCACATTTGCCAATCCAAGATCTGCATCCATCAACACCACTTTATGCCCTTTCTTGGCAAGTGATATCGAGAGATTGACAGACACATTGGTCTTGCCAACCCCTCCCTTTCCACTGGTGACCGCAATCACTTTGACCGGCTTCTGTTGTCCTCTCATTCTTCTGATTCCCTCTGCCTGATCTACCATAGTACTATCCTGTTACCTGAGTTCTGTTTGAGTGCTGCAACCCACCCTGTAGCAGGGTGAGGCGTTCTTTCTCATTACGTTTTTGAGAGACCAGTTGATCGACCAGTTCGCGTCCTCTGGCTACCTGCAGATCCTCAGGGACCCGTTGTCCATTCCCCAGGTAAAGTAATGGCAGTCGATGACGCAACAAAACACTGACTGCAGCACCCAGCTCCCCACCTTCATCCAGTTTGGAGAGAATCGCCCCTTTCAACTCAATACGGTTAAAAACAGCAACAGTCTCATCCAGCGCCTGCTCCTGTGTGGTTGCAGAAACCACCAAATAAGGGTCTATTTTGATCTCCCCTGTACGCAGCACTGCCAACTGCTCCAGCAACTGCATATCTCGCTGACTCAAGCCCGCAGTATCGATAATCACCAGATCACGGTCCTGAATCGCTTCAAGTGTCTGATGAAGATCTTCGATCTCATTCACTGCGTATACTGAAACACCAATCAGCGCCCCAAAGGCACGTAACTGCTCTTGCGCACCGATCCGAAAGGCATCTGTTGTCACCAGAGCAACTCGACTGGTTCCGTTACGCAAGGCATAGCGGGCTGCCAATTTGGCTGCCGTTGTGGTCTTACCCACACCTGTAGGCCCTACCAGTGCGATCACTCCACCTTGTTGCAGCACCTGATCATCCCCCATCGGCAACTCAGTTTCCAGCCAGTTCAGCGCGTGCGACCAATGGTTATCTGAATCTTCAGACTTCACTGCATCCCAAATTTGCTCACAGATATCGGAAGCAATACCCAACTCAGCCAACCTTTCATTCAGCCAATGCTGCTGTGGCTCTCCTTCAATCGGTGAAACTGACTTCACCAGAGAGAGATGCTGCTCCATCATGGTACGCATCTGCTGCATTTCGCGGCGCATCTCTGTCAACTCGTTAGAACCCTTCATCGTTGGCGAGCCAACTGCAGCCGGGGTAACCGCTGCATCTGCAGCAAATTTGAGTTCAGTCGGGCGCTGCTTAAAGCGGGTATGGTGCTCTGCCTTACGCTCTTCTGTAGCGGCCTCAACCTCCAACATATCCGGGTCAACGGCAGCCACTACCTCAACACCACCCTCAACTTTACGCTGAGAAAGTATCACTGCTGAGCTACCCTGTTCCCGTCGCACCTGCCTCAAGGCCTGGGACATAGAAGGGGCAAAAAAACGACGCATCTTCATGAGTTATGAATCTCTTTCTACTCTATATTAATTTGTAATTAACCTTGACCACCCACATTCGCAACCATACGAATTGAGCGATCATCCGGCACCTCTGTATAAGAGAGTACTGTCAAGTCTGGCAGGGAGTGACGGAACATCCGCGCAAGTAGACGACGAATCGTTGGCGCGACCAATAATACTGCTGGCTGCCCTTCGACCTCTTGTTGCTGTACCGCATCCAATAACGATTGATTCATCTGTTCTGCCAATCCAGGTTCTAGTGCGGAACCCCCTGTTCCACCACCCTGAACCGACTGATGCAATATCTGTTCCAGGTTAGGGTCCAAAGTGATTACAGGCAGTTCACCAGCAATACCTGCAAGCTCCTGCACGATAGAGCGCCCCAGGGCATTTCGTACCGCCATTGTCAAAGCGTCAGGATCTTGACCTTTTGGCGCATGCTCAGCCAAAGTTTCAGCAATTGTGCGCATGTCGCGAATAGAGACTGCCTCCTCCAGCAAATTCTGCAATACCTTGAGCACAACCACCCACTCTACAGTTTTCGGCACCAGATCTTCGACCAGTTTCGGCGCACTCTCTGAAAGGCGCTCCAACAGCTCCTTCACCTCATCCACCCCAATCAATTCGCTGGCATGGCTACGTACAATATCACTCAGATGTGTTGCCACAACCGTACTGGCATCCACTACGGTATACCCCATCGACTGCGCATGCTCTTGGTGATCACTATCAATCCAGACTGCATCCATTCCAAAGGTGGGATCTTTGGTCTGCTTCCCCTCAAGCTCACCAAAAACCTGCCCTGGGTTGATTGCCAGATAGTGATCTGGAACCAATTCCCCCTCACCCACAGGGACTCCCATCAACTGCACACGATAGGCTGTTGGAACCAAGTCCAGATTATCTTTGATATGCACAGCATGCACCAAAAAACCCAGCTCTTTCGAGAGTTTTCTCCGAATCCCTTTAATACGATCAATCAACTCCCCTCCCTGGTTGGTATCAACCATTGGAATCAGTCGGTAACCAACCTCCAGCGTCAATGGATCGACCGTCTCTACATCATCCCAACCGACATCTCTCTCACGCGGCACCTCCATCTCATCCGCAGCCACTTCAGTTGCTGCGGCCTCCTCCACCTTCTGCTCCTGGTTTTTCATGGAGATCATATAAGCCGCACCACCCAGGATTGAGGCCAGCGTCAGGAAGGCAAAGTTGGGCATACCCGGAATGATACCCAACAGTCCAATAATACTGGCTGCAACTATCAACGTTTGTGGCTTTGCAAATAGCTGGCCAAAAATTTGCCCGCCCAGGTCTGACGCATCAGAGACACGCGTCACCACAATGGCCGTTGCCGTCGAGAGCACCAATGCCGGAATCTGCGCAACCAGACCATCTCCAACGGTCAAGACAATGTAGTTCTCTGCCGCCTGTGCCGCACTCAGATCATGTTGTGCCATACCGATAATGAAACCACCCACAATATTGATAAAGAGGATCAGGATTCCAGCAACCGCATCCCCTCGCACAAACTTACTGGCACCATCCATCGAGCCATAAAACTCGGCCTCCCTGGCAACATCAACCCGACGCTGCTTCGCCTCATCCTGATCGATCAACCCGGAATTGAGATCCGCATCAATCGCCATCTGTTTACCCGGCATCGCATCCAGGGTAAAGCGGGCACTCACCTCCGAGACACGCCCCGCACCCTTGGTAATTACTACAAAGTTAATAATCACCAGAATCATGAAGACCACCAACCCCACCGCAAAATTACCACCAATCACGAAGCTGCCAAAGGCCTCAATTACATTACCTGCAGCTGCTCCTCCACTGTGACCCTCCATCAGAATGACGCGGGTAGAGGCGACATTGAGCGCCAGCCGCATCAAGGTGGAGATTAAAATAATGGTTGGAAAGACAGAAAAGTCGAGCGGTCGCATCGCATAGACCGCTGTCATCAAAACAATCAGTGCCAACGCGATATTAAAGGTAAAAAAGATATCCAGCGCCCAAGGCGCCAAGGGGATGATCAACATCGCCATAATCATCACCAACATCAGAGGCGCACCAAGCGCCTGGGTAATAATTCGTTTCAGTTGTTCTAGATCCATCGTGCTATTCTACTGGACTGCATCCGCTTTCACACCATCTGCTCTGCACTATTCACCTCAGGATTACCCTCTGCATCCATCTGATACTCTTCGGGAATGGGTAGATCCTTCAAAACCCTATCCTCCATATCCGCTACAACACCATCCAGTTGATATACATGGGCCAGCAGTTGTGCGATCGCCATATAGAGTCCCTGCGGAATCTCCTGCCCAATCTCAGCAGAAAAGTAAAGTGCTCGTGCCAGAGGTGGTGCTGAGATCATCACCACATCATGCTTCTGGGCAACGGTTCGAATCTGCAGCGCAATCAGGTCTGCCCCTTTGGCAACAATCCGCGGAGCACCCATATTCTCCTGATCATACTTCAGTGCCACGGCGAAATGGGTCGGGTTGGTGACCACTACATCAGCATCGGGGACATCCTGCATCATCCGGTTCATCGCAATCTCTTGCTGTCTACGACGAATCTGCTGTTTTACTTCAGGACGTCCCTCAGAATTTTTCGCCTCGTCCTTCACCTCTTGCAGTGTCATCTTCATCTGCTGGTTATGATTCCAGAGCTGAAAAGGGACATCAATCGCCACCACGGCAATCATGGTGAACGCGAGTATCAGGTAGAACCAGGCCATCGCATTGCCTGCATGGAGAATGGCCTGGTTGACCGGCTCTGCTCCGAGTCCCAAAAAGAGACCAATTTGAGAAGAGAGTAGCCCTGTTGCCACCGACATCACCAGCACAAATTTGGCAATAGATTTAAATAACTCTACCAGCGTCTTGATAGAGAACATATTGGCAATCCCTTTAGCCGGGTTCAGCTTGCTGATCTTGAAGGCCATCGCCTGCGTACTAAAGGCCCACCCCCCCATCATAATGGGTGAGGCGAGCGCAGCGATCGCCATCACTGCAACAAAGGGGACCATCAACCAGATACCATTCATAAAGAGGTCGACAAACAACCCCATCATGGCAGTGGTGTCATAGAAGTAGTGACGTCCCGGTTGTAATCCTTTGGCAAGACCCGCCATAATCTGTCGAACCATCTCGCCACCCAGTGTCAGAAAACCAACCGCCGACATCATCAACATCACAAAGGTATTGAGGTCCTTAGAGCGGGGTATCTGCCCTTTTTCGCGACTTTCCTCGAGGCGTTTTCCGGTAGGTTCCTCGGTCTTTTCGGTACCGTCTTCGTTATCTGCCATAACTTACCCCCCGTCCAGTCGCAGTGCCTGTACTGCCGAGAATGCCTTTTCGATCAATTCGACCAGACGCGGATAGACTTGCTGTGGAAAGGCGACGCTTACCAGCCAGAACCCCACCATAATAGAGACCGGAAAGCCAACCGCAAAAATATTGAGCTGAGGTGCGGCACGAGTCACTACACCAAACGAGATATTGATCAACAATAGTGTAATCACAATGGGTATTGCGATTTTCACCCCCCCGATAAAGATCTCTCTACTCCAACTCACCACCGACCAGATTGCATCCTGCGACAGTGGGTGGCTGGAGACCGGCATGGTAAAAAAGCTCTCTCTCAAGGTATCCAGGATCATTAAGTGGCCATTCAAAGAGAGAAAGACCAGGGTTGCAAACAGCACGTAGAGCTGAGCCAATACCGGGACCTGGACCCCATTATTGGGGTCGATTGCCATCGCAAACCCCAACCCCATCGACATCCCCATCGTCTGCGCTGCCACCGTATAGGCCTGAAAGATCATCGACAGTACAAACCCCATCGCCAACCCAATCAAAAATTGGTTGGCAATCTGTAACACACCTCCCAGAGTAAACGGGTCCAGCATTGGCATGGGGGGTAGCGTTGGAGCCATGACCAAGGTCACCACTACGGTCATCATCACCCGAATTCGAACCGGGACCGTGCGCGTAGAGAAGGTTGGCGCCACCACCAACATTCCGGTCACCCGAATAAAGGGCCAGAAATAGAAACCGATCCAGTTGTTGATTTGATCAACGGAAACCGTCAACACACCTCTCCGTAATTACCCATCTACTTTATCCAATCAGAAAGGGGATACTTTCATAAAGACGCCGGGTAAAATCCATCATCGTGGCCAACATCCAGTTACCCGCCGTCATCAAGACAAACATAATCACCATCAGCTTCGGAATAAAGCTGAGGGTCATCTCATTGATCTGTGTTGCCGCCTGAAACACACCAATCAACAGACCAATCGCCAGTGAAGAGAGCAACAACGGTGCCGCCAACATGGCTGCCACCTCCATCGCCTGTTGCCCAACGGTAATTACGGTCTCTGGAGTCATGCGCGCCCTCCCTTATTGAACCAGAAAACTGGAGGCCAGCGTACCCAGCACCAGGGTCCAGCCATCCACCAACACAAACAACAATATCTTGAACGGTAGCGAGATAATCATCGGTGACAACATCATCATACCCATTGACATCAGTAGACTCGCAACCACAATATCGATAATCAGAAAGGGGATAAAGATCAAGAAGCCAATCTGAAACGCTGTCTTCAGCTCACTGGTCATAAAGGAGGGGAGCAGCACAGAGAATGGGACATCCTTCTCATCTTCAAAAGAGGCTACGCCAGACATCTCGCCAAAAAATGCCAGATCATCCTCTCGCACCTGTTGCATCATAAAGCCCCGAAAAGGGACAGAGCCTTTCTGTAGTGCGGTCTCCATATTAATCTCATCTGCCATCAGTGGCACAACGGCCTGATCATAGGCCTGATTAAAAATAGGAGACATAATGAAAAAGGTCATAAACATCGCCAACCCGATCAAGATCTGATTATTGGGGCTCTGCATCGTGCCCATCGCCTGACGTAACAGGGCCAACACAATCACAATACGGAGAAAAGAGGTCATGGTCATAAATGCTGCCGGTAACAGAGTCAGCATCGTCATCATGATCAGGATTTGCAAACTGAGGGTATAGGTCCCGCCATCTTCACTCAACGTGATCGCTGGAATTCCCGCCGCAAAAGAGCTGACAGGAGCGAGCAGTAATAGCAATAACCCCAACCAATTCAGCGGAAACCAGTTAGATGCACGTGATTTCGACTGCTCCACAGTAGCAACAACCGTTCGAGAAGTTCTCATATTATTCACGTTCTGACTTTTTAGCGTTCAACACCTTTTTGAGTGCCTCCGCAAAGGGCGGAGCCTCACCACTATACTCCTCACCCAGCTCCAGAGGTTCAGGAAAAACATAGAGCGTCTGGATACCACCGCCCGGAGAGATCCCCAACAATAGGTGAGTACCACCCGCATCAACCAGAAGAATACGGTCACGCCCTCCCAGAGACAAACCACCAACAGCACGAAGCTGCCCTCCCAAAGCAATCCCAAAACGGCCACTACGCCTCAAAACCCAGGCAATTCCAATAATCAGCAGTACAACCAACAGCAGGCTAAAGAAGGTCTGAAACAGTTGTGCCATCCCCAACGGCTGGTTAACCAATTCAATCGCTTGTTCACTCTCGTTCATGGGGCTATTTTAGCAGTAATTTTGCACTAAAGAACACCTCTAAAAACTCTTAAATCAATATCTTGTATTCAATAATTGCAGCTACTCCGGCTTCATACCACTGAAATTTCAGATCATTCATCTAGTCTCCCCCGGAAATAGCTAAAAACCTCTGAAAACAGATCAATGTCACTTCTTGATTTTACGTATACGCTCTTCGGGAGTAATCACATCCAGTACTCGAATGCCAAACTTCTCATTCACCACAACCACCTCACCATGTGCGATCAAGGTCCCATTGGCTCTGACATCCAGCGTCTCTCCTGCCAGACGATCCAACTCAACGACCGACCCCTGCGTCAACTGCAATAGATTTCGAATGGTAATCATCGTGCTGCCCACCTCCATTGCAAGGGAGACCGGAACATCCAGCACCACATCAAGGCTGATCTCCTCA
Source organism: Gammaproteobacteria bacterium (assembly GCA_013349825.1). Lineage (GTDB taxonomy): Bacteria > Pseudomonadota > Gammaproteobacteria > Thiopontia. Next base: position 11,856 of record DUYW01000016.1, on the reverse strand, counting down.
CCATCCCCCTCGCTACCGGTAAAGTCCTCCATTGGAGCAGACCCATCAACACCCTGCTCTTCCAACGCATCTCCCCAACCAGCCAGTTCTGCTTCGGCCGCATCCAGGTCTACTTTTTCGTCATCATCACTCATTGCTCTGCCTTATTGAATATTCTTGTTCTGATCGACTTTCAGCACCAATTCTGGAACTTCAACACCTTCTGTTACACGGATCGCCTTACATCCATCATGGACACCCAATTTACCACGTACAACCGGCACGTCCTCTACACGTAAAAGTACTGTCTCGGGCATTTCAATGGGAATAATGTCTCCCGCTTCCATATTCAGCACGTCACTGACTTTCATACTCACCTCAGTCAATTGACAATCCATCGCTACGTTAATCCCCTCCACTTCATGAAAGAGTGCTTTCGACCATCGATCATCCACATCACCCGCTTCTGTAACCGTTCCAGATTCCAGTTTTTCTCGCACGGGGTCCAGCATAGAGTAGGGGATGACCATATGCATCTCGCCACCAACCCCCTCCAGATCCACACTCATCTCCATCACTACAACAGGATCTGTAGGCCCCACAATATTGGCAAATTGTGGATTCACCTCATGCCCGACCGACTCAAAATCGACCGTCTCAACCATCTCCCAAGCACTCACCATATCCTCAAAAAAGTGTTCCAACATAATGCTGATGACCCGATTCTCAACCACTGTAAATTCACGCCCCTCAATACGGAATGCAAATTTACCGAGACCACCAAAATAGTAGTCCACTGCCGAAAAAACCAACTTGGGATCAAAGGTAACCAGCGCAGTCCCCCGAAAAGGGTTAATCCTGACCAGATTCAGACTGGTGGGCAGAAAAAGGTTTCTCAAATATTCACTAAACTTGATGACATTGATACCCACTACGCCAATTTCTACCGTTTTACGCAGTAGATTAAAAAGTGTAATGCGGTGATTTCGGGCGAACCGCTCTGCGATCATCTCCATGGTTGGCATGCGCCCACGGATAATACGTTCTTGAGTCGTAAAGTCGAAATTGGAGACATCCCCATCCAACTCCATTCCTAAACCCAAGTCAGTCTCTACATCTCCCCCATCCATCCCACTGAGGAGGGCATCCACTTCGGCTTGTGACAGCAAGTCATCCATTTTATGAGTACTTCATTCCCTACAAGACTATTTTCTACCTACTTTAGCAAACACGATGAATGTCTGCTGCTCTTCATAGGCCTTGAATAGCAATAAATATACCAACAAAAAAAAGCATTTACTTTTAATGAGTTATTCATTCACTCAGCCACAACACCGAGTCAGTGTCGACAAAGTGACGACTCAAACAGGCGATTACATTCTATCCAGCATCACCGGGTTCCCTGCGACTATCTGGCTGTGATCCAGATTTTCAAGCTCATCCAGCCTGCCTCGGTCTTCCAGATCTCTTCGGAAGATATAGCGCTGTAACAGCGCACGTGTACCAGAACTTAAACGCACAAAGGTCACTCCGACAACCATCCCTTCTCTGCCATCCGAGCCCTGATATCTCTTTCCTCCCATTATTTTAACATCAATCGTGATGTTTCCGAATAGTGGCAGCGTTAATTGTCCATCATAGAGCTGGGTTCCCTTCGGAGGCATATAGAGTGACTTTCCGGTCAACTTCAACCCCAAGCCAAGATCACTCAGGTCTTCCACAATAATCTCTCGAACCCCCATCTCCCTTAAGCTGAGAGAGTCAAACTTAAGATCACCATGCGTCTTGGTTCGGTGTGACTGCCGATGCTGAACCAATAGATACGAGTCTGGTAACTGACAATGAACCCCCTCATCTCTCAGCTCTACCTGTTCAACTGCAATCTGTATCATTCCTTCATCAAGCTGGGTCAACAGGATCAAGCCATGCTCAACGATCAGCTCATTAAATTTATTCTCATCTGAGGGTTCCAACAATATCTGTTTCTGCTGTGGATCAAATTGCATCACGACAGAGGTGTGATAATGGTGTGTTGCGCTTGTCTCATCATCGACCATTAACTGCACTGGTTTTTTTATCTGTTGCAACAGCTTCAACAGCCCATCATATTCCGGTCCCACAACCTTTTTGCAGAAATACTCTGAAAAGCTTTGCTTACTCACCGGGGTGAGAAAATAACTCTCTTTCTGATCACTCATTCACTTATTCTCTGGTTCAACATTAATAGTCCATCATGAAGCGGCTATCAACACCGTCTTGATTGAGGACCAGAATTGAGATTCTTCGGTTTGATGCTGCCTCAGGGTTTTCCGGATCAAATGGACGGGTATCTGCCAGACCGACCACCCGATCAATCTGATCCGCTTTTATCCCGCCTTTCACCAAGGCCCTTCGGGCTGCATTCGCACGATCTGCAGACAGCTCCCAGTTGCTATAGTTAATACGTGTGTAGGCTGCTGCATCAGTATGGCCAAAAATTGCAATTTTATTGGGAACGCGGTTTATGGTTGTCCCCAGTTGACTGATAATCTGTCGGGTAAACTCCTTGGGAATCCCCCCCCCTTTCTTGAACATCTGCTTGTCATTTTTATCAACCACATGAACCTTTAGCCCTTCAGGTACCTGCTCTAACTTGATGTGATCTTTATATTTAGACATCACCTTACTTCGAGTAATGGTGCGCTCAATATTACGCTTGAGTCGCTTCATCCTCAGCTTTTCATTCTTTACCTTCTTATAGATATCGGTAATTTCTTCTCGCTCATCGGCCTCAACTTCCCGGTCAATCTCCCGACCACGTCCACCAAGATCCATCAACGAGTTTGAACTACCCGTGTTGGCCCCGGTAATTCCTTTTTTGCCTTTGGTCTCTACATTAACTTTCTCTTGAAATTGAAACTGCAGAGCGATGCTTTCTCTCTGTACCTGTGTGGTAGAGGCCAACAGCCACAACAGCAGAAACAGCGTCATCAACGCGGTCATGAAGTCGGCAAGCGCAACCTTCCAGGAGGTGCTGTGTGCCGGATGCTTCTTTTGCCGACACTTTTTTACAATGATGGGTTGCATGACCTCAGCCATGATTAACCTCCTGAGCTAGGCTCAGTCGTGCCTACATCATTAAAGTGCTCTTCCAGTTCAGAAAAGCTGGGCCTCAAGTGGCTAGGTACCGCCTTGCGCCCAAACTCGGCTGCCACAACCGGGGCATAACCGTTGAGTGTAGCTACCAGAGTCGTTTTAACACAGTTCAACATAATTGTTTCATCTTCAGCAATATGCCTTAGCGCCGAAGCAAAGGGGCCAACAAACCCATACGCAAGCAGAATCCCCAAAAAGGTTCCAACCAGAGCTGCGGCCAAATGTGCTCCTGTCTCATCGACCGGGCCGTCCAGTGATCCCATTGTAATCACAATTCCCATGACCGCTGCAACAACCCCAAAACCAGGCAGTCCATCCGACATTGTTGAGAGCGCATTGGCTGGTTGTTCTGTTTCATGTTCATGGGTGGCAATCTCAATATCCATCAGATTATCCAGCTCGAAACTATTCATATTACCCCCGACCATCAACCGCAGGTAATCGGTCAAAAATGTAACTGCATAGTGGTGATCACTCATCAGTTTCGGGTACTGCTGAAAGATATAGCTCTCATCCGGGTTTTCCACATGACTCTCCAGTGTCAACATACCCCCGCGCCTGGAGCGCATAAAAAGTTCGTACATTACGGAGAGAATTTCCAGGTAGGCCTGACGATCATGCCCCGATTTTTTCAATAGCTGTGGAAACCCTGATTTCACAGCCTTTAACACATGAGGCGGATTAGAGATAATCAAAGCACCGGTTGCCGCCCCCAAAATCACCAATAACTCATAAGGCTGCCACAACGCCAGCAGATAACCATGTGAAAGCAGGTAACCACCTATCACACTAGAAATTACAATCAGTAATCCAATAATCAGAGTCATAGTTGAATGTTACATCGATTCTCAAAAACAGTCACAGACTCTACCATAAATTTTTACTTATTTTCTGCCACAATAAAAACAGGGTGCTCCAGGCACCCTGTTTGTTACAGCAACACTCTCCGCACTCCGTCTGTTAAAATTCTGCCCACTCTGTATCACCTGCGGCTGTTGCCGCTGAGACAAGTGCCGGGGCGGCAGACGCAGTTGATGGTGATGGTGATGGTGATGGTGATGGTGACAAAACTTCCACATCATTTTGAGCCGTTGTCGAGTCGGCAAACGAAGAGCTATCTTCAGCGGTGGATGCACCACTAGAGATATCCAGCCCATCCACAGTAAAGAATGAAACCAACCCTTTCATTCCTGCTGCCTGCTGACTCATCGACTCACTCGCTGAAGCGGCCCGCTCAACCAGAGAGACATTATCCTGAGTCAGAGACTCCATTTGTGCTATCGCATTATTCACCTGCTCAATACCGGTCGTCTGCTCTGCACTTGCCGCTGCAATTTCGGCAACAATGTCACTCACCTTTTTGATGCTATGTACAATTTCCTGCAGCGAGTGTCCCGCTTCATCCACCAGCACGGTACCCTCTTTGACCTTGTCTGCACTATCTGCAATAAGCGTTGAAATCTCTTTAGCTGCATCTGCACTACGCTGCGCCAAGGTACGCACCTCACCCGCAACAACTGCAAAGCCTCGCCCCTGCTCACCGGCTCTTGCAGCCTCTACTGCAGCATTCAGTGCCAAAAGATTAGTCTGGAATGCAATTCCATCAATGACATCAATAATATCCGAGATTTTTTGACTCGAGACTGAAATAGCATTCATTGCTGTAGTGGCACGATCCATCACTGAGCCACCCCCTTCAGCCAGATCTCTCGCATTGATTGCCAACTGATCAGCCTGCCCGGCGTTGTCTGAGTTCTGCTTCACAGAAGCGGTCATCTCTTCCATACTGGCTGCTGTCTCCTCAATTGAGGCAGCCTGCTCCTGAGTACGCTGACTCAAGTCAGAACTGGTACGGTAAATCTGTTCACCTGCATCTGCCACGGTGACAGCAGACTTGGTAATTTCGCTAATGGCACCGGAGACCTTGTCCTGAGAGGCATTAATGGCCCCCTGCAACACACCGAGTTGCCCTTCATGGTTTCCATTAATGCGGGAAGAGAGATCCCCCTCTGACTGGGCCACTGCAACCTCAACCGAGTCATCCAATGCTTCACTGAGCGCATCCAACGACTTGTTCAGGTGGCTTCTCAGTCCGGCAAGATCACCCGAGAGCGCTACCTCAACCCGGACAGAGAAGTCTCCCTTTGCAACCGCACCCATAACCTCGTCAATACTACTAATGGCTGTATTTAAACTGGAGATACTATCATTTACATTGACGCTCAGATCAGCAAGGTCTCCTTTAGCATCACTTTCAACCAGCCGATCAAAATTCCCCAACGCCACATTCTGCATGATTTCACGAATTGCATTTACCGTATCATTCAGTTCATCTACTGTCCCATTAATACTATCCCGCAGCTCTGCAAGATCTCCTTTGGCATCCGACTCAATTCGAGCACTCAAATCACCATTTGCCACCTCCCTCATACCCTGGCGAATAGCATCAATATTAACTTGCAATGAGTCCATCAGCTCATTAAAACCAAGTGCCACCTGTCCCAGTTCACTCTTGCCATAATCTTTACAGCGGACTGAAAAATCTCCACTCTCTCGTAACTCCTGCATCAACCTTACAATCCCTTGCAGGGGAATCGTCATAGAGCGAGATAACAGGTACCAAACCAGCAGAATAAAGACAAAGATCAAACCACTGACTGAAAGCACAACGATAAAGCTATCCTTAGCAGCCTGCTCTGCTTTAGCACTACCCTCGTTGATACGATCTTGCCCTAGTATCACAAACTCATTCAGTGCACTGAGCAACTCAGACTGCAGCGCTGCCCCCTCACTCTGCAACGTCTCAATCGAGTCCTCTCCAATGCCATCGAGGATATTCTGCATCATTACATTCATTACAGGGAAAGTTGCTGCTGAACTCTTGCGAATCCGATCCATCAAGGCCCCCTCTTGTTCATCAGAGATCCGCTCATCCAGCTGCAGAATCAAGGCACTATAGAGTTCTACCGAACGATCAAAATCGGCCTTGTAGAGTATCAACTTATCCTCATCTGTGGTCAATAACATATCACGAATAGATTCAGCCCGTTTGCGCCCCTCATCCCGTACATCGGTTGCGAGCTGAATCTTGACATTATAGTTACCCACAATATCGCTCAGATGGCTACTCAACTCATTCATCTTGAACAGAACAGTCCCCCCACCTACCCCCGCCAAAAGAAGAATCAACCCGAATCCGATGGCAATTCTCTTGGCAATTGATATGTTATTTATAAATCCCCCCATGCTCCTCTCCTTTATTGAAATTTTTCTTAACTACTCCCCAACAAAACCTTAGCTCAAGCTTACCGTAGATCCAATACATTCTATACAGAATTCTATACAGGAATTAAGCACACAGCCTTCTCACAATACGACTGACAGTCGTTAGAACAGATCAACCTCACCTGAATTATCAACTTCATCTACCGGCCTTAATTTGTTCTGGCTTGCCTGTTGAATAGCGGCATGAATATCTTCTCCCTGCATAATAGCTTCAAACATGCTGGCCTCATCCACCATGCTGTAAGTATCACGAATCTGCTCTCTCAAGTGGTGCCACTCCTCATGTGAGGCTGTTTCACCCTCATTTGAGACGATCTCGGCAAGCGCCACCAGACTGCTGCTCACATGTGACAAACGCTGTGTCAATTTATCATAAAACTGGAACGCAACAATGGCAGCTCCCACTTTCTCTGAGACGATATCAACATTGGTCTGAACCGTTTCACGAATAGAGCGACAGTCTGTGGTCGGTTCGGGCCGGTCTGGAATTTCTGAGCTTGCACTCTCAATGACCTGTACACACCCAGAGAGCCCTGTAAAAGAGTCAATCAAGGTAGAGACTGAGTGATTTCCATCCTTCATAGACATCTCAATCTGTGCAACCGCCAGATTTAATGTTAGAACAGTGTCCTGTAACTCTTTCCACCCAAGGGAATGGTCGTTACCACTATTTTCTTGCTGCTCCATAGTTCTATCTACTTTCCATTAAATGACCTACAACATTATTTAAAATCTGTCTCAAATCAGCTTCCCCTCGCTACGACTTCTATTCCCGCCTAGGCAAGAGATAACATCTTACTCATACCGAGTTGTTCCGCGCTGCTCTTTAGTGTGTCAGAAGATGCGCTCCATTGCCAGGAGACGCCATCTTCTCCCAACTCCCGAATCAATGCCACCACCAACTGTAACCCCGCAGTATCAATCGACTGCACCTCTCCACCATCCAAAACTACCGGGGATTCGGTATCCGCCATAATTTGGTCCATCCACTCAGCCCGTAACTTCCCAACCGTTGAGATCACCAACTGCTCCCCTAAGCTAAACCTCCCAGAGTCCACGCTTGCAGCAACCTGAACTGGTTCGGGCTCTACGACCACTTCTGCTTCCTCCGCTGCCTCTACTACAACTGCTGTCTCTGAAACCAGCGGCAGTGCATTAGCCGTCTCTTCTACCACCGCTGCACTCTCTTCAATAAGCACTTGTGCGGGAGTCTCTACAGAGGGGACAATTTTATCTGTCGCAGTTTTAACTGCTGCGCTATCAGCTGTCTCCTCCGGTTCCTCTTTAATCCATGCCAATGGATCATGTCCGATCATATCACTACTGCTCATAACTCTCTGACCTCCTGAATCTTCAGCTTAATAAACCAGCTCGCCTCTAAGACACTTCTAATAGGTACGTTCATAAATCAAATCCTTAGCCAGTGACTTAAAGTCTCTGGCGCCTGGCGCATGCCAACGATACTCTATGACACTTTTGCCAAAGCCAGGCGCCTCTGCCAAGGCATCACACTCTCGAATCGGTGTTTTAAGTAATTCCCCCGGGAAATAGCTCTGCACCTTTTCTCTAACCTCTCTGGCAAGACGACGCCGTTTCTGGAAACGTGACATCACAAACTTACGCTCTAACTGGTGTCCCAGAGACTGCTCAAATTTTTTCAACGTCCCGATCAAATAAGAGAGCCCTTGCAACCCCAGATAGTCACCAGTCACCGGTACCAACACTTCATCTGCTGCGTAGAGAATATTAACCACCAGCAAACCAGACGAGGGTGGTGCATCAATCAGCACAAAATCACTCTCAACTGCTGATTTCTCTAACGCTTCTTTTAACAAAGTACCCGACCAACTACCCCCTGTGCTCTGCCCCGCCTGCTCTTCAAGCTGCCCCAATTGACTGCCTGCAGGAATCAGATTAAGGTTGTCCCGAACCAGAATAGCATGCGCCCCCAAAGATTCCTGATGCATTAAAACTCGATCCATTCCTGAAAGACCGCGCTCTACCACCCCCAGACTGGCTGCCAAGTGTGACTGGGGATCCATATCAATCAATAACACCCGCTTTCCAAGCCTTGTCAGGGCATATGCAAGATTCCCTGTCAGGGTTGTTTTACCAACCCCCCCTTTCTGGTTTACAACCGCAATTCGACGCATCAGTGAATGGCTGAAGAGCCATGCTGCCCCATGTTCTCATGCCCAGCCACTCCTCCCACTCCATGGTTATCTGAAGATATCGAACCATCATTCATCAAATCTGTAACATCTAAAATCAGGGCAACCGTACCATCCCCTAAAATTGTTGCTCCAGAGAGCCCTCTCATCTTATGGAAATTTGTCTCCAGGCTCTTGATAACCACCTGTTGCTGTCCAAGAAGATCATCTACCATCAGGGCGGCACGTTTACCATCTGCCTCTACAACAACCAACAATCCCTCTTCAAGATTTTTATTACAATCCTCCAGCTGCAGACGTTGATGTAAGCGTACGATGGGTAGATACTCTTCACGTAACTTATAAACTTCTGCCTGGTGTGCAATAGAGTTAACGAAATCCATATTGACCTGAATCGACTCGATAATCGATACCAAAGGGATAATAAAAATCTCATTGCCAATTCGTAGCAGCTGTCCATCCAATATTGCTAACGTTAATGGCAGGCGCACCATGAACGTGGACCCTACGCCTGGATTAGAAGTGACCTCAACGTTACCACCCAGAGTACGTACATTTCTGCGAACCACATCCATGCCAACGCCACGCCCGGAAACATCTGTAACCTCTTTGGCAGTAGAGAAACCGGGTCTAAATAACAGATCAAACACCTCTGCATCCGGTAACTCTTCACTCTCATCAATCAGCCCCTGCGAGACCGCTTTGTTAATAATAGCTCCACGATCGAGTCCGGCACCATCATCCGTAACTTCAATGACAATATTGCCTCCCTGATGGAAGGCATTGAGTTTTACCGTACCAAATTCAGGCTTCCCTTTCGCAATACGCTCTTCTGGCAGTTCAATACCGTGGTCAATTGAATTTCTAACCAGATGAATCAAAGGATCACCAATTTGCTCGAGCACCGTCTTATCCAGTTCTGTTCCTTCACCACTGACAACCAGCTCAACCTTCTTACCGAGCGTCTGACTCAGATCATGCACTACTCGAGGAAAGCGATTAAAGGCAAAACTGATGGGCAACATACGAATCTGCATTACACTCTCTTGCAGTTCACGCGTATTACGCTCCAGTTGTGCTAAGCCTTCACGCATACGTTCAATCATATCGACAGAGAAGTTCTCTCCGATCTGACTCAACATGGATTGGGTAATCACCAGCTCTCCAATCATATCAACCAGACCGTCCACTTTCTCAATAGCAACCCGAATGGAGGAGCTCTGCTGTTTACCTCCTCCTTTCTTACGCCCATCCCCTTTGGTTCGACTGGCTGATGCTACAGCTTTTGCAGAACTGGCTGACTGAGTGGCTTTTGTCACTGTGGCCACCTCAACAGAGGCTACCTCAGAAGCCAGTGCAGTAATCTCTAAATCACAGTCATCCTCAACCCACTCAAACACTTCGTCAATTTCATCACGAGATGCCCCACCCTTAAGGGTCAGGTGCCAACCAACCATACAGTCTTCCGGTGTATGGGTCTCCAGTACTGTAATTTCATCACGATCAACCACCACCTCAAGCTCACCCAACTCTCTGAGTGCCCGAAAAATACGCAGTGGCTCATTACCCGTTCGCAACATTCCAGGATAGGGGGTAAATTTAATTCCCCACCCCTCTGCTGCTGCAACCGTTACCTGCTCAATCTCGGCAGCTACAGTCTCTACACTGCTCTCTTGCCCCAACACCCTCTCAAGATCCTGTTGTACTGCAGCGACACGCTCTTCATTGATAGGATCGCCGGCCTTGAGATCAACAAACATCCCATGCAGACAGTCCACTGAACTCAATAACAGATCAACGACCTCCGGCGTAACATCCCGCTCTTCAGAACGCATCTGATCGAGCAGTGTCTCCATAATATGGGTAAAACCGGTGACCTCTTCAAAACCAAAGGTTGCACTCCCTCCTTTGATTGAGTGGGCCGCACGAAAGATGGTATTAATCTCCTCCGAATCGGCCTTGCCTGGATCCAGCTCCAACAAACCGGACTCCATAATTTCAAGTCCTTCGAAACTCTCCTCCAGGTAGACCTGACGAAATTGCTCCATATCAATAGCCATCTATCATGATCTCCTAAAAACAGTCCATTTTTTATGCGATACACCTGCCCCCCAAGTGCATCTATTCATCTTTAAACTATACAGCTTTATCACCACTACAGATAATGCAAATTATCCCAACAGTTTGTTGACGGTTGCCAACAACTTATCAGGACTGAATGGTTTCACAATCCATCCGGTTGCACCCGCATCACGCCCCGCCATTTTCTTATCATCGGCTGCCTCAGTGGTGAGCGTCAAAATAGGTAAAAACTGATAACCATCGACCTGCCTCATCTGACGCGTCATCTCAATACCATCCATATTTGGCATATTGACATCCGTTAAGACCATTTCATACTGTTTTGCTTTTGCCTTTTCCAGGGCTTCAACACCATCTTCAGCTTGATCTACTTCATGACCAACCCCCTCCAGGGTAAAGGTAACCATTTGTCTCATAGAGACTGAGTCATCCACAATCAGTATTTTCGCCATCGTCTTCTCTCACTCCAAGGTTAAATCTATCTAAGTCAAAATTATTCTTTACTATCCACACGTGCCTTATGGAATTAGCTGATCTCCAAAGCCTCAGCAGAAAGCAGGTTATCTGCATTTAACAAAATCACCATACCATCTGCCAGTGCTGCAATACCCTTCATATGGTGCGCATCAAACCCCTCCACCTTGGGAGAAGGCTTAAACTGCCCCTCCGTCAAAGAGATTACATCAGAAACAGAGTCAACCACCAAGCCCACTGCACGCTGCTGAATCAGTGTAACGATTATGACTGTTTCACGGGTAAAACTGGCTTCCCCCAGATTAAAGCGCAAGCGCATGTCAACAATTGGCACTACAACACCACGTAAATTGAGTACCCCACGCACCTCAGATACGGTGCCAGGCATCGGAGTCGGCTCTTCCCACTCTTTAATCTCCTGAACCTTTATCAGGTCAATCCCATACCGTTTCCCCTCCAGCATAAACACCAGATACTGGTCTTCTACGCTTGTACCATACAGGTCCCCACCTGCATGACCTGTAACTGTTTGTGCCGTCGGCATGAATACTCCTTCGAAATATCAAAATCTGCTCTATTAATGAACTATATCTCCCTATACCTTGAAGAACAAGTGGAAGATCATCATGAAATAAAATGGTTGGATTTAACCGCGTAGTTGCCGATAATAGTCAAAACCTTGAACATAACAGTATAAGTAAGATCATTACTCCCCTTCAACCGTATCAAT
>DUYW01000015.1 GCA_013349825.1 Gammaproteobacteria bacterium | reverse complement strand
GTGGACATAATGAGGCTCTCTGGTCAGCCAAAGAGAGGGGGCTTGACGGTATGCCACCCCTTTTGACGGTATTTCGGTTTACTGATTGTAGGATACCGTCATTTATACCGTCAAATACCGTGCTATTGGATGCTATCGTTTGCCATCATTTGCCTATGTGATTTTGTGAATAACCAACAAAAAACCCCATGAGTCAGTGACTTATGGGGTCGTTTGCTAGTGTTTGCATATTATAAATGGTGGCCGGAGGTGGAATCGAACCACCGACACGAGGATTTTCAATCCTCTGCTCTACCGACTGAGCTATCCGGCCAAATCTGCTTTGTTGTTCTTGCAAATGCAGGCTGCGTATTGAATCGCATCAGAGCTCTAGGGTCAAGTGCTTGGTGTAAATCCTTCTGGTATTTCCGAACCTTCGCCAAAAAAGAAGGCCTCCATCTGCTGCTCCAGAAATTTTCTGGATTTAGCTTCTGCCATATTGAGTCGGTTCTCGTTGATCAAAATGGTCTGCTGCTGAACCCATTGCTGCCAACCCTCAACTGAAACACTTTCAAATATTCGTTGCCCCAACTCACCGGGGTAGGTTAATCGCTCTAATCCTGGGGCTTCGCTTCCCAACTTCACACAATGCACCATTCTAGTCATACATTTTTCTCTTGTTGTAGCTGCTTCATTAATTTCTTTACCGGGGCTGGCTGACCATGCTCATGTAAACGATTCAATGCAACCCACTCCACCCCCTTGTGCTCAATCTCCAACTGATGATCCAGCTCAAAATAGAGCGGTGTTATCTGTAACCTGAAGTGAGTAAAAGTATGGATAATATCATTCCATAATTCAGGGTTGGGCAACTGTTTATCTTCAATAAGTTGAAGCCACTCTCCGTTTTCCTGCTCCCCCTCAAACTCCGGAAAACTCCATAACCCTCCCCAAATACCATTTTCGGCTCTCCTCTGTAGCAATACCATAGACTCTTTTGGGTGGTGAAGAATAGCCATATAGTTTTTACGCAGCGGTAATTTTTTGCTCGGCCGGGGGGATGGCAACTCATCTGTTCGACCTTTTATTTGCGCCATGCACTCTGCCATTAACGGGCAGTGCTCACATTGTGGTTTCGAACGTGTGCAGAGAGAGGCCCCCAAATCCATAATGGCCTGGGTATATGCCCCACAAGAACTCACCGGCATACTTTTTTCTGCACACTGCCAAAGCTGGCGCAGTACACTGCCAGACCCAGACCAACCCTCAATCTCATAATATCGGCTCAGCACCCGCTTTACATTGCCGTCAAGAATGGGTTCAGGAAGATCATATGCTAGCGATAAAATGGCCGCTGCCGTTGAGCGTCCAATACCCGGCAGTGTCTCTAGCACCAATCGATCCATTGGCAGAGATCCACCCTGCTCATTACAGAGAACCGAGGCTGCCCGGTGCAGATTTCTAGCCCTCGCATAATATCCAAGGCCTGACCAGTACGCTAAAACCTCATCTAAAGATGCTATCGAGAGGGTACAAATATCTGGAAAACGGGCCATAAATTTTTGGAAGTATGGAATGACTGTATCAACACGAGTCTGTTGCAACATCACCTCAGAGACCCATATATGATAGGGATCACGATCCTTCTGCCAAGGAAGATCTCTTCGACCGTAGACTTCTGCCCACTGTAACAAGGGCTGTGCAAACTCATTTACCATGGTTATGGAGTATAGCTTGGGACAACAATAAATATCCGACAATTTCACTTGTGTATTGTCTATAACTAAACTATAATACAAGCGTTCGTTAATAATCGATATCGACACCCACCTCCCTGGGAACGATATCCCTTCTATCCTCAACTGTTTGACTGTGTTTCGAAGCTACAATCAAACAGTTTCTGAAGGCCCGCACTAAGACAGGTTTGTCTAAGTCAACACGAACCCTCCAGCCCCTCACTCCTCCCATAGATGAGGGGCTGGACACTTTTTCTACATGATTTCAATATATTGTTTTATGCACTACCGATTACTATTCGGTTCTTGCCTTCGGCTTTTGCCTCAGACAAGGCTAATTCAGCACTCTTCAGTACACTCTTTAAATCATCCTCACTAACCACCTCAACCACCCCAATACTCAATGTAATCATCTCAACTGGGACGAAATCTTTCTCATTGACGGCCTCTCGAATACGTTTAGCTGCCCGCGTTCCCCCAGACCCTCCGGTCTCTGGTGCAGTCACTGCAAATTTGGCATCACCAATTCGAAACAGAATATCAGTATCACGCAACAGATCCTCGAGAAGCACCGCAAATTCAATTAATATCTTGTTGCTAATTTTTGTGCCATGAAGTTGCTTGATTTTATTGAAATCTTCAATTTCAACCAACAACATAGAGAGCTGCTGATGGTATCGACCGCGACGAACAAACTCATAACCCGCCATTTCAAAGAAGGCATTTTGGTTCAAGACCCCAGTGACTGGGTCGCGCAACCCTTCTGGCTGACTACCTTCTATTTTTTGGCTACTCGGATCTACTGAGATGGTCCCTGTCCCAATAAGCTGGCTGTCATTGTCGAACACAGGGAATTTAGTGGTATAAAACTGATAATCTCCTGCGCCTGCGTTAAAACGCTCCTCAAAAGTCATGACACCTTTCTGTTTCTGGACCTGAAGATCGCTCTGATTGCTTTTCTCTGCAAGCTCCTCGGTATAATCCCCATAATGCTGCTTACCAAGGATATCGATCAACTGAACATCGAAAAGACTCATCCACCTCTGATTAACCAGAAGAAAACGCCCCTCTAGATCCTTAAAACAGATCATTGATTCGGTATTGGTCATCAGTGACCGCACCATATCTCTGCTATTCATTTTCTGCGTTCATTGCCATCATTCAATTATTGAAAATGGAGCGGGTGATGGGAATCGAACCCACGTTTGAAGCTTGGGAAGCTCCAGTTCTACCATTGAACTACACCCGCACCGAGTGACTGATTGTCTGCTGAATAAACAGAGTCGTCAACCCTAATCATTGACACTACTAACCGATACAACGACAATCTGCTACTTTAAATAATAGTCCTTTTTAAACCCACAACAATCAAGCAATTATTATCCAATGGTTATCCTGTTAAATGGCGAGGACCATGTGCTCTCTAACGACTCTACTGCAGCAGACTTGGTTATCCAGCTAGGTCTTGCTGATAAGCGTGTTGCAATGGAGGTAAACCTCGAAATCATCCCGAGAAGCAGGTATGGTGATCAACCTCTTAAAGATGGTGATAAGGTTGAAATTGTCCATGCCATTGGCGGCGGCAGCAGTGACTGTTACTAGTGTAGCGCCCTGAGCTGTCCACAAGACCAACCAGAAGATAACAAAGTAAGGAAACAACGATGGCAAACAACGATACGTTGATCATTGCGGGAGAGACCTACAACTCTCGCCTTTTAGTCGGATCAGGTAAGTACAAAGACTTGGAGGAGACCCGTCTCGCAACCGAGGTGAGTGGTGCTGAAATTGTCACTGTCGCTATTCGACGCTCCAATATTGGTCAAAATCCTGATGAACCCAATTTGCTGGATGCAATCCCCCCGAATAAATACACCATCCTTCCAAACACAGCAGGCTGCTATACCGCAGAGGATGCTGTTCGTACCTGTCGGCTTGCGCGAGAACTGCTAGACGGCCATAACCTGGTCAAGCTAGAAGTTCTAGGAGATGAGAAGACACTATTCCCCGATATTACCGCGACCCTTGAGGCCGCAGAGACACTCGTTAAAGACAATTTTAAGGTGATGGTTTATACCTCTGATGACCCGCTAATTGCCAAAAGACTGGAAGAGATGGGTTGTGTTGCAGTCATGCCACTGGCAGCCCCGATTGGTTCTGGCTTGGGGATTCGTAACCCTCACAACATCAGGCTGATTATTGAAAATGCCAATGTACCTATTCTGGTTGATGCCGGTGTTGGCACCGCATCCGATGCGGCCATCGCAATGGAACTTGGATGCGACGGCGTGCTGATGAATACTGCGATTGCTGCAGCAAAAGATCCCGTATTAATGGCCTCTGCCATGAAAAAGGGGATTGAGGCTGGGCGTGAAGCATTTCTGGCAGGAAGAATGCCGAAAAAGGCTTATGCCAGCGCTTCATCTCCCATTGACGGCATGTTTCTGTAATAGCCCTGAGTCTCTTGATGATGGTAATTGCGGATAAGATGCGCCACATCCGCTCCTTTGTGCGACGCGAAGGGCGCATGACTGCAAGCCAGCAACGCGCACTGGACCAGCTTTGGCCACAATTCGGAATTGAACCCGGCCCCCCCATCGATGAACAACAACTCTTTAATAACTCAGCACCACTCCATTTAGAAATTGGATTTGGAATGGGTGATGCCTTGCTGCAGATGGCGCAGACTGCACCAGAGAACCATTTTTTAGGCATTGAGGTACACCGCCCCGGCGTTGGGCGTCTACTGGATGAGATAGAAAAAGGCACGATCAACAATATTCGTCTCTTTAAACATGACGCCGTTGAGGTGCTAACAAAACAGATCCCACAACAGAGCCTGGATAGTGTAATGCTCTTTTTTCCAGACCCATGGCATAAAAAACGCCACCATAAACGACGCATTGTCCAAGCCCCTTTTATTCAACTGGTCATCAGCCGCTTAAAAAAAGGAGGACTATTCCACCTTGCAACTGACTGGGAAGAGTATGCCGAGTGGATGATGGAGCAGCTATGTCAACACACCGCACTCAGTAATCGTGCAGGTGATCAAAATTTTTCACAACGTCCCGAGAACCGCCCTGTCACCAAATTTGAAAAACGTGGCCAACGACTCGGACACAACATCTACGACCTTCTTTTTGAGAAAAGATGAGCAACAGGATCCACTTATTTATGAATACTATTCAAAAACTGATTCGACGCGTTCTGACCGAGCACCACCCCTTTACTGCCGTGCTCTACCTTACCGGTTTTAGCATTGCACTACTGCTCTTTGTTAAATTGGGCATTGAGGGGGGTGAGGCAGATGCAGCAGACCCGGTTCGACACAATGCCCCATCGGCTGCAACGATTAATGCCTGGGACCTGCCCCCTTTTCCAATGAACGACATTGAAGGCAAACAACACCTTATTAGCGACTGGAAGGGAAAGGTTCTTCTGGTCAACTTCTGGGCAACCTGGTGCCCCCCCTGTAAGCGAGAGATTCCAGAGTTTATTGAATACCAAGAGCAATATGGAAGTGATGGTCTACAGATCCTTGGTGTTGGCATCGATGACCCTCAAAGGCTACAGCTCTCTGCCGCTGAGTTAAAAATCAACTATCCCGTGTTGGTTGCAACAGCCCCAGAGATGATGACAGTCTGGGGAAATCGAAATCAGGTACTCCCTTTCTCAGCGATTGTTGATCGGCAAGGCAGTATTCGCTACCTTCACCGTGGACAGCTTATGCCCATTACGTTTGAACGGCATATCAAACCGCTGCTTTATGAGCAATAGCCTCAATACAAACCTTCTGACCAAGAATAAACCTTAGGGAACCTGAACATGACCATCAATAACAATGAAAAAATTGTCATTCTCGGTGCCGGATTTGGCGCACTCACCGCAATCAAAACCTTACGCAAACAGAATTTTTCAGGGACGATTACTGTTGTTGCTCCACAGTCGGTCTTTGCCTATCTACCCAGCACAATCTGGATCCCTTCAGGCCTGCGCAACCGGAAAGATCTTGAGGTCCCACTCGATAACTTCTTTAACCGTTTCGATATTATCTTCCATCAAGGCACTGTAACAGGGCTGAATCAAGAGAGTCGTCAAGTAGTTACCGACCAGGGAAACATCCCCTATGACCGCCTGCTCATCGCTAGCGGTGCCCGTTTTATCCAGAAACTCCCAGGCATCAAGGAGCATGCCATTATCCCTTGTAACGGTATTGCTGCCGGTGAACAGATCCGGGATCAGCTTGCTGCAATGGAAGAAGGCACTATAGCCATGGGCTTTGCAGGCAACCCTAATGAACCGGCAGCAATGCGTGGCGGCCCTGTTTTTGAGTTCCTCTACGGTATCGACACACTTTTACGCAAACAGGGGCGTCGCAATAAATTCAAACTAATCTTCTTCAGCCCGGCTGAAGAGCCGGGCAAACGACTCGGACCCAAAGCAGTTAAAGGACTGCTACGCGAAATGGAGAAACGGGGTATTGAGACCCATCTCGGCCACAAGATGAAAGGCTTTACCAAAAATAGTGTCATCACCGAAGGTGGAGAATTTGAGAGTGATCTCACTCTGTTTATGCCTGGGTTAACTGGCCCAGCCTGGCTTGCCGAGAGCAATTTGCCTCTATCTAAAGGCGGCTTTGTGATAGCAGATCAGGGGGGGCGAGTTGAAGGTACAGAACGAATCTATGTAGCCGGAGATAGCGGGAGTTTTCCAGGTCCCGGCTGGATGCCAAAGCAGGCCCATATGGCCGACCTGCAGGCCGAAGCTGCCGTCAATAACATGCTCTCGGATATTGCCGGAAACCCACAACAACACCAGTTTAAGGTTGAACTAATCTGTATCGTGGACTCCATCACATCAGGCGTACTGGTCTACCGTAGTGAAAAGCGTGCCATTATCTTCAAGTCTCGCCTGTTCCACTGGGCCAAACTACTGTTTGAACGTATCTATTTGAGCCAGATCAGATAGCTTGCACCTCTATTTGGTGTACACCTCTCTAAAATGGAATCAAACTATTTTCACATAACAAACAGGCAACAGACTCTACGACCACATTGAAAATAGTGCTTCGATAATACATGCGCTGACTATTTCCACACTATTTCGGGGTCATATAGAAATAAATTGTTGCAGTAATAGCCATTCTTATGGAGAATAAGCCTATTCAACACTGTATACATTTGTTCTGTTTCATCACCAACAGGGGAAGATGGAGTAGATATACAACATTGGATATTAAAGGGGCATCTTGTGCTCCGAATAATAATGATCACAATTCGAAGGAGGATCACTTGATGCAACTGAAGACGTTTGCAGTCTCGGCACTCGCCGCTGCCATTATGGTCGGCTGTGCTTCACAACAACCTGCTGAACCCACTAAAGCTAAAGCCAAAGCTGCTGCACCTGTAGCTGCCAAAAAAGCACCACCAAAGGTAATCTCTGGTGCATCCGGCGCAATGCTTGCCAGTACCTGTGAAGGTTGTCACGGTACGGATGGTATTAGTGATGGGCCCGCAACACCATCCATCGCCGGAATGTCAGAAGATTATCTGGTAGAGGTGATGGAAGAGTTCCGTGATGGTGACACGAAATCCACAGTAATGGGGCGTGTAGCCAAAGGATACACCGAAGAAGAAATCGTTGCGATGTCTGCCTACTATGCAAACATTGAATATCGTGGTGCAAGCCAGAGCGCAGATGCGACAAAACTCGCTAAAGGTGAACAATTACACAATAAATACTGTGAAAAATGTCACCACGAAGCCGGCGGTGACGCAACGGATGATTCTGGAATCCTTGCAGGTCAATGGACACCTTATCTCCACTACACAATGGAAGACTTCATCAATGGGGACCGTGATATCAGCCGCAAGATGAAGAAGAAACTGGACCAACTGCTTGCCGATGAAGGACATGCAGGCTTGGATGCTGTCATCAGTTACTACGGTAGCCAAAAATAAGGAGGAGAGAACAGATGAGTACGAAACATTTCAACCGTAGAAACTTTCTGAAGGTCTCAGGTGGCACACTTGGTGCTGCCGCAGCAGGCTTCAGTCTATACACACCTTCTGCCTCTGCTGCAAAAGCACGAGTTGTTGTTGTTGGTGGAGGTATGGGTGGTGCAACAGCAGCCCGTTATATCAAAAAGGGAGATCCATCCATTGATGTCACACTGGTTGAGGCTAACCCAACCTACCATAGCTGCTTTATGAGTAATTTTGTTGTCGTTGGTGAGCGTAAGCTGGACTATCTTGCACATGGCTATGATGGACTGAAAGCCGAGGGGATCAACGTCGTATATGATCGCGTAATCGGTATCGATGACAATGCTGTTAAAACAGCTGGTGGAAAATCACTTCCCTTTGATCGCTGTGTCGTTTCACCTGGTGTCGGCTTCAAGTTTATCGAAGGGCACAGTGAAGAGGTCGCAAATACTACGATCACTCATGCCTGGAAGGCTGGTAAACAGACTCAAATATTCCATGACCAACTAGCCGCTATGAAAGATGGTGGCACCGTAATCATTGGTGCGCCTCGCAACCCGTTCCGTTGTCCTCCAGGACCTTATGAGCGTACCAGCTTGGTTGCCGGTTATCTCAAAAAGCATAAACCTAAATCCAAGGTTATTGTGCTCGACCCCAAAGACAAGTTCTCTAAATTTGGGCTATTCACAGAAGGCTGGAGAAATCACTACGGGTATGGTACTGATGACTCACTGATTACTTGGGTTAAAGGTGCAGAAGGTGGGGCGCTGGAAGCTGTTGATGCTGACACAATGACCGTCTCTGCGGAAATTGAAGAGTTCACGGCAGATGTAATCAACATCATTCCTGACCAGAAAGCTGGTGCAATTGCATTCACTGCTGGGCTGGTTGATGACTCAGGCTGGTGCCCGGTCAATCTACACACCTTTGAATCAACACTACGCAAGAACATTCACGTAATTGGTGATGCCAGTCAGGCCAAAGGAATGCCTAAGTCAGGTTATGCCGCCTCTTCAGAGGCCAAAGTCTGTGCTGCTGGAATCATTGCTCTGTTGAATGGTCATACTCCAGGGTCTCCTGCATACGTTAACACCTGCTACAGCGTCATCTCCTTCGAGCCGAAGGATGGCATCTCTGTCGCAGCAATCTACAAACTGCGTGCAGATGGCTCCAAGATACAGAAAATGTCTGGTGGCTTGACCCCAAGTGGTGACAAACGTAATGCTGCAAACCGTGCTAGAGAAGTCGATTATGCTTTGAGCTGGTATGAAAATATCACTTCAAATACATTTAATGACTGATTATTTCTAAGTCGCACAAAAAACCCCGGAAGTTCTGCTTCCGGGGTTTTTTCTGTTTCTGACTGTGAAAAAGCTTATTGCATTAATATACTCTCAACTAATGAGCCATTGCGGTAGTTCCACAAAAACACTCTTTTGCATTTGAAAGAATTTTCAGAACACTTTTATCTGCAACAGAACAGTAAATTCTATTCTGCTCTCTCCTTGATTGGAGGATCCCTGCCTTACGCAACACTTCAACATGCTGAGAGACATTGCTCTGACTTGAGCCAACCTCTTCCATAATATGCGTGACCATTTTCTCTTTTCCACCCACCGCACCAATAATCTTCAATCGTAACGGGTGACTAATCGCCTGCATTGCCTTGGAGACACGAACCATCTCCTGACCTTCTGTTGGTAAATTCATCTGTTCCATCTTCTCTCCTCCATGAAAAACAGGGGTTATTTTCACAGAGAAGAGCACCCAACCGCTATACGCAAAAGTACGTATTTTTATCAGAAATGACTAATATAAAACGAAGACAAGTTTACGCTGTAAGTTCTATCCTTGACAGAGAGCCCGTTTAGGTTTAACCCTTCTTTTGATACATCAGCCGACTCACTGAACGCTCTTCCCCTAGCAGCGGTGTAATCTGGTCTCGTATACGCTCTGCAACCTCTTTGCTCTGATAAACCCCTACCCGAATACGATAGAGCAACCTGCCCGCAAGTTCTTGCTTTTTAATATACCCACTTCTGAAACCCAGCTTTTGTAGTTTTTCTAGAAGCTCAAAAGCGTGCTTTTTATTCGCAACAGCATAGGTAGCGACCTGCACAACCCAGCCTTCTGCCTCCTTCCCCATTGCCTTATCAGTAGCCACCTTACTCATTTTAACTTTAATTTTCTGAGCAGGCTTTTGCTCATGAGGCACTGTTGATACCGAAAGGGCAGCCAGCCCCTCTTGAGCCCCCCGGTTACCTGGATCAACCGATAAAACTTCACGATATCTTTTTTCTGCAGCAGCAAGATCCCCTTGCTGCGCCAGTACAACAGCTTCATCCATCAGCTGCATCAGATACTCTTCAGATTCTGTTGCCTGCTCTAAGTCTCCAATGGCCACTTTTAAGGACTCAATTTCTCTCTCCAGGCCTGCCACTTCACTCTCTTTATAGCGCTCACTGCCACGCAATGTTTTAAATATTTCAATTACCTGCTGTGCTTCGACTGTTTTACCTATTTTTAATAGCGGGCGTACTTTTTCAAGCTCGGCATCCAGTAACAGTGCCCTCTCTTTTTTCTTTTGTTCAAGGTGTGCTTGCGCATGCCTGATGCGTTGCTCTTCCTCTTGCAACTTGATCTCTCGCTCTCTGCGCTCGACAGCCTCCATGCGTCTTTTATTAAACGCCTCCTGTTCCAGCTGCTGATCTTTCTGCTTTTTGAGAGCTGCCGCCTTATCTGCCAGTCTATTGGTCTCTGCCACAGAAGGGGAGACTGGGAGGGGGGGGGGCGCTGGCTTTGTTACTGCCGAGTAGTCCTCTACAACAACCGGGGATTTTTTGATGGTTTTGCTACTTTGGTTTAATCCACACCCTGCAACGACCATTGAACAGAGCAGAGCGCTAACAGCCATTCTGACCGTCACCCACACAGCTCTTTTTCTCTCAGCATCAAACATTATGAATTACGATCTCTATAATTTCAGTTAGACCTACTCTTTTTACTTTACTGCGTATCACTCAAACAACATCGAATAAAAGTAAGCAGAACGCATATTCTACTTGATTTTATTATATTAGCAATCTATAATATAGATTCTTCTGGCATGGTTTTAGAGAGCCATCCAGAAGACCGAAATAACCATACTCCTCCTTTGATGGTTATTTTTCTTGCCGCGGTTCCATAAGGATATGGGCCGCGGCTTTTTTATTTTCCATCCAGAACAATTACTTACAATAAGCCTATTAGGCAACTGAAGATAATCAGCTCCTTAAGGCTGAGTGGCTGCTATTCGCTGCGATCTCCGCCTTGATCTTGGGCGCTATGGACGTAATTCAAATTACCCAAGCCTGTTCAGAGGTTCCTTAGTCTACTCTATACCCAAGTTTCGCTCAATAAACGCCCTGACAAAGGACTCTGTCTGGGCACTTTGAAATCGATCAATCTCTTTTCCCTCAACAATCGCAACCACTGTAGGAAAACCCCGCGCTCCATATCGACCTGCAATCTTCATATTTTCATCTTCAGCTTCCAGCTTTGCCAGCATAAAACGCCCCCCATACGCTTCGGCCAGGCGCATCATCACAGGCTCTAATACCTTGCATGGGCCACACCACTCCGCACTGATATCCAGAATCACCAGACGCCGTTCAGACTCTTTAATAACAGTCTGTTCGAAGTTATCAACATCAACCTCACATAGCCAGGAAATCGCCGGGTAGGCACTCACTGAACTCACGCCCTAAAAGGTCTCTTCCAGTGCATCTCGATAGGCGCTGTTACGCGGTGTAGCCTCGGGCGTCAAGAGCAGGCAGTAACGCTCATCAAACTCATCACCATCAAGACGGTGGTAGATATAATCGATTGCC
Organism: Gammaproteobacteria bacterium; assembly: GCA_013349825.1. GTDB lineage: Bacteria > Pseudomonadota > Gammaproteobacteria > Thiopontia. The sequence goes on along the minus strand of DUYW01000015.1, from coordinate 24,632 downwards.
ATATCTTCATCCGGGTGAATGTTCTCTGCACCGATATGTCCAAACAGCCCCGTTCTCTGCATAACCCCATGAATTTGTCGCTTCAGACCACTAAAGACCAGTGTGACCCCATTATCTTTCAGGCGGGAGACCAATTGATGCAACATCTCTTCTCCAGAGGCATCGAGCGAGTTAATGGCATCACCCACTACCAGAAAATATTTTACATCCGGGCGTGCACAGAGGGCCTCCAGAACTGCTTCTTCAAAATAGGAGACATTTGCAAAATAGAGCGAACCATCAAATCGTAGAACAACAATACGATTATCCTGGGGCAGGTCATGAACACGGATATCACGCAAGGTTCCATCCGCGTAACGACCCAGAATCGCAACACGAGGTTTCATTGTGGAGTAGAGATAGAGTCCCAAAGCAAGCAGCGCTCCAATCATAATGCCTTTATCCAAATGAGGTGCAAATCCCAGCGTTGCTACAAAGGTAACTACGGAGGCGACACCATCATGCTTATTGGCAATCCAAGCATGTTTGAAAGCCTTGAAGTTGATCAAACCAATTACCGCCATCATGATCACCGCTGCCAGTACCGCTTTGGGTAGATGGTAGAGTAGTGGTGTCAAAAAGAGCAGTGTGATCACAACCAGAGCCGCAGTATAAACTGAGGACATTCCGGTTTTTGCACCTGCATTAAGGTTTACTGCAGAACGTGAAAATGAACCACTGGCTGGATAGGCCTGAGAGAAACTGCCGACAATATTACCCAACCCCTGACCAATCAACTCCTGATTAGGGTCAACTTTATCCTTGGTCTTCGCTGCCATCGCCTTAGCAATTGAAATTGCCTCCATAAAGCCAACCATCGAGATTACGATTGCGCTGGTGAAGAGAATACCCAATACCTCAAGATTGATTGTTGGAACCTTGATAGTCGGAAGACCTTCCGGAATCGACCCCACAACGGCCCCACCCATCCCCTGAAAATCAAGCCCCCAACTCAACAGTGTAGTCACTGCTACGGCCATCAAAACACCGGGTAATTTGGGTAGATACTTCTTGGTTCCCATCATGATTACAAATGCCAGCACACCCATCACCAGCGTCTCCCAATGGGTCGCTCCTATCTGCTGCAAAACACCCCAGATATCTCCCAGAAAAAAATCTGAGCGCTCTTTACTGACCCCGAAAATCTTATTGAGCTGAGATAAGCCAATGACCATCGCCGCCGCATTGGTAAAACCAACAATAACCGGATGTGAGAGAAAGTTGACCACAACCCCCAACTTCAAGACACCTAACGTAAGTTGAAACAGACCGACTAACAGGGCCAGTAGAACCGCAAGTGGCACATAAAACTCAATTAACTGCTCTTGAGTCATCGCATCGATACTGCTGACTCCAATCTTGGGAAGCTGGCTTTGCAATGCCGCCCCCACTGCAACTGCTGTCAATAATGAGACAACTGCGACCGGCCCTGTTCCCAACTGTTTTGAGGAACCCCAAAGTGCTGCCACCATCACCGGTAAGAAAGATGCGTAGAGTCCAAAATAGGCGGGCAACCCAGCCAACTGAGCATATGCCATCGATTGTGGAATTAGTACCAATGCAACCGTTATTCCTGCAACAAGGTCCGCACGAATGGTTGCACCATCCATTGGGAACCAGGCCAAGAAGGGGAAAAATTGTTTTACCTTATCCATAAATTACATACCATTCAATTAGTTATAAAAAGTACAAACGATAAAAATCCCTGTATCATGGCGACACGAGGAGTGTACGGTTCTGCGGAAAGTGCGATATAATAGCAGGTAATCACTTGATATATCAAGAAGATATCAGAAATATCGCTAAGTACTGATATTTATTACCGAATTAAATAAACCTTGGATCTTTCAAGATACACTCCAATTTTCCCGCTACAGTAGACAAATCACAACCAACAACATCATGATAACCTTATGAGCGGCAAACCCTATTTACATCAGCAGCAGCTACCCATGGTACTCCTTTTGGCTATATTGCTGAACGGCTGCTCACAGCAGACCGTTCAATCAGTCAGCCAGCCTACTGTAATTACTCCAGACAAATGGGTCACCGATCAACCCATCACAGACATTGCAGACAATCTATCCACACCAAACAAGAGTAGTAGCTACCCGCAGCCGGTTAATTGGCTCAAAGAATTCAACTCTCCAGAGTTAAATCAATTAGTTACTGAGTCCATGACTCACAATCAAACCCTTCAGAAAACTATTCTTAATTGGCAGAGCGCGCAGCAAAGCACTCTCATTGCAGAAACCCATCTCCGTCCTACTATTGAAGGCGGACTTTCAAGCCAGCGCAGTCGCAGCCAATCTTCAACAGGACTCTCCTCCCAATCAACCCAGCATACACTTCAGCTCACCGCTCTCTGGGAGCCTGATTTATGGAACCGACTTTCTGACCAGCAGCGCGCAGCAGCAGTCCGGGAACAGGCATCAGCAACCGACCTCCGGGCGGCTAAACTCTCACTGGCGGCATCCGTCAGCAGAAACTGGTTTGCAGCTGTTGAGCAAAAACAGCAGATTCAGCTTTCACAGAAACGTTTACAACGTTATCAACAGGCTCTCGAAGTGATCGAGGCACGCTACCGCAGAGGGCTTACGGATGCATTAGACCTTCACCTTGCACGTAGCGAAGTGGCCCTTTCCAAGGAGCGACTACTCATCCAGCAACTCAACCTGAAACAGCAGCTACGCACTCTGGAGATACTGGTTGGACGTTACCCTTCAGCCACCATCACCGTGACTGACAGCCTCCCCACAATGAGTGCCTCTATTCCTGCGGGGCTACCCTCTGAACTACTTGATCGAAGACCCGACATTAACGCCAGCCATGCACGCTGGCAGGCCACTGTTTTCGATACAGAAGTTGCTGCAAAACGTCGACTTCCCTCTTTTTCTCTGACAGCCCAGAGCGGTACCTCAAGCAGTGAACTGAAAGATTTGCTCGATTGGGATCACCTGCTGTGGAATCTGCTGGGCAACCTATCCCAACCACTTTTCCAACAAGATCAGCTGAAAGCAGAAGAGCGGATCAAACTGATCAACCAGAAACAGGCTGCTACAGACTACGCAGAGATCGTTTTCAATGCCTTTCATGAGGTAGAGAACCATTTGACCGCAGAGCAATTTCAACAACAACGTGTCCACGTACTGCTTCAGGCTGCAGAAGAGTCCGGAAAGGCTTCGGACCTGGCGCTCTCACGTTACCAAAGTGGTCTCATTGATATCCTGACCCTTTTAGATACGCAACAACGCGCCTATGACCAGCAAAGCGCCCACCTCAATGCCATTGCAAAGCATATTGACAACCGCATACAACTTTATCTGGCACTGGGTGGATCTTTCTAGTGAACCGATTGATGAAAATTATACTACCGCTGATGGTGATTACGCTCAGTTTTGCCGCAAGCCGCTATCTCATCCAAACTGCGCCAGAGACAGAACGTAAACCCGCCAAAGCAGAAAAACCGATTGTTAATGCGGTCAAGCTGATCACAGAGGACTACCCTGTCACTCTCCACAGCCGTGGCACCATTACTCCAGCGACTCAAACAGCGCTGGTCGCTGAAATCAAAGGGCGCATCACAACCACCTCACCCAATTTTCGCCCCGGTNGTTTTTTTCAGGCGGGAGAGATNCTGCTCACCCTCGACCCTACCGACTATCAATATGCCGTCACCATCGCTCAGGCTGAACGCTCTCAAACTGTACTGGCACTCGAAAAGACNCGTGCTGAGGCCACCCAGGCAAAACAGAACTGGGAGCAGCTATCACTCAGTGGTGTACCCACAAANCTGACTCTCTATCAGCCACAATTGGCCGAGGCACAAGCCAAACTGGCCGCTGCAGAGGCTCGTCTGGCGCAGGCAGAGCGTAACCTGGAACGCACACAAATTATTGCCCCCTATGCCGGCAGGGTACTCGAGCAGCAAGTCGATCTAGGACAGTTTGTAACGGTCGGGACACCTCTCGCCACACTCTATGCCACTGATCTCGCAGAAGTACGGCTACCGGTCACAGATCGGCAGGCACGCTTCATGACACTCCCCGAAACGGGTTACCATCCCCAGGTGCGTCTCACCACAAGCAGTAGCGACACCGCCTGGGAAGGCACACTCATCCGTAGTGAGGCCACCCTTGACCCACGAACCCAGCAGCTCTATCTGGTGGCACAGATCCCAAACCCCTATCAATCTCATAAGCAACGCCCCGCCCTGAAAGTTGGTCAGTTCGTGCGCGCAGAGATCGAAGGTATCACTCTTAAAAATACTTTTAGAATTCCCCGTGTTGCTGTACGTAGTGGCAATGAGGTCTTAGTAGTTGATGCAGAACATCGCCTTCAGCGCAGAGAGATTAAAGTTTTGTGGCAAGAGACAGATCAACTGGTGATCTCTTCCGGTGTCAGCCATGGAGAGCAGGTTATAACCACCTCTCTACCCTATGCACCTAATGGTATGCAGGTAACGGTCAAAGACGAGGTCAAATAGATGTCTGATCGTGGCATTATCAGTTGGTTTGCACGCAATGAGGTTGCCGCAAACCTATTGATGGGTTTTATTGTAGTTTTGGGACTCTGGTCGCTCTCGGATCGGATCATCCTTGAAGTTTTTCCCCAGTTTGAACGTGACCGGATCAACATCGCCACCTCCTATCGAGGCGCAAGCCCTGCCGAGATCGAGAAGTCCATTCTGCTACGCATTGAAGATGCAATTGCAGGGCTTGACGGTATCACTGAAATCTACTCCACTGCCTTTGAAGATGCTGGCGTGGTCACTGTCGAGACCGGGGCAGGTCGTGCCCGTTTGATACTCGATGATATCAAAGGTGAAGTGGATGCCATCAATACCTTTCCATCTGAGGTCGAGCGTCCGGTCTATGCCGTTCAAGCCTTCCGCAGNCAGGCAATCAGTGTTGTGGTCACCGGTGATCTTCCAGGCAAAGAGCTCCATCAACTTGGGGAGCAGGTGCTGGATGAGCTTACTGCACTTGCAGATGTCAATCTGGCAGAACGGGTCGGCATTCGGCCCTTTGAGATTCAGATTGAAGTTGATGAGTACACCCTTGCCCAACATAATCTCACCTTTAATGATGTAGTGAAAGCGATCCAACGCCACTCAACTGATCTTCCTGCCGGCACGCTCAAAAGTGAGAACAGTGAGATCGTTTTACGAACCCAGGGGCAACTCTATAGTGGTGAGGAGTTCTACGCCATCCCCATCCGCTCCTATCCAGATGGTACACAATTGACCTTGCGCGAAATTGCAAACATTGAAGATGGGTTTGAAGAGACCCCACTGTTCTCGGAATTCAATGGAAGACCCGCAGTCATCATCGATATCTTCCGCACCGGACAGCAAAATGTACTCGACGTCAGCCGGGCAGTTCGTGGCTACATTGCAGAGAGTCATAGCAAGATGCCTGAAGGGGTCTCGCTGGGTTACTGGCGTGATCGCGCCCGTATCGTGCAACTTCGTCTCAATACACTGCTCAATAGTGCCTGGCAGGGTGGATTGCTGGTCTTTCTCTGCCTCACGCTCTTTCTGCGCCTCTCAGTCGCATTCTGGGTCTGCGTGGGAATCCCCATCAGCTTTTTGGGTGCCCTTGCTTTACTTCCGGAAATGGGAGTCACACTCAATATTATCAGCCTCTTCGCCTTTATTCTGGTGCTGGGTATTGTGGTCGATGATGCCATCATCACCGGAGAGAATATCTATACCCATCTGCAGCGGGCAGAGTCCTCGATTGATGCCGCCATTCAGGGGGCGCGCGAGGTAGCCGTACCCGTAACCTTTGGGCTACTGACCACGCTGGCTGCCTTTCTGCCACTACTCTTTATTGAGGGCCGGCGTGGTTCACTGTTTGCCCAGATTCCAATGGTTATTATTCCGGTACTGCTCTTCTCCTGGACCGAATCCAAACTAATCCTGCCCGCACACCTGCGCCATATCCGTATGAGGCATCAACAACAGAGGGGACTACTGACCAGAATTCAACAGGCCATTGCCGATGGTCTTGAGCGGGCAATCCTGCGTTACTACCGGCCCTTGCTGGAGCAGGTGCTCAAATTCCGTTACCTGACCTTTGCGCTGTTTATTGGCTTCACCCTGATTGTGGTCAGTTTTGTCATCAGCGGTCGCTACGGCTTCAGCTTCTTCCCCAAGGTACAGAGTGAGACCGCGCGCGCCACACTTACCATGCAACCCGGAACCCCCAGCCATGTAACCGAGCGCTATATACGCTCAATTGCCGAGGCTGCAGAACAACTGCAACAGAAGTACCGCGACCCTGATAGCAGTGAATCTATCATCCAAAACATCCTGCTGAGCGTTGGCTGGAAGGCGGGCAATATGCATAACCGGGATAGTGCCGGTAAGCCTGAATTGGGTCAGGTAAGTCTGGAGCTGACCCCTCCAGAAGAGCGTACACTGAGTATCTCCACCAAAGAGTTGGTTAAACAGTGGCGTAAAGCTATTGGAAAAATTCCCGGCTCAGATGAACTCAACTTCCGGGCCGAAATTGGTCGCAGCGGTGACCCCATTGATATTCAGTTAACAGGACATGATTTCCCCACGCTGGGCAGGGTGGCTGCGCAAATACGCCAGCGCCTTGCGGAATATCCTGAACTGTTCGATATTCAGGATAACTTTGAGAAGGGTAAACCGGAGATCCAGATCTCACTCAAACCTGAAGCTGCCAACCTGGGCATTTCAACACAAGAGTTGGGGCAACAGATTCGCCATGCCTTTTTTGGTGCTGAAGTACAACGTATCCAACGCGGACGTGATGACGTGCGGGTCATCGTCCGCTACCCGAAACAGCAACGCAGCTCTATTGAAACACTGGAGATGATGAGAATCCGTACTGCCGATGGCAGTGAAGTGCCCATTGGTAATATTGCCCACTTTACCCATGGTCGCTCATTCTCTGAAATCACCCGCATCGACCGTAAACGGGCCATTAACATCACAGCAGATCTGGATAAAAAGAAGGCTGACACCAACAAAATCCGACGCGATCTCGAACCATTCCTCAAACAACTGGAACAGGAACACCCCGGAATAAAGAGCAGCTTTGAAGGTGAGCTACGCGAACAACAACGCTCTTTTGGTAGTCTGCTGCTTGGAACCCTGCTCTCGTTTAGCATGATCTATGCTCTACTTGCGATCCCGCTACGCTCCTGGAGCCAGCCCGTTCTGGTAATGCTGGTAATTCCTTTCAGCATCGTTGGCGCGCTACTGGGTCACTTTGCATTGGGGATGAATCTCAGCCTTATCAGTATCATGGGGATGTTAGCGCTTGCTGGTGTGGTGGTAAATGACAGCCTGATTCTGGTGGAGTGGATCAACCGCAAGGTACGGGAAAAGATGACCTTGTTCGAGGCTGTTCGAAGTGCCGGTGTTGCCCGTTTCCGCCCCATCCTCCTCACATCACTCACCACCTTCTTTGGCCTGACACCGCTGATCCTGGAGAAGAGTACCCAAGCACAATTCCTGATCCCCATGGCCGTTTCACTCGGTTTTGGTATCCTCTATGCCACCTTGATCAGTCTGCTGCTAATTCCTGCCGGTTACCTGATTCTGCAAGACATCCATCAGCTCCTTAATTTGAAGGATAGTCGAACTATTGATAATTCAGCCGGATAAGTTTTGAATTTTTAGTTCGATTAAGGATATACTTGATTACAACACACAGTTGCCTGTGTGCCATGCAATTTTATAGACATTTATAATAACGAGAACAGAAAACTATGAAAACGCTATTCCTCTCTCTAGCAACACTGCTATTTCCTACTCTGAGCTGGGCCTCTGGTGCTGCGGGTGGTGAAACACTCGATCTGACAACTGAAACTGTAGGCATCCTCTCCATCATCATCTTTTCACTGGCCTATGTGCTGGTAATGGCTGAGGAAGTAACCCATCTACGTAAATCGAAGCCCGTACTATTGGCCGCCGGTGTAATCTGGGCAATGATTGCTGCGGTCTACGCCACACACGGAATGCCTCATGCGGCAGAAGTCGCGGTTCGTCATAATTTCCTGGAATTTTCAGAGTTGATGCTCTTCCTTCTGGTTGCCATGACCTACATCAACGCCATGGAGGAGCGCCGAGTATTTGATACCTTACGCTCCTGGCTGATTGCCAAAGGGTTCGGCTTCCGCAAACTGTTCTGGATGACCGGCATCCTCGCATTCTTTATCTCACCCATTGCCGACAACCTCACAACTGCACTACTGATGTGTGCTGTAGTGCTTGCCGTTGGGGGTGATAATAGTAAGTTTGTACTGATGGCCTGTATTAATATCGTAGTTGCTGCCAATGCAGGTGGGGCATTTAGTCCATTTGGTGACATCACCACCCTGATGGTCTGGCAGAAAGGGATTGTTGATTTCGGCACCTTCTTTGCCCTGTTCATCCCATCGGTAGTCAACTTTATTGTCCCGGCAACGATCATGCACTTCTCCATCCCCAATGAGCAGCCAACCGCAAGCGATGAAGTGGTGGTGATGAAGCGCGGTGCTAAACGAATTATTGTGCTGTTCCTGGCAACCATTGCTACTGCAGTGAGCTACCACAACTTCTTCCACCTGCCACCGGTAATTGGCATGATGACAGGTTTGGCCTATCTACAGTTCTTCGGCTTCTACCTCAAGAAGACCCATGATGTTGATGTGGCAGATAGTGGTGAACATGCTGACCGTATGGACCCGGCACTGCCATTCGATATCTTCAACAAGGTGGCCCGTGCAGAGTGGGATACCCTGCTCTTCTTCTACGGTGTTGTACTGGCAGTAGGCGGTCTTGGCTTTATCGGCTATCTCTCGCTCGCCTCTGAGATCATGTATACCGACTGGGGTGCAACCAATGCCAATATTATGGTAGGTGTACTTTCAGCAATTGTTGATAACATCCCGGTCATGTTTGCAGTACTCACGATGATGCCTGACATGTCAACCGGACAGTGGCTATTGGTCACGCTGACGGCTGGTGTCGGCGGCAGCATGCTCTCNATTGGCTCTGCNGCTGGTGTTGCACTGATGGGNCANGCNCGNGGCAAGTANACCTTTGGTGGTCANCTGCGCTGGACACCGGTGATTGCACTGGGTTATGCCGCCAGTATTTGGGTCCATATGATCGTGAATGAACACTATTTCTCGATACCACTGACCNCCCAATAGACTCGTCTTTGCTTTGTAAAATAAAAGGCCTCTGCTCTCAGAGGCCTTTTTTATTCTACAATCACAACATTTCATTTTTCTCAGGGATTAACGATGCGTCTTTTTCAGCTTCTTGTTGCCAGCTTCGCTATACAACTACTCACCGGTTGTGGACTACTGGATGGTAAATTTGCCCTCAGAGATCAGGATGCCTCTCTACTTCAATCCNCTATTGATCCACAGCTGCAATACGCGGTGACTGAGGAGACTGAGAGAGTGTTCCTGCAGAGATTCAGAGCGACCTTTCTGGAGCAGTTTCAGAAACTGAGCCAGTATGGCCCTTATCGAAAAATAACTCAAAGAGACCGGCTTAGCCGCTGGATGGAGGGAGTTAAGGCCACCCCCGTCAGCGGGGACCCTTTTGCATTCAACATTGAATACCGTACCGGGCAACAGGCAAAAAGCAGTGCCCGACAATCCTTCTTCACAACAGTAAACGCTCAATATAGATTCAAACTCACCTATTCTGACCGTAAACACTCCCCCATTCCCAATAGCCTGGTCACCATTCAGGTGATCCCGACCTCTCCTCTCATTGTCAAAAAGGACATCGGACCTGACTGGATTCAGCTTGACCCTCTCGATACTCTGGATCAACTCGCTGCAGATATTGAAAAGACCATCCATAAAATTAGCCCAAAAATTCGACACAAAGAGACCGTATGGGTGCTGGCCTACTCATCAAACAGTAAAAAAGAGATTTTAGAGCGCTTTAACCATGCGGGAAAACGCTCGGATACAAACAGTGGTTATCGTTATCACTTGATGAACAAGCAATTGCGCTATCCGGTCCATTTACGGTTCATCAACCAGCCCAGCGGATTCTCCAACGTGCTCTACTCTTTCCCGGTCAACTCAACTCTCTACCCCAATGGAAACAGCCAACACGACCATCAACTTGAAAAGAGACTACAAGGTTCTATCGAAAACCTGATTGGCGGTGTCGTCAGCCATGCCAATAGAGAGGTCGTGAAGCCGCTGGTAAGGAAACAGTGGTAATACAGCGAAAACAAAACAGCCCAGAGAGGCCCCTTAATAGCGAACAGTCTCTGATCTCTCATGATTAGAACATGCAATCAACATTCGGCCATGCTAATATAGCGCGCTTTATTGCCCCCAGTTTCTGATACCTACTGAACAACTCTTATCTGCCATGCCTCTTCTGACCCTACTTCTGCTAACACCAATAATTGGTGCAGGGTGGATTCTGGTACAACGAGGTAAACCCCAACGGCAGCGCTATGCAGCACTCTTTTTCTCTGGCCTCACGCTACTGATTGCACTCTATATTCTGCTGCAATTTAACCATGACAGCAGCGCACTGCAATTTTTTGAATCCGTGGTCTGGAACGCCCGAATGGGTACCTCATATGCCGTTGGTGTTGATGGAATTTCACTGCCAATGGTACTGCTTGCTGCACTACTCGTATTTGTCGCAATACTCGCCTCAACTGCCATTCAAGAACGGGCACAGAGCTACTATGCACTGATCCTGTTTCTTGAGTCTGCCATGATCGGTGTTTTCATTGCTCAGGACTGGGCGCTCTTCTATGTCTTCTGGGAGCTAACCCTCATTCCTCTCTTCTTTTTGATTGACCGTTGGGGAGGTCAACGTCGCAGTATGGCAGCACTGAACTTTGTCCTCTATACCATGGGTGGCTCAGTCTTTATTTTGATCAGTCTGCTGGTGCTGTTTGATGCAATGCCAGACCACTCATTCTCCATGGTCGCAATGGCAGAAACGGCTCGAACCCTCCCCCCCTCGACTCAGCTCTTCCTCTTTCTTGGGTTCCTGGTTGGCTTCGGGGTGAAGATGCCGATCTTTCCTCTCCATGGCTGGCTTCCGCTGGCACACGTTGAGGCACCTGCCCCCATCAGTATTCTGCTCTCCGGGATTCTATTAAAGATGGGTGCCTATGGATTGATCCGTGCTGCCTCCATTCTCCCCAACGCTATTGCTGAGCTCCAGCCCCTACTGATGGGGTTGGCACTGTTTGGGTTAATTTATGGTGGACTGCTGGCCTGGCGTCAGAGCGACCTCAAGGCAATGGTGGCCTACTCCTCCGTCAGCCATATGGGCGTAGTGCTGTTTGGCATCAGTACCATGAATATCGCTGGTCTGACCGGTGCACTGTTTCAGATGGTTGCACACGGACTGGTTGCCGGTGCCCTCTTCCTGCTGATTGGGCTACTCTACCAGCGCACACATACACGTAATATCAATGACTACCGTTCACTGATTGACCATGCCCCCCGCTTTACCTTGTTTACCACGATAGCTCTATTCAGTGCGATTGGCATACCGGGAACTGCCGGTTTTATTGCTGAATTCCATGCCATTGTGGGCGGTTTTGAACGCTGGGGCTGGATCACCGTTCTGCTCAGCCTCGGGGTGATGATCAGCGCATCCTATGCCATACGAACCATCAGCGTACTCTTCACCGGCCCCTCAAGCAGCCGCATGGCACAAGTGGCTGACTTGAGCCGAGGTGAATCCAGTGCCGCTGCACTACTGGCCCTGCTAATACTCTGGCTGGGGTTCTTTCCCGCCTCAGCGCTACAGATGATGGACCGCTCAATAGAGGGGGTGGTACCGGCAACAAGCGTATTGATTTCTATCTCTGAGGTGGGTTCAAAATGAGCCAACACAAGTCCTCAACAGCGAAAAGTAATCAGGAGATGAAGCAGGCGATCCTGGATGCCATTCCTCATCTTGAGCACATCCTTCCCGGTCAGGCACCGATCAAGGACTTTGTACACCACAACACGCTGCACGGCTATCAGCACCTCCACTTTACAGAGGCACTCAAAACTTCTCGCGAACGTACCGGTGCCCGTGGTTATGAAACCGATGAACAGTACCGTGCTTATTTCCAACAGGGGCGAATTGATTTAAGCGATCTTGAAGCAGCATTGGAGCAGTCCAACCGTAGCAACCCGGAGCTGGAGCCAGATCGTCTGTTATTCCAGATTGGCGATACCCCTTATACCCAAAAAGAGGTACTGATACAGGCACTGATACACCCGCTGAAACCAATCACCGCCTGTAAACTGGCCTGGGAGATTGAGGAAAACAGTATACTCAACCAGTTTCAGTCCGATGTTCCTGAAACAACACGCAAGAAACTGCTCGACCATTTTGGTAGCAGTGATGAGGCGGCTGCCATCCAGGAGTTATGGCGTGCCATTCTGGAGAAGATGTCCCTCCACCACCTCGCTGTACACCCGGAAAATCTGCTGGATCTCTCCCCTGAACTGGCTGAACAGCTGATTAACCAGCAGAAAGAGAATACAGACTCCTCTGAACGCTCTCACAGTCTGGCTCGACAGTCATCCGTTCGTCTCTATAATGACTTGGTTGAACGGGTAGGTCAGGACCTGACACTGCGTGGATTAATCAAAATATTGACCGGCCGGGATGTACTCAATAATATCCGTCCACTACTCAGCCAACAGATTGCCAACTATCTGGATCAGGGTATGTCGGCATGGCATAGCACCGCTCAAAAGCAGGGCTTTTATCAGGTCTGGTATCAGAGCGCTCTGCTGGATAGTGGCTGGGTCTTTGATGACCTGCCGGAGTGGCGTGATGAGTTGGAAATCCTGCCCGATGACCCTCTCGACACCATCATCGTCATGTTACGACGTCTGGGACTTGAACAGACACACTGGATCCGCTATCTGGAGCAGTTGGCACTGGAGATCCCTGGCTGGTCTGGAATGTTTCTCTGGCGTCACCTCCATCCTGGTTATGAAGAGCTGACACCCCATAAGGTCGAGATGGTTGACTATCTGGCGGTTCGTCTGGTGATGGAGCGACTGTTTACTCAACGTGTCTGTCGTGAGGAGTGGCAGCTTGAAGCCAATCTAGACCTGCTGCGCTGGTATTTTCACCGACGCAGCTCAGACTTCTATGTCCGCTACCACCTCTTTAATGAGATGCTTCCGGAGTATCTGGTAACTCATGCACAGTCACTGGCAGAACACGCACCCGTCTCTCATGAAGCATACGAACAGTGGAAAGAGCTGGCAGACATCATCTGGACCTGGAAACAGAGCGCCAACAGTGATCAGGAAGAGGGGTTCAGTGTCTACCGCAGTGGCTGGCGGCTGTTTCGTCTTGCACAACATCTGGGCCTTACTGGTGCAGAGATCATGCAACTCAATGTCGCTGAGCTAACCTCAATCTGCGACACCATTGCCTTGCTGACCGAAGATCAACGTGGCTGGATCTGGCTACAGGCCTATGAGCGCCACTATCGCGAATCGTTCCTCAATGCGGTTGTTGAGAACCACCAGCGTGGTTTATGGGGTCAACGCAACGTAAAAAATAGCGATAACACCGTCACAGAGCGCCCCAGCGCCCAACTACTCTTCTGTATGGATGACCGTGAAGAAGGGTTGCGCCGCCATCTGGAAGAGCTCGATCCCACCATTGAGACGCTCGGTGCAGCCGCCCATTTCGGGGTACCTCATTTCTGGCAAGGGGTTGATGATCAGAAGCTAACCGGGCTAACCCCTGTAGTTCTGGTCCCCAGCCATGAAATTCATGAGCATCCACAGCCTCACTGTGAAACGGCCCACCAGCAACATCAACAGAAACAACAGCTGCAAAATCGCTTTGAGACGATTCTCAATCAGGGAACCCGACGTAATCTGCTCTCTGCTACAGCAGGGATTGCTGCTGCGGCTCCCGCTGCACTGGCGCTACTGGGTGCCAAGGTATTTGCCCCGCTGCAGGCCAATCGACTGACCCGACAGCTCCAGCAACTATTCAACCCGGATTGCCGTGAGACTGAAATCACTCTCACCGCCCCTAAACCGACAAACCCAACACCTGAACAGCGACAACTCGGCTTTACCGATCAGGAGCAGCTAGACCGGGTCTTGCCGTTTTTACAAAATGCAGGTTTGCTGCACGGTTTTGCCCCTCTGGTAGTGATCTCCGGACATGGCTCTATCAGCCAGAACAACCCACATCTTGCAGCCTATGACTGTGGTGCCTGTAGCGGTCGTCATAGCGGTCCGAATGCTAGAATTTTTGCCTCCATTGTCAATCGCCCTGAAATCCGTATCTTACTGGCAGAAAAGGGGGTCGAAATCCCGGATGACTGCTGGTTCCTCGGCATGGAACACAACACCTGTGACGAGTCTCTTACCTGGTACGATATTGAACAGCTACCTGAACCCCTGCAGCCCGCACTCATCCGTCTGCAGCAGACATTGGCGGAGGCTGTGGAACTCCACGCTCAAGAGCGTTGTCGCAGACTCGCCTCAGCCCCTAAAACAGCAGACACCAAGGCCTCACTTCGGCATATTCAGGGGCGCGCTGTCGATTTTAGTCAGGCACGCCCGGAACTGGGACATGCCACCAATGCAGCCGCAATCATTGGACGCCGCACCGTGTCACAGGGTGCTTTTTTTGACCGCCGCGTGTTTTTGATCTCCTATGATTATCAGACAGATCCGGATGGCTCGATACTGGAGCGTCTGCTGCTGGCCAATGGCCCGGTAGGGGCCGGAATCAGTCTCGAATACTACTTCTCAACGGTCGACAATGATCAATATGGCAGTGGTTCAAAAGTAACCCATAATGTCTCCGGACTGTTCGGGGTGATGGATGGTGCCAGTTCAGACTTGCGTACCGGCCTTCCACGACAGATGATCGAAATTCATGAGGCAATGCGTCTGCAGGTACTGGTTGAGGCCAAAATTGACCAACTGACCGAGATTTACATGCGTCAGCCCCCGCTCCAGGAGTTGGTTGGCAATGGTTGGATTCTGCTCTGTGCCAAAGACCCAGAGAGCGAAAGTATCCACATCTTTGAACCTGATCTGGGCTGGGTCGAATGGAGCGGAAAGCGTGCATCCCTCCCTGTGGTCTCACGCTCCTCTGAGTGGTTTATGGGTCATACTGAACCTCTCTCACCCAGTAGAATTGACCCCTCTGCCGCCTCATCTGCAGGAGTCTCTCAATAATGAGCGCTGAACTTTATCCGCTGGAGCAGTGGATCTGGCTGGCTCCACTCTTTCCTCTGATTGCTGCCAGCTGGATCGCCATTGGTTATATTGTAGGCTGGAACCGCAACGAAGCGGGGGAGCGTGAAACATCACGCGTCACCATTGCAGCCTCACTCCTCTCCTTGCTGAGCATGCTGGTCATTGACCTCAAAGCGCTACTCAGTGGTGTTGAGACCCAGGTGGTAACAGCCCATTGGCTGACGAGCGGTGATTTCCAGATCAACTTCAGTTTTACACTGGATCGACTGGGGCTGGTGATGGGCACAATGGTAGCAACCATCACCTTGTTCACACAGCGCTTCTCCATCAATTACCTACACCGGGAAGCGGGCTACCAACGCTTCTTTATGCTGCTCTCCCTGTTCAACACTGCAATGTTACTAATCGTCCTTGCTGGTAATCCAGGCCTTCTCTTTGTAGGCTGGGAGCTAGCGGGAATCAGCTCCTATCTGCTGATTGCCTACAACTATCAGCGTCAGGTGGCTACCAAAAATGCCACCTATGCGCTAGTCACCAACCGCTTGGGTGACGCCGGACTGCTGACCGCAATCTTCTTCTCAACCCTGTGGGCTGGCTCTATTGAATGGCCTGACCTGCATCAGGCCGCAGGGCCGATGGGAGGACTCCACCTAGGGCTGATCGGAACCGCTTTCCTGCTTGCCGCTTTTGTGAAGTCGGCTCAAGTCCCTTTTTCACCCTGGATTACCCGCGCTCTGGAGGGGCCCACCCCATCCAGTGCTATCTTCTACGGTTCTGTCATGGTCCACGCGGGGGTCTACCTGGTGATTCGCCTGCAACCGCTACTGGAGCAGTCTGCCCCCCTCTCCATCCTGCTGATTGTGGTGGGTGGCGCTACAGCACTCTACGGTTACCTCTCCGGACTGGTACAGACCGATGTAAAAAGTGCACTGATCTTCTCCACATTGACCCAGGTTGGTTTAATGTTTATCGCTTGTGGAGCGGGCTGGTATGATTTGGCCACCCTCTACCTGCTGTTGCATGCCTCTTGGCGCAGTTGGCAGTTTCTTCATGCCCCCTCTTACATGCACCAGATGCATCAACCCACACGATTGGTGGCCCCCTGGATTCACCCCTTCAACAGACTCTATGCTGCCGCCATGCAGCGTTTCTGGCTTGACCCGATGAGTCTTTGGCTACTGGTGCGCCCCACACAACGGCTATCACGTGACATTCACATATTTGACACCAATGTGGTGCGGCCCATTATCGGCACCACCAACGAAATCAATGTCATCTCCTCTCTGGAGGCGTGGGAAAAACAGAGTTGTGAGATTCAATCCTCCAGTACCGGTGTCGCCCCCGGCAGTGGCTTCTTTGGCGTTATTCTACAGTGGGTCGCCAACCTTTTTGTGTGGATTGAAGAGCACCTGATCCTGAAGGGTGGGGGTGAAGGGCTTATTGAGGTGATCAAGAGAGCCGGAATTACCATCACTCAAGTTGAACAACAATTGAGTATGCCGCGATATCTACTACTGATGATTATGGCTACCTTTGTGGTGATTCTATGACCGATACCACCTCAATAATCCAGAACAGTCTATTTGAGATCAACTGGATGGCTCAGAGCGATCTCCCTCTGTTGGCAATTCTACAGTTGCTACCACTCACTGTGGCGCTGCTCATGCTATTTTTTAAAGGCCGTGGCAGAGCTGCTGCACAGGTCGCAATGCTTACCCTGGTCGTTGAGGCAATGGTGGCACTTCAGCTCTATCACGGCTTTGACTCAGCGACCTCGGCACTACAGTTTGGTGAGCACCTCACCTTATTGGCTCCTCTCAACTATCACGCTGCTGTCGATGGAATGGCACTACTGTTTATCCTCTTGACTGCAATATTGGGGGTGATGGTCGTGCTCTATGGTTGGCAGGTTCTCCCGGAAGAGGAGCATCCCCACTTTATGGCCACAGTACTGTTTATTGTTGCCACCCTGATGAGTCTGCTCACTACACAAAACCTGCTCTGGTTTATTCTGATGTCTGCTATTCAGTTGGTACCGATCGGGACACTGTTACGTGCCTGGTCAACCTCTCCTGAAAAAGATGAGGCCGTCACCCGTTTTATACAATTCATGTCCATCGGCCTGCTACTGCTGTTTATTGGCACCTTCTTATTGGGATGGAACTACGCCGAGCAACACCACGGAGTCTGGAGCTTTGATCTGATCGAACTACAATCCACCCCCGTTCCGACCGCTATCCACTCCATTCTGTTTTTCCTGTTGTTCTATGGCTTTGCCATACGGGTCCCGCTCTTTCCTTTCCATGGCTGGCTTCCCAGTATTGCTGAACACGGTACGGTAGCCATTGCACCGGTATTCCTGCTCGGCCTCAAAACCGGGATCTATGGCATTCTCCGCTTTGTTCTGCCATTGATGCCAGAGGCCGTAATACAGTGGTCTCCCTATGTCATCGCCTTTGCCATCGTCGGTATCTTCTATGCTGCACTGCTGGCGATGATCCAGGTGAATCTGCGTCGACTGCTCGCCTTCGCCGTGGTGAGCCACACCAGTATCATCATTATCGGCCTCTTCAGCCTCAACCATCTTGCATTTCAGGGTAGCGTATTGCTCTCTATCAACTTTGGGTTGGCCATCAGTGGACTGCTACTGATGAACGGGTTGATCTTCTATCGCACACGCACCCTGTTGATGTCACGCCTCGGTGGGCTGTTTGACCAACTACCGGTAATTGGTATCGCCTTCTTTATCTCCGGCCTCTCCATCATGGGCATGCCCGGCACTCCAGGGTTTGATGCCGCCCATCTGGTGATAGAGGCTGCAATGGAGCACTACGGCGCACTGCCCACTATTGCTGCCTCGCTGGGTAATGTAGTGGCTGCCGGCTTTCTGCTCTGGGCATTTCAACGCGCCTTCCTCTCCAATCTCAACCACAAAGCGGAAGAGGTTGCGGTCCATTCGATTGCGCGCGCCTCTACCAAAGAGAACTTGCTGGCATTGATGGTTATCGTGACACTATTAATTGGTGAGGTCTTCTCAGAGAGCTGGATGGAGCTGCTGGACCACTCCTTTGATAATCTGACACAACTTTACACGGTAGAGCATCCTGACCGCGCGGAGCTTAAATGATCCCCCTCTCCGACACCTTTCCTCTACTCTCTCTGATCCTGTTGCTGCCACTTTTGGGGGCCGGGCTGCTGTGGCTATTCCCCAATCGCAGAGAGGCGCGCTGGATTACACTCTCTACTCTGCTGCTTGATCTACTCCTCTCGCTACAGCTCATCAAGGGGTTTGACCCTACACAAAGCGGTTACCAGTGGGTTGAACAATATCCCTGGATTCCAGACCTCAATGTCCATTATCAGCTTGGTGTTGATGGAATCTCGCTACTCTTTATTCCTGCCTCGCTACTCCTCTTTGTCGGTGTGGTGGTCAGCTCCTGGACCGTAATCAGCCATCTTCCGCGCCTCTACTATGCCCTGATCCTGCTACTGGCAACTGCCATTCTCGGTATCTTTATGGCAGTAAACACCATTCTCTTCTTCCTCTTCTGGGAGTTGACGCTGCTTCCCATCTACTTCCTCATCGCCTTGTGGGGCATCGGTCCCAACCGTCGAGCTGCCGCCAACCAGTACACCATGATCATGTTTGCTGGCGGTGTCCCTATTCTGTTTGGATTACTACTCTCCGCCTTCCACTACGGGTCTGTCTCTGCACAACAGGGGTTACTGTTTGACTACAGTGAGATGGTTACGCTCTCACTACCCATTGAACTCCAGGGTGGAATTTTCTTTCTGTTACTCATAGGGTTTTCTTTCAAGACACCTCTTTTCCCGCTCCATACCTGGTTACCCAACCTCACCATGGAGGGACCAATCTCCATTGCCATCATCATGACCGGACTGAAGTTGGGTGCCTATGGACTGATCCGTTTTGCCCTTCCTCTGGCACCGGAAATCGCACAACAGCACCACTGGCTGCTGGCCGGACTGGGTGTTGTCGCGCTACTCTATGGTGGTGTAGCCGCTATCAACCAGACCAATCTGCGTCAGATGTTGGGTTATGCCAGTATTAGCCATGTTGGCCTGGTCATTCTTGGAGTCTCCTCATTCAACCTGATGGGGATTGAGGGTGCCATATTCCAGCTGATCAATTTCACCATAATCTCCACCGCACTTTTCTTTCTGGTCGGAGCGCTGCACCACCGCATAGGCTCAACCGATATCACCAGTCTGGGTGGAGTGGCAACATCCATGCCCCTGCTCGCTTCATTCCTCTTTCTTTTTGGATTTGCATCTCTCGGGGTACCTCCCACTTCAGGCTTTGCTGCAGAGTTCCTGCTATTAGTGAGCGCACTCCAGAGTCATACCGGTGCCGGGCTCGCTGCACTGTTTGCAATGATCCTCGGGGCGGCCTACCTCATCAGCATATTCCGCAAGGGCCTGTTTGGAAATATCACCAACCCCATCGTGGCAGATAGCATTGACCTGCTACCCCGCGAGATACGTCTAATTTCGCTATTGGCGCTGCTGGTGCTGGGGCTGGGTCTGTTCCCCGGTTTACTACTGGAAATGGTTGAGGTCAGCAGTCATGAGTGGGTCACAAGACTTTCTACTCTCTCCACTGCAACTCGCTGAATAATAGCTATTAACTCTCAACCACAACCTCTTGTAACTCCTCCATCACCTCAATTGCGGCATCCAGATCGATCTGATCCGGATTTTCCGTCGACTGCTCCTGCAGCAGACTCCACAACTCCTCCTGCTCATAGGTCACATGGGAACCATCAATATCCTGGAAATAGGCAGCCCAAGGGATGAATTTTGTCAAAGGGAAGGTCTGCCCCATCTCGGGAGAGATATCGATATGGACCCCGGAGATAAACAGTAACCGTTTACCACGATAGGCGGGCTCGCGGGTGATGGTGCGAAAGGCGCGATCAAATTCAACCTGGGTATTCACCTGTGCCGCAATCAATGCCGGAAAATTTGCCGTTACAATCTGTGGCATATGGGGGAGAAGATTGCGCTCCAGATGATCCTGACCCTCCTCCTGGTCTACGATATCGCGCTTGAAGGTGAAGAGTCCGTTATCCAGTGCTGAACCAATCACCTGTGTATCCCCCTCTTCCAGGTGTGCAAAGCGAGCCGCAAATTCATCTGAGGCAACAAAACATTTTGAGGTGCTCAAGACCTGCAGTGGCTCGTAAAGATCTTTTCCACAAGCCCCATCCCAGCAACGCAACATTCGCTCTAAGTGCAACACCAACCCCTCTTTTCTATTCACATCAAGCAGCTGATTATCAATCGTTACTAGCACCTCACCATTACTCAACTCAATCAATATATTTTCACAGGCAAAGTGGTACTCATTACTATACCAACTGGTGGCACCGGAAATTTTTCCACAGTCCGAGGTAGACTCACAGCCATCCGTTTGCAGCCTGCGATAGCTACCAAATTTTCCATTATCCGGTTCATAACCCACATGGCTCGCCTGGATAATGACCATATCCTGCCCGTGGTGTGCATGAGGACCATGTCGGTCCGTTGCCACAATGCCTCCAACACGCCCGTGGTTGAAGGGAAAAGTGCCAAAGTGTTTTGCAATCAAGATGATTGGAAAGCCCTGGTTTTCGTCAGAGCAGAAGGCACGTGACGGCATAATCTTTCCACTCTCAAAACCGAGTGAGAGACAAAAATTATAGAGCTTGGGTACAAATTGACTGTAGCGAATCATCCGTTGATCCAATTGAAAATTACCCATTGATTTCATCTCTATATCCTTCTGATCAGTCTTGAATAACGCAAAGGTTACCATGCCAGTGGGCGCTCTAACATCCTAATATGAACGGTTATTGCTGTAATTTTGTCCTTTCACCTATCAATTGTGATGTTATATTTCATCCTATGAATGAAAGTCGCAAACAGTCAGGAATCACGTGGTATTAAAACTATGAATATTGATGAGATTGAGACACTGGAAGAGGAAAGCCAGCTCCTTCTATTAGAGCAGTCCAAACGTCGAGCACACTGCCAAAAAGTGGTCATTGAAAATGTATTCTGGGCCGCCTCTGTCGGGCTGGTTCCCGTTCCACTGGTGGATGTCGTGGGGATCAGTGCAATCCAACTTAAAATGGTCAATGAGATCTCACTGGAGTATGACTTTAAATTTTCCAAACATCAGCTCAAGGCTGTGCTCGCCTCACTCACCAGCGGTCTGACTCTGTTTACCGTCTCTTCACTTAAGTTGATTCCGGGCATTGGCTCTACCGGTGCCGGTATCGGTGTCAGTGCCCTTGGTGGTGCCGTCACCTACGGTATCGGGCACCTCTTTATCGAACACTTTGAACAAGGTGGAACCGTTGAAGATCTGGATATTCGTGCCGCCCGCAGACGACTCAAGGAGCTGACTGAAGAGGGTAAAATAGTTGCCACAACAAAACACCCCTCTGATGAAATCACCAGAGGGGTGTCTGTTCCGAGGTAACGAATCTGCTACGCTTTAGAACTCGTAGGCGATACGTGCCGTCATCATATCAACATCAGTTGCGCCGGTATCGCTGTTGAGGAACTCAACTGCAGCGGTTGTACCCTCTGCAATACCCATTGAGAAGATACCCGCTGTCTGTGTTACATCTGCAGTGGCTGTCTCTTCTTTATTACCATAACCCAGCGCAACCGTTGCCTCTTTACCCGAGACCACGAAGTTGTAACCCATCTCAACATTCAGGACTGTGGTATCCGCTGTATTATCAATATCCAGATACTCACCAATCAAAGAGATATCTCCCATTGAATAGCCCACATTGGCGGTCCAGGCACTACTGCCACTCTCAGTCACGTTATCAATCCAACCTGCACCTAATGCCAGATCCCCTTGCTCCATACCCAGTGCAATACCGGAGACATCATTACTTCGGTTGGTATCACCACTACCAGTGTAGAGAGAGACATCCACTCCACCCATTGCTGTGTTAACCATTACTGCTCGAAGACTACCTGTATCGCCATCTCCTTTAGTGAGCGGATCAGCTATCATATGGGTCTCATAGGCACCAAATGGAGCACCAAATTTACCCACCGTAAAAGCTGCAGGCATATCATCACCAGCCAAAGTTACAGTCAGCTCATCAATAAAGAGATCATTGCCATTTTCTGATTTGAGAATCATCCCTGAAGAGACCATATCACTCAACTGCGTCTGCACCCCCAGCTCCATAGTGGAGAGTTCAAAGTCACCATCCGCATTGTCAGGGTCAATATAGTCAAATTCAACCAGACCATTGAAAGATACTTTCTCAGTCCACTCTGCACCACCAGATGCCATCTGGCTGGACTTCATCGATGCCATCTCTGCTTTTAGTGCAGAAACCTGAGCTTCCAATGAACGTAGTGTCTGCTCCATCTCTGCCTGTCCTGCTGTTGCTGTCATCGGTACTGCCAACGCAGCAGTTACCGCCAAACCTAAAATATTTTTGTTCATCCCTGATACTCCAAATAAAAAATAGCCAATAAATGCAGAAGTTATTTAACATAACCTGATATAGCTCCATGTATTCGCGCATATGATAATGATTTTCATTTAAAATGCAACAAAATAACGTCTCTGATTTAAATTACCAATCAAAATAACCATTTGTTTATTAAGAAAATCAAACAATCAGTCCCCATCATTAAAATTGAAACCAAGTGTTATCTTTAACGCAGTCGTCACTTCATTTTCAAAATCTTTTCCAGCAGGGTAATTTGCTCAGCAAGCTGCTCAAGCGTATGGCGATCTTGCTTCAGCAATCTGTTGATTGAGTGCTCTTTATTTCGCTGTAGCAGATCCAGTACCGTATCAAACCGCGGTTTCATGCGATCATTCAACGCACCATCGACTGCTGCCAACTCAACACTATAACCACTTCCCTGTTGTGGGCAGAAGATTGACTACACGGCTGAAAGGTTGATCCATATATTGTGCAGTGAGGTTTGGCTAACCCAGGACTCTGCTGCCTCCCCCCTATTCAATCTGTAGAGTATTTTCTACTCTAGACAACCAGCATGTGGTTGTCCCAACGCATTGAGGGGTAACTGCGACGTAACGGACGTACCTCCTTGGTGGTTTGACTATTGATATAACGCACTTCACCAATTGAATTGCTCAAAATAAAATAGCGCTCATTGCCGCTGAGACCAAGACCACAAACATCGGTCATTGCATGGCTACCCAACCATTTTCTGGTGTCAATATTCCAAAAGGAGGCACGGTTTCCTCTCGGGCTGGTATAGCCAACAACGCGCGACAATGGTGAAATCACCGTACTCCCGACATAATCCTGCATCTCATCATGCGCCTCTTCATTACTGTCAAAAAGGTCAATTTCTGCATCCCCAAAGCGATGTGTCCCCATCAATGGCACCGTATATTGATGCCCCGTCACTTTGCGCTGAAGCTGTATCGCAACGGAAACCAAGCCATCTGGTGCCACATGCAGGTGTCGAATACTTGATTTTTCTTCAGCCACTGCCACCTTCTGCACCACATCACCACTGTTACGGTCCAAGTAGAGTAGATACGAGTGCATTGAATGCAGATTCAGTTTCTCTCGACCTCGATCTGGGTGGGTCAATAACCCGCCAACGGCTGCAATCAACCAGCGCCCATTCGGATGCAGGCGAAGATCATGTAGTCCTATCCCTCCCTTCAGTCGTATTGCACCGATCCGACGATACTGATCGCTCTCCCAGATACCAACGACTGCCTGCCCCCCCGCCTCAAAATTATTTTCTGACGTATAGAGCCTGCTCCCATCACGACTGAAACAGCCATGACCCGTAAAGTGGCTACCCGATGGTGCTGCTATTTTGTGTGTCAGTACATTCTGCTGGAGATCCACCTCAGCAAACCACCACCCCGGACGACGCCCAAACAGTAGAGTATGACCTGGACGACGTGGATGGTGGGCAACACCATGCCCACGAAATCCTGTCTCGACCCAACCAGGCTGTTCAGTACTGTCTGCAATCAATCTTGGGTAACTTCTACGCCAGCTGATTCCATGTCTGCCATCACGGCGATCAACACCTGAAACCATCCACTCAAAAGGCAATGGTGTGGCATTTTGTTGGGCTGATGCCTGAGCAAATCCTGGTATCCAGGATGTACCCGCCATCGCAATGCTGTATTGCAAAAATGACCGCCGGTTGATCTTTCTCATACTCATCTCTTTTTTATTGATTCACTGATTTGGTTCACTCAATTCTCGCCCATTGGCCTCAAAAGACAAAATTATTTAGTAACTATTCAGGGGTCATTTCCATAAACTCAGGCCACCGTCCCTCGTAGAGCAGTCTCAAAGCCTCAGAAGAGGATACTCCATTCTTCTGACAGGTGG
>DUYW01000014.1 GCA_013349825.1 Gammaproteobacteria bacterium | reverse complement strand
CGCAATTCACCTTGTAGCAGGCTATTAGCAAGGTTTTCAACGAAGATATTGGGCGCTATGGGCGTTAGGCATTTACACATGACTTATTCAGAGGTTCCTTAAGGTAATGACAAGCTCTTAATTTTGCGTCATTTCTATTTGAATATCTGACAATTTACGCTACATTCTCTTAATGGAGTATCCCGATAAAGGAGAGAGTCATGATTTCTATTGAAACATCCCAACCCATTCTTTCTGGTACAAATGTAAGCCCTGTACAGAAAGATAGCGAACAAATCGCCTCTGGACAGCGTGTTAACCATGCTCAGGATGATGTGGTCGCACTGGCGATGATCAATAAACTGGACACCCAAATTGGTGGGCAAGAGCAGGCTGCGCGAAACATTAACGATGGCATCTCCATGAGTGAGATTGCCGACCAAACACTACGCCAAAGCAGTGAGATGGTCCAGCGTATGCGAGAGCTTGCCCTTCAATCTGCCAACGAAACGCTCTCTAATAACCAACGTGTGGTACTGCAAGAGGAATTTTCACAACTGCAGAGCGAAATCCAGACCTCTCACCAGAATGCCACTTTCAATAACCAGAACCTGTTCTCACCAGAGGGGGCTATTGCTATTCAGGCGGGCCCAGAGAGCAATGACACTATTTCGCTCCCACGCAGTGATATCAATAGCCAAATTGACCAAGCTGACTTCTTCAATGCGAATATCGCAACCCCTCAGGGGGCAACCAACGCGCTCAATATCGTGGATGATTCCATCCAGTTAATCACCTCAGCACGTAGTAACTTGGGGGCAACCACCAATCGACTGGAGATCCGTGCAAACCTGTCACAGCAGAGTCAGGTTCAAACTATAGAAGCGCGAGGACGTATCAGTGATGCCGACATGGCGATTGTGATGGCCAACCAGACCCGAGAGATGATTCTCGATAACAGCAAAATGGCAATACAGGGGCAAGCAAATGTCGCAACCATCAGCGCCCTGCAGATGCTTGGCCTTGAATAGAAAAGCACCCATCAGAGAGGTGTGATTTGCCTCAGGGAGTGTACTGACTTCGCATCTTGGACACTATGGACGTGATTCAAATTATCCAGACTTGTTCATAGGTTTCTTAACGACATTACCTTTAAAGGGGTGGTAAGATATTTATTTGAGACTACCCTCCGGTACTGATAATATTGTTGAAACTACGGTAAGCAAAAAACCTGTATTCTTAGATGGACTGCTAATAAAATAATAATGACTATGCAGCTTACACACATTCTTGCTATTGATGATGATGAGAATGTACTTAAAACTTATCAGACTCTCTTCTCTTCAGGCTCTGTCTCGGTAGATATTGATAGTGCGCTGGATGACCTTTCAGAATCACTTGATGTAGATCTGGATCTCACGACATCCTCCTCAGAGACCCCACTTGGTGCTAATTTCAGACTCAGTTGTGCCAGTAGTGGAGAGAGCGGCTATCAAAAGGTGCAAGAGGCCATTGATTGCGGCCACCCTTTCGCTGTTATCTATCTCGATATGCGTATGCCTCCGGGGTGGAATGGATTAGTAACCGCAGAGAAGATTCGTGAGATAGATCCAGATGTGCGGATTGTGCTGATTACGGCTTACAGTGATTGCAGTATGACCGAGATTCGTAACCAGATTGGGGTTGATTTTCACTTCCTCGACAAGCCCGTTGACCGCAATGAACTGACCCAATTAACCATGCTTCTAGCGGACCAATGGAATAAGTTCAATGAGTTACAATACTATCGACAGCAGTTAGAAATTGAAATTCAATCGCTTCGGATGCAGATGATTGAAAAAGATGCCGCAAAAGAAGAGCTCTATCAACTTGCACGCACTGACACACTGACCGGGGCCTATAACCGCCTGGTCCTGGACGAACGCTACCGGCAGGCGGGGGAACGCGCAAAGATGAGTTCCAAGATGATTGGTCTGTTTATCTTTGATCTGGATAAGTTTAAGGAGATCAATGATGATGAGGGACATCATGTCGGTGATGCCTTTTTAATTGAAACAACCAAGCGTCTCTCTAGTGAGATCCGTCAAACGGATATCGTTGTTCGTCTTGGTGGGGATGAGTTCTGTGTACTCGCCGAGGGGTTAACCACTGACGGAGTGATGATTTTAACCCATCGGCTACGGATGGCGCTGGAGGCTCCGTTTGCCTTTGAAGGAAAAATCTACATCATCTACGCCAGCCTGGGTGTGGCGATTTCTGAAGATGGAGATGAAGAGTTGGTCGAGCTATTAAAAACAGCGGATGTACTGATGTATGAGGAAAAGAGGAAAAAAATATAAGCTTCAGAGCTTCCTAATTTTCATTCATTTTCAGGTTACAAATAAATTGCTCCAATTCAGCCAGGGGCATCGGTTTCCCTCTCAAAAAACCTTGTGCTGAGTCACAACCGTGATCCAGTAAAAAATTCCACTGCTCCTCGGTCTCTACCCCTTCAGCAATTACTTTCAAACTTAAGTGGCTGCCCATGGAGATAATAGTTTCACACAGTGCGGCATCACTCGGGTCACCGATGAGGTCCTGAATAAAAGAGCGATCAATTTTCAGCTTATCAACCGGAAAACGTTTCAGATAACTCAGGGAAGAGTAGCCGGTACCAAAATCATCCATAGCAATACGAACCCCGTGTTTTCTCAACTGCCCTAGGTGATAACCCGGATCCCCCTGCTCATCAATAAAGACACTTTCGGTCATCTCTAGTGTCAAACGTGAACGGAGGTGTGGATGGTGCTCCAAAAAACGTAAAAAATTACTGGTGAAGTCTCGCATTCTGAACTGGACTGAGGAGATGTTGATTGAAAGGTTTTTCAGCTCAGCACCCACCTCATCAAGGTATGCCAGATCTTTGGCTGCCTGCTGTAACACCCACTCACCAATTGGAATGATCAGTCCAGTCTGTTCCGCTATTGGGATAAATTGATCAGGACTCACCATTCCATCTTCCGGCGAGCGCCAGCGAATCAGTGCTTCAGCACCATCCAAACTCCCATCTTTCACTGTAAAGACCGGCTGATAATAGAGTTCAAATTGAGACTGTTCTATCGCCGTGTGGAGCGCCAACTTCATATTGACTCGCTGTTCTGCCAAGCGGTTCATCTGACTGGTGAAATAGCGATAGGTGTGATGCCCCTCTGTCTTTGCCTTGAACATCGCAGCATCTGCATTCTGTAATAAAATGCCACTGCTGGTACCATCATCTGGATAAAGGGTAATACCAATACTGGTAGAGATATACGCAATAAATCCATCTAGCTCAAAAGGGGTTGAGAGTTGATCCAGAATCTTGGCGGCAACAACGGCTGCAGCATCTTTGTCAGCAATTGTTGACAGTATCACCGTAAACTCATCTCCACCTAACCTTGAAACGGTATCTGCATCTCGTACACAACCATTGAGTCGATTTGCGACCTGTTGCAACAAGAGGTCCCCCTTTGCATGCCCCTGGGCATCATTAACATCTTTAAAACGGTCCAGATCAATATACAGAAGTGCCAATTTCAAGTTATTCCGTTTTGCATTGGCAATTGCCTGATCCAGGCGATCATGGAAGAGGTCTCGGTTAGAGAGCGCTGTCAAACTATCAAAATTGGCTCGATGCCAAATATGAGCCTCAAATTCCATGCGCTCATAAACCTTCTCTTCTCCTCTTTTTCTGAAAAAGTAAGCTGCCACCAAACCGAAGATCCAGATCACTCCTGAACTCAGCCAGAGGCTGATTTTGTGCTGCATCGCAATGATGTAATAGTTGCCCAGCGGTACTGAAACACCGACACCTCCACGAATATCCCCTACCTGATACCCTTGATGATGGTGACACTTCAGGCACCCTTCAGTGGTCACCATGGGGCGAATAAGCCGGAGGTAGGGTTTTCCATTAATATCAGTCACCTCTAGACGCTCTAGCTCTCCTTTCTCAAACGCCAACAACGCCTCTCTCTCCCACGAATCTGGTGCATTATCAGGGTTCAGTGGCTTAAGGCTGGTAATGCGTCCTTTAACACCATAGAGCGTAGCGTATTCATCCATCATCTGCCGCAACATGTAGGCGGGGTTCATCAAGGTAAGCTGGCGACCGGATCGAGTTATCACATCACGTTCCGGAACATCAGAAAGATAGGGGTTTGCAGGGGTTCGCTCATTCTCAAGCACGTAAACCCCCCCATGTTCGGATGCCCAAATACGGAATGCCTGATCCTTGTTGAAATTAGAGATCGCCTCCTGTCGCGCCAGCCCCATGGCTTCACTATTGATATTTTGTTGTGACCAAGTGACGAACAGAATAATCAACAGAGCCCACAAAACAGCAACCAACCTATAGTTGGTCTTAAGCCGCTTCAGGTGAATCTGTGGATGTATATTCTTTTGGGTCATCACCAGGGGGGCTGAGTTGTATTTAAACTCATGATAACAGTAAAAAGCCATTATTGAACCCGGTGTACACAGTGCCCATAAGAGTTCTAAGGAACCTCTGAATAAATCCGGACATTTCCAACCTCCCGCTCTCTCCCATTCCAAACGGGGTGGCTATACCAAGATTGTGGTCAGGTAAAAGTAGCTGACTTGGAAAAGTCGAGATAACGATAGATTTCACCTCTGCTCCCGGAGATCTCCTCCGCATACTGCTGATACTCCTCTGCCGAAGGTAATTTACCCAGAATCGCCGCTACCGCTGCCAACTCTGCTGATGCGAGATAGACATCAGCCCCTGCGCCAAGTCGGTTGGGGAAGTTACGGGTTGAGGTAGAGACGGCAGTGCTATTGGGTGCAATGCGTGCCTGATTGCCCATACAGAGTGAACAGCCCGGCATCTCCATCCGGGCACCGACACGACCATAGACGTTATAGACCCCTTCACTACGCAACTGTGCCTCATCCATCCGTGTGGGTGGCGCTACCCAGAGTCGAGTCGATAGCGTGTCAACAGACTCCAGCAGTTTGGAGGCCGCTCGAAAGTGGCCGATATTGGTCATACAGGAGCCGATAAAGACCTCATCAATCTTTGACCCCGCTACTTCAGAAAGTGTACGGGCATCATCAGGGTCATTGGGTGCACAGAGGATCGGCTCTTTGATCTCTGCCAGATCAATCTCAATCACCTCCGCATACTCTGCATCCCTGTCTGCTTGTAGCAGTTCTGGTTGTAGTAACCACGCCTCCATCTTCATGATACGACGATCCAGCGCCTCCCTGTTTTGATAACCATCCTCCACCATCGATTTTAGCAGTGCGATATTGGAGTTTAGATACCGTCTGACTGACTCTTCACTCATGGCGATTGTACAAGCTGCCGCTGAGCGTTCTGCCGAGGCATCGCTCAGTTCAAATGCCTGCTCTACGGTGAGTTCATTCAACCCCTCAATTTCCAGAATACGCCCCGAAAAGACATTTTTCTTACCGGCTTTTTCAACCGTTAACAACCCCTGCTGTATCGCAACATAGGGGATCGCATGAACCAGATCACGCAAGGTAATCCCCGGATTCATCTCCCCTTTAAAACGAACCAGCACAGACTCCGGCATATCCAGCGGCATCACACCGGTCGCTGCGGCAAATGCGACCAGTCCAGAACCTGCGGGAAAAGAGATCCCCAGCGGAAAACGGGTGTGAGAGTCACCACCGGTACCAACCGTATCAGGCAGTAACATGCGGTTGAGCCAGGAGTGAATCACCCCATCCCCCGGTTTCAATGAGACACCACCACGGTCAGTCATGAACAGTGGCAAGGTTTGGTGGGTGTTGACATCAACAGGGCGTGGATAGGCTGCTGTGTGGCAGAATGACTGCATCATCAGGTCGGCGGAGTATTCTAGGCAGGCCAGATCTTTGAGTTCATCACGAGTCATTGGTCCGGTAGTATCCTGAGAGCCGACCGTTGTCATTGCCGGTTCACAGTACTCTCCGGGGCGCACACCTTCGGCACCACACGCCTTGCCCACAATCTTCTGCGCTAGGGTGTAACCGGCACTGCTCTGTGCCGGGTTTTGAGGTAAGCGAAACCCTCTCGATGGTTCCAGCCCTAATACCGCACGGGCACGACCCGTCAGACCCCGACCGATGATGAGAGGAATACGTCCACCTGCCTGCACCTCATCTTTCAACACTTCGGTATTGAGGCTGAAGGTTGAGAGTATCTCATCACTGCCCTGTCGTTTGACCTCGCCGGCATAGGGGTAGATATCAATGACATCCCCCATCTCCATTGCAGAGACATCCATCTCAATCGGCAGTGCCCCGGCATCCTCCATCGTATTAAAGAAGATCGGAGCAATCTTGCCACCAAAACAGTACCCCCCATCACGTTTGTTAGGGATGAAAGGGATATCTTTACCCATATGCCAGAGTACAGAGTTGGTGGCAGATTTACGGGAGGATCCGGTACCCACTACATCTCCCACATAGGCAATTGTGTGCCCCTTCTCTTTCAGCGACTCTAATGTACCCAGAGGATCTTCGGTAAAGTCTGGTCGTGGCATCTTCAGCATGGCCTTTGCATGCAGTGGAATATCGGGACGTGACCAGGCATCTTGTGCCGGGGAGAGATCATCGGTATTGGTTTCACCCGGAACCTTGAATACAGTGACAGTGATTTTCTCTGCCAGTGGTTTGCGAGAGGTAAACCACTCCGCTTCGGCCCATGATTCCACCACCTGTTTGGCATACAGATTTCCTGAGTTCATCTTCTCCACGACCGTATCAAAGGCATCAAAAACCAACAGGGTTCTGGAGAGTGCTGCTGTAGCGGCAGTGGCCAATACCTCCTCACGCTCTAACGCATCAATCAATGGTGAAACATTGAAACCACCGAGCATTGTTCCCAGTAGTTCAATCGCATGTTGCGGTGTAATCAAAGGGGTACTCTTTTCACCCGATACGATAGCTGCAAGAAATTTTGCCTTCACCTGTGCTGCATCATCCACACCCGCGGGTACACGGTGGGTTAATAGCTCCAGCAAGATTTCACCCTCATCACACTCCGACTCCAGCTCTTTAACCAGCTCTGTCACTTCAGCAGCGCTCAGGGGGAGTGGAGGGATTCCTTCTGCAGCACGTGCAGCTATCTGTTCCTGATATTTTTTCAACATTATTGATTTCCTTATCTCAGCCATGCTTCGTGTAGAGAGGCAAAGCAATCCAGTTTAACAGCTCACACTAGGTGACCATCCGAGGAGCCTAAATATTCAGTAATACTCGTGCAGGGTCTTCCACCAGATCCTTAATGGTTTTCAGGAAAGAGACCGCTTGCTGACCATCAATAATCTGATGGTCATAAGAGAGTGCTACATACATCACGGGGCGAATGACAATCTCATCCCCTTCGACCACTGCCCGTCTCTGAATCGCGTGCATCCCCAGAATAGCGCTTTGCGGTGGATTGAGAATGGGAGTCGAGAGCATTGATCCAAATACCCCACCATTAGTGATGGTAAAGGTTCCACCCTGTAACTCTTCCAAGCTGAGCTTGCCATCACGAGCACGTTTTGCATAGTTCACAATGCTTGCCTCCACATCAGCAACACTCATCTGTTCTGTATTACGCAAAATGGGAACTACCAGACCACGTTCAGAAGAGACTGCAATCCCGATATCACAATAGTTGTGGTAGACCACATCGTTACCATCCAGAGAGGCATTTACCTCAGAAAAACGCTGCAGCGCTAGGGTGGCTGCCTGAACAAAGATCGACATAAAGCCGAGCCGTACCCCATGTACCTTTTCAAACTCCTCTTTATGTGAAGAGCGAAGATCAGTGGCTGCCTGCATATTGATCTCATTAAAGGTGGTGAGCATTGCCGTGCTCTGCTTTGCTGTTAACAGTCGATCTGCGATAGTCGCTCGCAAGCGACTCATCGGAACTCTACGATCTTCCCGTTCATCCAGACTCACACGATTTTGACTCTGTTTCATGACTGGTTGTTTAGAATCAGATTGACTCTTTAGCGCTGCCTCCACATCTTCTTTCAAGACTCTCCCCTTCTTGCCACTCCCTTCTACTGAAACAGGTTCAACCCCTTTCTCAGCCATCAGTTTACGCACGGAAGGGCTGGAGTGGTTTCCGGCTGGAGCTGCCTCGGTGGTTGTAGTTACAGCCCTCTCTTCAAGCCTGCCCAAGCGTTGATTGCTGCCCACAACGGCATCCGCCATCTCATCAATGGCGGTAAGTACACCATCTGCAGGAGCTGGCACCTCCAGAACCACCTTATCCGTTTCAATCTCTACCAGCACCTCGTCACGCTGGACAGCCTCTCCAACAGCCCGATTCCACTGTACCACCGTCCCTTCGGTGATCGATTCTGGCAGTGTCGGTGAGATAATCTCAATTTCCATTGCTGTTCCTCATCACTATTTTCCTATCCTGGTTGAGATATCTCACGACGGAGATAGCCCTGTTGAACCATGGCACCCTGCATCTCGTAGAGACGACTGATGGTGCGTGTAAATTGAAAGCGCAGCGACTCATCCTGGTAGACCTGCATCAACTGCCCCATTGTAGAGATCACCAATTGTGTGTGGTGATCATAGAGCTCATCTACAAAGTGGAGAAAACGCCAGGCATACGACTCATTGGCGGCAGCTTCTGCATTGATATTGGAGATAATCACCGAACTGAACACCTGCGCCAACTCAATATAGTCTCGTGTTGCTCTAGGGTTACTACAAATGGTCTGGAAGTCGAGCCAGACCACTCGATCGGCCACTTTCACTACTGGCAGGATATGTTGGTTAATTTTCAACACCTCCCGGTTACAGGGTGCATTACCAGACAACTGTTGAAATGCATGTTCCAGCTCTTGCTCCCCATATTCATGGGTCAGCTGATCACGATCAATAGCACTATTTTTCATCCTGTAGTCCACTGAACTCTTCACTTCAGCGATGATCATATTCTGTTTTAACAGTTCGATTGCTGGCAGGAAGAGTTCACGATGAAACCCTTTCTCATATAAGCGGTCAGGAGCATGGTTCGCGGTCGCAACCAACATGACTTTTTGGTTAAACAGCTCTTCCAGTATGCCACTGAGCAACATTGCATCCGCAATCTCTGTGATATGGAACTCATCAATGCAGATCAGTTGATATTTCTCTGCCAGATCCTGAGCAACTCGCTTCAGTGGATCTACCTGCTGTTGATGGTGGCTCATGTCTCCATGCACCCACTCCATAAACTCATGAAAATGGAAACGTATCTTCCTTTTTATCAAGACCTGCTTGAAAAACTGCTCCATCAACCAACTTTTGCCCGCCCCGACGACACCCCAGATATAGACACCACGGCGTGAACGACTCATTTTAGGTAACCAACTCCAACTCTCCAGTTGGTCAATCGCCCCTTGAAGAGTCTCAACCACCTTGAGTTGCGCAGAGTCATGGGTAATGAGTTGGTCTTCAACGCACTGTAGATAGTGTTCAATGAGAGCGCTCACCCTTCCACCCCGATCCCCAGTGCTGCAATCACCAGTTCCTGCTGCTGCTGTTTGTGGATATGGAAGTTGCCAACTGCAGGAGCCGCAGATGCCGGGCGCCCAACATTATTGAGTACAGCATCCGTTTTCAGCAGTAGCTGCAGCAGGGGGTTGACCATAAACCATGCACCCTGGTTGAGTGGCTCCTCCTGACACCAGACCAGCCTCAGGTAGTTTGGATAGCCATCCAGTATCCGTTCCAGATCACAATGAGGAAAGGGGTAGAGCTGTTCGATACGTATGATCGCCACCTCATGCAGTGATCCGCTTCGACGTCTCTCCAGCAGATCAAAATAGATCTTGCCACTGCAGAGCACGACCCGTTCTACCTGAGCAGGTTCAATATCATCCTGTTCATCCAGTACCGTCTCAAAATGGCCGGACAGGACTTCTTCTACAAAACTGATTGCCAACGGGTGACGCAGCAGACTCTTTGGAGTCATCACCACCAGTGGCTTGCGATAACGGCGCAACATCTGGCGTTGAATCATGTGAAAGGTTTGAGCCGGTGTACTGGGTACACAGACCTGGATATTTTCCTGTGCACAGAGTTGTAGATAGCGCTCCAGGCGTGCTGATGAGTGCTCTGGCCCCTGTCCATCATAACCATGTGGCAGAAACATCACCAGGCCACTGAGACGCCCCCATTTCTGCTCACCAGAGGTTATAAATTGATCAATGACCACTTGGGCACCATTGGCAAAATCTCCAAACTGTGCCTCCCAGATCACCAGTGTATCGGCCTCTGTGGTTGCATAGCCATATTCAAAGGCCAGTACCGCCTCCTCTGAAAGTAGTGAATCAATCACATGAAAGGGAGGTTGACCTGCACTCAGGTGCTGTAGCGGCGTGTAAGGTTCTCCACTCTCCTGATCGTGGACCACCGCATGACGGTGAAAGAAGGTGCCGCGCCCACAATCTTCCCCTGAAATCCGTACCGCGTAGCCCTCATCCAACAGCGCGGCATAGGCCAGGTTTTCACAGAACCCCCAGTCCAGCGATTGAGAACCGATCGACATTCGCAGGCGATCTGCATAAATTTTCGAGACTCGGCCATTGACCTTAAGATCATCCGGTAGATTGGCAACAGCGCTGCCCAACCGTCTGAAGCGCAGCTTGTCCATTCCACTCTGAACAACTTCATCCCAGCACCCATCCCGATACTGACTCCAGTTGACCGGATGAAGACGATGGATATCATCAGGGTGTAGCAGGCTGGGTACAGTCGGTTCTCCATCTTCCAACCGGTTGCGATACCCCTGGACCATCTGTTCAGACTCCTGCTCTGTAACCACTCCATCCTTGAGCAGGCGGTGGCTATAGAGTTCACGGGTGGTTGGCAGGGCACGAATCTTCTTATACATCATCGGCTGTGTGGCTGCCGGTTCATCCGCCTCATTATGACCATGGCGCCGATAGCAGACCATATCAATCACCACATCTTCATGAAACTCTTTACGGTAATCGAGCGCCACCTTGGTGATAAAGGCAACCGCCTCGGGATCATCTCCATTGACATGAAAAACAGGTGCGCCAACTACCTTGGCCACATCACTACTGTAGTGGGTAGAACGCGCATCGATCTTGCTACTGGTGGTGAAGCCAATCTGGTTGTTGATGATGATGTGGATCGTGCCGTAAGTACGATAGCCTCGGGTCTCTGACATATTGAGAGTCTCCATCACTACCCCCTGCCCGGCAAAGGCCGCATCTCCATGAATCACTACCGGTACGACCTGATCTCCGTCCCCTTTACGACGATCCTGTCGGGCACGCACACCACCTTCAATAACGGGGCCTACAATTTCGAGGTGAGAGGGGTTAAAGGCCATCGCCAGGTGGATGGGGCCATGGGGTGTATTTCGATCACAGGCAAACCCCATATGGTATTTCACATCACCGGTACGCCCTCCATGATCCACGGTCCCCTCAAACTCTTTGAACAGTGACGAGGGTGCCTTACCCAGAACATTGACCAGCACGTTGAGTCGCCCTCGATGCGCCATCCCCAGTACCACCTCCTCAACCCCTAACCCTGAAGCATGGTTGATCAGGGTATCGAGCATCGGGATCAGGCTCTCTGCCCCTTCCAGAGAGAAGCGCTTCTGCCCCACATATTTATGGTGAAGATAGCGCTCCAGCGTCTCTGCCTCAGTCAACCTCACCAGAAGTTCTCTGCGATCCTTGTCACACAGACCGGCATCACCTGCAGCAGACTCCAAACGCTGCTGAATCCAGCGCTTATTGGCCGTGCTGGTGATGTGCATGTATTGGGCACCAATTGAACCTCGATAGGTGCATTTCAGAAGATCTACAATACTCTCCAGTGTCATCTCATCTGTGGGGCCATGAAGTGACCCGGTGTTAAAACACTGTTTCAACTCTTCAGGATTCAGCCCATGATATTCTAGCTTGAGTTCATTGATGGAGAGCTTCTTGGTATGCCCCAGTGGGTTGGTCTCCGCCTCGAAATGGCCCAGAAAACGGTATGCATTAATCAGCTGCAGTACATGAACCTGATTTTGTGTAGCCGCCGGGGCAGAAAAAAGAGGCCCCGGATCCGTTAGAGCTGTCGTTGAGGGCTGAGAGGTCGTTTGTGTTAAAAACTGATCAAAATAGAGTGCAATATCCACCGGAACAGATGTAGGATCTTCTTGATAGCGATCATACAGCTGCTCCAGATAGGTCGCATTATTTACATCATAGGTAGACATGATCCCATCTCTATTACACACCTTTCATTATTTATGAGGCCAACACCACAAAAAGTGTCGACAATATAAGGTAAATATCTCAGATAATCTACTAATGTCAATAACTAAAATGAAAATAATCCCTTGTTTACAGATAAATGTCGACAATCGTATAATTCATAATATCTATATCAGAATTAATTATCCATTATTTGCACACCCATCAGATTGACCATGCCACTCTCCCCCCACCTCTCAGTCTATAAGCCTCAACTGACCTCTATTCTCTCTATTCTCCACAGAGCCAGTGGTGTTTTATTGGCGCTGGGGACTCTGCTGGTCACCGCATGGCTTTTAAGCGCAATGGCAGGGGAGCAGTCGTACAACACGCTCCACTCACTTTTTAGATTGGGGTTCACGCAGCTGGTACTTTTTGGCTGGAGTTGGGCCACGCTCTACCATCTCTGTAATGGTATACGCCATCTTATTTGGGACTTGGGAATTGGCCTTGAAATCAAGACGGTCTACTGGAGCGGCACAAGTGTCGTGATCTTCTCTGCCCTACTCAACTTGTTACTTTGGAGATTTTCCTGATGACTGCAACAGGCCATTGGAAAGTGCAACGTTTGACGGCAGTTTTATTGATCCCGCTGACGCTATGGCTTCTCTTCTCTGTTGCCAAGCTCTCTTCAGCAAGCTATCCAGTGGTACAGGCATGGATCACCACTCCTCTTACAGCCATCTTCCTGACTCTCTTTGTTATGATTGCCGGACACCACGCCTTTCTGGGGTTACAGGTCATACTGGAAGATTACACCCATGGGGCACTCCGTAAACGGGCTATTCTGTTTAGCCGCATGGTGCTGGCCACTGCTACGCTACTCTCCCTCTATGCGATCTTTTCCATCACCACTCAGGATCTATAACCATGGAAAACTACACCATAGAGCACCATACCTACGATGTCGTTGTTGTTGGTGCCGGGGGAGCTGGACTGCGCGCCACCTTCGGGATGGCGGACAAAGGACTCTCCACCGCCTGTATTAGTAAGATTTTCCCCACCCGTAGCCACACTGTAGCTGCACAAGGAGGCATCTCTGCGGCACTCTCCAACATGGGAGAAGACTGTTGGCAGTGGCATATGTATGACACCGTCAAAGGTTCAGACTGGCTTGGTGACCAGGATGCAATTGAGTACATGTGCCGCGAGGCAATTCCCGCTGTTTTGGAACTGGAACACCAAGGAGTCCCTTTCTCTCGCAACAAAGAGGGGAAGATCTATCAGCGCCCATTTGGTGGTATGACCACGAATTATGGTGAAGGGATTGCCGTTCGTACCTGCGCTGCTGCAGACCGTACCGGTCATGCGATCCTCCACACCCTCTACCAGCAAGCACTGAAGCGTAATGCCCAATTTTATATCGAACACTTTGCCACAGATCTGATTATGGATGATGAGGGTGTCTGTCGCGGAGTAATGGCTTGGGATCTCACAAGCGGTGTACTGCGTATCTTTCATGCACAGAAGGTTATTCTCGCCACTGGAGGCTATGGACGTACCTGGTACTCTGCCACTTCAGCTCACACCTGTACCGGGGATGGAAACGGCATGGTGATCCGCGCAGGACTGCCACTACAGGATATGGAGTTTACTCAATTTCACCCTACCGGTATTTACGGTGCCGGCTGCCTGATTACTGAAGGGGCACGTGGCGAGGGTGGTTACCTCACCAATTCAGAAAATGAGCGCTTTATGGAGCGCTACGCTCCGAGCGCCAAAGATCTTGCTTCACGAGATGTCGTGAGTCGCGCCATGACTTGTGAAATCAATGATGGAAGAGGTGTTGGCGAGCATAGAGATCACATTCATCTCCACCTGGAACATCTTGGTGAAAAATTGATTCAGGAACGACTGCCAGGAATTGCCGAAAGTGCCCGCATCTTTGCCAACATCAATATTACCTGTGAACCCATTCCGGTGTTACCAACAGTCCACTACAACATGGGCGGAATCCCCACCAACCTTCATGGTGAGGTGGTGACCCGCATGGGTGAACAGTCAGACAGCGTGGTTCCGGGGTTGATGGCTATTGGTGAGTGTGCCTGCGTCTCTGTTCACGGAGCTAACCGTCTGGGCTCTAACTCTCTGCTGGACATCATCGTCTTTGGGCGTGCTGCGGCCAAACACTGTGCCGAGACGCTAAAAACAGGGGCTGCACAGCCAGAGATCACAGAGACTCAGCTCACTCCGCTACTAGACCGTTTTGACCGTATTNGATATGCAAAAGGGAAACACCCTACAGCCAAAATCCGTGACAAAATGCAACGCACCATGCAACAACATGCAGCCGTTTTCCGTACCGATGAACTGATGCAGGCGGGGGCCCACAAGTTGAATGCAATCTACTCAAGCTTCCGGGATGTGGCAGTGAGTGATCACTCCCTGGTATGGAATTCTGATTTAATGGAGACATTGGAACTGGAGAATATGCTGCAATGTGCCCAAACCTCTCTTCACTGCGCCATCAACCGTAAAGAGAGTCGTGGCGCTCATGCCCGTGAAGATTATCCCGACCGGGATGATATTAACTGGATGAAACACTCTCTCTGCTGGGTAGAGCACACAGGTGCAATCCGGTTTGGTAGCCGACCAGTCCATAAATTCACCCTGACCGATGAAGTTGAGTATATCCCCCCCAAAGAGAGAATCTATTAAATGGCTGATTTCAAATTGCCTGCAAACTCAACCATTCAACCCGGTAAGACTTGGCCAGCACCCGATGGGGCGAAACAGATTCAACGTCTGCGCATCTACCGTTACAACCCCAATGGGGTGGAAAATCCTCGCTGGGATATCTATCAGCTGGATGCCAACAACTGTGGAAACAGAGTACTGGACGCGCTACTGTTGATTAAAAACAAGATTGATCCTGGACTCACCTTCCGTCGTTCCTGCCGTGAGGGGATCTGTGGCTCTTGTGCAATGAATATTGCTGGCACCAACACGCTGGCATGCACAAAATCACTGGATGAGTTCAAGGGAAAAGAGATCACCATCACCCCCCTCCCTCACTTGAATGTTATCAAAGACCTGGTGCCTGATTTAACACACTTCTACAAACAGCATGCCACTGTCCAGCCCTGGCTTGAGCCAAAACAGATTCCTGATAACGGACGGGAACAGATCCAATCACCCGATGAGCGCAAACAGCTGGATGGGCTTTATGAGTGTATCCTCTGCGCAAGCTGCTCCACCTCCTGCCCCAGCTATTGGTGGAATAGTGATGTATACCTTGGCCCCGCCACCCTTTTACAGAGCTACCGCTGGATTGTTGACAGCCGCGACAATCGAACAGAGGAACGGCTGGATCAAATGGATGATGCTTTCTCACTGTACCGCTGTCACACGATCATGAACTGTACCAACACCTGCCCCAAAGGCCTCAACCCTGCCAAGGCTATTGCAGAGATAAAAAAACAGCTGGCATGGCGATAACCACGCCGCTGGAACCTGTCAGCAAGCTGCGCTTACGCTGTCGTCGGGGTATGCTGGAGCTGGACCTGATGCTCAACCACTACTTAACTCATCACTATCCGCATGCAGATTTTGAGGAACAGACACAGTTCATTGATCTACTGACAATGCAAGATCCTCAGCTGTACCAGATGCTATTGAATCAGACCTTTTCTGACCCCCCTCTACTTCAAAAGATCAGAAAATCTTTTGCCCCCTCATGATT
Organism: Gammaproteobacteria bacterium; assembly: GCA_013349825.1. Classification (GTDB taxonomy): domain Bacteria; phylum Pseudomonadota; class Gammaproteobacteria; genus Thiopontia. Next base: position 20,347 of record DUYW01000014.1, on the reverse strand, counting down.
TAGTCTGAGCATCTCAGAAGCCCATGAACATTGTCTATGCCTGTCCGAGAATAGAGAGCATCCGCTTACCCTGAAAAAGGAATGCAAAAAAAATGGATACAGCATTTTCAGCTGTATCCACTCTTTACACTGCACCCCGTCAGTTGTTTTATTCTCTTACTCAATACAAGGTAGAGTCAAAGCGGGGTAACAGAGTACTACTTAGCAGCTTTAGCACCTGAACTGCTCTCACCTTTGTTATCGGTCCAGGTCACTTTGATCTCATCGCCCTTCTCTCCAGCTACCTGAATTCTCAGATAGGGATTTTTAGAGATAGTGGAGTTGAAATCTGCGCTCATGAAGGGGGTACCATTCTTCTCTGCTACAACAGTCTGGATAAAGTGAGCAGGGATCTTCTCTCCTGTCTTTTTATCTTTTCTCAATCCGGTCTCCATCGGGTGACTCATCAAACATTTGATATCAATCATGCCTTTCTTGGCCTTGGCTCTCAGTTTTACTGCACTTTTTGCCATGTCTATTTCCTTTTTGCTATTTTTTTCGTTCTATTGAATTATTCTTCAGCAGGTGGCGCTCTCTAGCCGCCACAGCCTCCAATCGTAACCTTGACCTGAGTCTTGGCATTAACGGTGCCTGATGCTGTTTTTACCACACCATAAACATCACCGGTCTTACCCATCTTCAAACGGGTCGACACGAAGGGTATCGCTCCCTCCTTCATATTGTAGGTCGCAGCCAATGGAACGCCGTTTGCTGCAGCAACAATACTGATACTCTCAACAATGCCGTCTACGCCGGTCGCATCAACCGTTACCGGTACGACCGCTCCATTCTCAGCAATCTCTGGTGCTTTAATTTTGACCGTTGCGCTAGCCATACCTGTGTCACCAATCTCTTTTGATGTCATTGCTGATTCAGGCCATGCAGCAAGTACTGCGCGTGGTGCCAGTAGCCCTGCACCCAATGCAGTTGTGATTGCACTGCCCGCGAGTGTTCCCTTCATGAATAGTCTTCTTTTCATAATATTTTTCCTTAAGATGGTTATAGGCTATAGATAAAGTCAGTCACTTTATCAACTTCAGCATCACTCAAAATATGGTGACGACCAAAAGGAGGCATCACAGTATTTGGGTTTGCCGCAGTGGCGTCCCAGATTTGATCACGTAGTGCCTTTTTATCCGGGTAGCGCACTTTCATCAATAAGATAGGAGGGGCAATATCACCCGCCATACGACCACCTTCAATTCGGTGACATGCGAGGCAATTTCCCTTCTTCTTATCGAAGGCAATCGCTTTTCCTTCATCAATTGAACTTGCAGCCATTGCAACAGAAGATCCCGCCATGACCATCACCATACCGGCAACAGCAACTCCTGAAGAAATCAATTTTCTCATCATCATTCTCTCTTCTCCTTTAAAACAGATCATATTTTATTTATTATTTTCAGAATCGTGGGGCCGCATGCATCTGATCTGCTGCCTGAGCCTGTGCTGCTATCCCTTGCATTTTGGCCTTGCTGGCCAGTTTAATCGCTTTGTCATAGTGATGACCTGCTGCAGCAGTCTTCGCCTTTTTCAAAATCTTTCCTGTATCACGCCACTCAAAACCAACCTTGGCAGCCTCTTTTCGTTCCAGCTGTGCCCTGGCTAACTCCAGTTCTGTTGCTCGAATATGGGAAACAATTTCATCAAAACGAGGCCCCGCTTTTGCTTGTGCATGAGCCTGTACTTGCCCAGCCTCCCCCTGTAGCTTGGCCTTGTTGGCAAGTGCTTTTGCCTTTTTGACATTACCCTCAGAAGCCGCTTTTTCAGCCTGCTTGAGAATTTTCCCTGAATCCCTCCATTCAAATCCCAGTCTGTTCGCTACCTGCACTGCCTCATGAGCTGCATGTATCAACTCATCTAGCTGCTGCCCAGAGTGCTCTCCATGTCCAGACGCATAGACCAGAGAGGTTGTTGTGAGCGCTGATAGAGAGACGGTCAGACAGACCCCCGTTATCCGCTTGATTACTTTCATACTCCTTCGTACTCCTTTTTTTTATTGGAAATTATTATTAGGCTACCCTTCCTTTCACCATACAGGAACTGTAATAAGTAGCAATACTACGTTTAATACGAATCTTTCAATGAGGGGTTAGCTGATGACTGAGCCATTGTATCTCTCTAACCCTGGGTTACCTTTCGCATTCTTCAATGCAGGTACATTGAGTTTTTTGACCTTGGCCACTTTTTGATCTCGCAGATAACCAGCGACCACATCCCAGATCATTGGCCCCGGAGATTGAGAACCTACGGTTGCCCAACCAGATACCTTATATTGCTTGTTGGCTTCAACTTTGACCCCATTATCAAGCGTCATCTCATTAATGCGCTGCCCCATCGGGGCTTTAGGATCACAGACATAGTCGAGTCCACCGACTCGAACCATATCCCCTCCCTGTTGATAGTACGGGTCAACATTGAACAGGTTATCGCAAACATCTTCAAGGATATTTTTAATATCCGTACCCGACATCTCTCGTGCATAGGTCTCGGGATAGGTAATACAGGTCTGATCCAGGACATTGTCCATGGTGATTTTCTGTCCTTCCATCACGGTTGTTCCCCACCTGAAACCTGGTGAGAGTGATATCTGAGAATCATAGTGGGTATTCAGTGCATCACAGATCACCTGATCAAAAGTACCGTTAAAGTTGCCACGACGATAGAGCAGCTGATCCGCTGTTGCCAACTCTTCGTTCAACCAACCACTATAGGGTTTACGCACATCTTCAATCAACTGGGCCATTTCAGCATTTGGTGTCAATAGATTAGAGAAAACCGGTAGCAGAGAGTAGTTGAAGCCCTGTACCTTTCCGTTACGAATATCGAAGTCCATAACCCCGACAAACTTTCCATTGGAACCCGCATTGGTTACTAGGGTCTGTCCTCCCGGATTCTTAACCAGCGTTGGCGCAGGCATCCCGTCATGGGTATGTCCCCCGAAAATTGCATCAATTCCAGAGACAACCGAGGCCATCTTCAGATCCACATCCATGCCGTTATGAGAGATTACCACTACCGCATCTGGACGTTCGTTTTCTCTCACCTCATCCACCAATTCCTGCATGGTGTCATCACGGATACCAAAGGTCCAGTCAGGGATAAAGCGGCCCGGGTTGGCGATCGGGGTATAAGGAAAGGCCTGTCCAATCACCGCAATACGGGCGCCATTGACCTCTTTAATGACATATGGCTTGAAGGCATGGCCACTATCTTCATCAAACCCATCAAAATCAGCGTAGTTATAGTCAAACAGTGCTTCATCCCGTACTCGAACATTTTGTGCAACAAATTCACCATTAAAAGCATTCACATTCTTCAATACTTCATGGTCCAGATAGGTGTACTCCCAATGCCCCGTCATCACATCAACACCTAGCAGATTACACGCTTTCACCATATCCATTCCACGTGTTTTATATGATGTTCCGCTCCCTTGCCAGGTATCACCCCCATCAAGCAGCAGACTGTTTCCTTCCCCGGCCTCAGCACGTAGCTGGTCGACCAGTGTCTTCAAATGGGCGAACCCACCCACCTTTCCATAACGCTCTGCAGCCTCATCGTAGCCTAGATAGGTAAAGGCATGTTCTTCATATGGGTTTCCTGCAATACCAAAATGGTTAAGAAATTGGTTACCCACAACATGAGGAGCTTTTCCAAAGGCGTAGCCATATCCCAGATTAACATTGGGCTCTCTAAAATAGATCGGTAACAACTGGGCGTGGGTGTCTGTAATATGAAGCAGGCGAACATTACCTTTCATCGGGCGGTCATAGAGAGTTTCTGCTGGCTGACGATCGGCTATTGCTGCTGTAGGAACCAGCCCCGCAGCTCCTGCCATTCCCATTAATCGAACAAACTCACGACGACTCAGTGACATGATTACAGCTCCTTTTATTTCAGAGATTTATAGTATAAATCTCACTTTAATTATTATGGGTTAATTTTCAATTCAAATCTGTCTGAGGTAAGAGATATAACCCTTCAAGCAGATTGATCAAGAGAAAAAATTATCCATTTTTTATTTTTATTTCCTGACAGACCTACAGGCCTGCCAGGGTAACCGCTGAACTTCTACTCTTATTTGGACTGGGAGACCATATAATCTACTACAGCCTTCAAAGCATCATCACCCAAGGACGAACCGCCACGAGGCATCATCACAGGATTCACGGAAGAACCATTCAAAGCCGTATGGTAGAGCGCATCCATACCTTTCGCAATACGGGGAGCCCAAGCAGCCTTATCCCCGACTCCCGGAGCCTGAAGCGCTGGTGCAATAGCAACATTATGGCAGCTATTACAGTTTGTCGTATAGTCACTGGCTGCATCGGCAGATACTTGACCAGAAATAGAAATTGCAGCCATACCACTCAACACCATTAACAGCTTTGTATTCATATTTTTTCCTTATTTATCATAAATATAATTAAACAATCTTGCTTCAACTATTGGCTTAACCCAGGAGCTTGTCCGAGAATAGAGAATCTGCTACGGAAAAACTCCTAGGGTAATCACTCACTCAAACAGCCTACAGATAGAGTGTATCACTGATAAATTATATACCCCTTCATGAGCCAAAACCATACTCTATCACCGGGCAACATAAGGGATATAGGCGTACCCTTGTTGCTGTAAATTCACCAGACTCAAGACGGCATGGTCAACCCACTCCACATTTAATTGATTAATTAGCTGCCTATACTCTGATTTTTCCTGGGCAGAGAGTGCGGACTCCTCCAGCAGAACTTGAACCCCTTGTTGATGGAGCGCTACAAGTTGTTTCCTGAACTGAGGCTCGTCTGCTGCTCGTTTAAAGAACAGACTTCCCTCACGGTCCATTAATATTTTGATTTTTGCCAACAGCTGTTTTGCGCGGATATCAACCAGGTGATTTTCAATATTCAGTATGGCCACTTGCTGCTGATGAGGATCTGCCGTACCAATATGGTAGATTACCTGAACTTTTTCACTCGCAATACCCTCTCCCCAACAGAGCGTTGTGAGCATAAACAGTATGAATGGTGGTTTGAAATTCATCAACTTTGAATATAGGACCAACCCTGTTGTTGACGTTCCACAACCTGAGAAATGCCTGAGCCAGCTCGTTCAACAACGGGCAGGAGATGAACCTTGCCCGTACCACCACTCTCTATTCGGTCTATTGTTTGTTGGCAAGCAACAAAACGAATATTATTATTCTCTTTACTCATCAAATGGATACGGTCACTATATGCAGTAATATCTGATCGAAAGAGATCCAGCCCATCACTGTTTGCAATCACTTCAACGACCATTTTATTTGTACTTTGCTGTGATTGATCTAGTAGCAACTGCACATCATCCAGCAGCTTCCCCATCCGTAGCGGGTTATCCGAGGTCAGATGAAAGAGAATACGTACTGCTGCCTGCTCCTCTGCTTGATGAAAAGCAGTTGGAACAATTGCCCCCTGACCAGATAAGACCACCTCTGACAAAGGTGCATGAGGTGCCCTCCCAAACAACAGAACAACAACCAGTAATGACGCTGCCACTCCACCTAAATAGCCAAACCTTCCTATCTTCCACTGATTCACGGAAATCGACACTGCTGTTGACTCTTGATCCGGGGTTGCGCTACGGTACGCAGCGCGAAGCCGCTCTTTTGTACGAATGAGTTCACAAACACGCTTTGTCAGTCGCGGATTTTCACTCAGGTGGTACAAAATCTCTATTTTATCTTCAGATTCAATTTCGCCATCAATGAAGGCGTTGAGAATCTCTTCAGAAACCACTCTCTCATCCATCATCATTTAATCCCTCTTAGTTCTTTACAACCAGATGGGGGCGCTGTTTGCCCCGTCGCTGTCTCAACTTGAGCGCTGGTTCACTCTCTGTAGACTCCTGAAGCAAGCAACACAAATTATCCCTTGCCCTCGCAAGCCGACTCATCACAGTCCCGATGGGGATCTCCAGTGCCTCAGCAGCATCCTTATAACTCATCCCCTCAATATCGATCAAAGCAATAATCATACGCTGACTCTCATTCAATTGAGCCAAACTCGCTCGCACCTGTAAAATTTCTTCTGCACGCTCCACATCTGCTTCGGCAGGAGGCTCTTGCTCCATATGATATTCAAGAGACTCCACATCAACCTGTTTACTGGCTCTTCTAAAGCTTTTACGATAAGCATTTTGCATAATACGAAACATCCAGCCATCCAACGCATCTTCAGAGCGTAATTGTCCTGACTTTTCCAGTGCAGTCATGATCGTCTCTTGACAGAGATCATCTGCATGGTGCCGATCATGACACCATGAGTAGGCAACCCTGAACAATCGCTCTCTGGAGTCTATTATTCGCTCACGTACCTCTCTACTTTTCGAAAAAAGTTGAACAATTTTCACCAAACCCTCCCCCTTGATTTATAATTTTATGATTCAGCTTAAAACATTTTATTCCTGATTTAAATCAAAATAAAATCACCCCCTCCACCGCCCAGGGCCATTAACCTAAATTAAGAGCACTCCAAATGAGAGAATTAATCGAAACAGTGTTACTGTTTGGAGCACCCATCGCAACCATCTTTTTTTGGTTCAGTAGCATGCAAGCACGTGAACGCGCCATCACCATCAGCAAACTTACTTGTGAAAATTATGGTGCACAACTACTGGATCAAACAGTTGCGCTGAAAAAAATTCGCCTGCGTCGGGATAAACGGGGACGCATTCAGTTTCACCGCACCTATAACTTTGATTACAGTTATGATGGCTATGACCGACAGCAGGGGTCCGTTACCATGCTGGGCCCTTTGTCTGAGTTGATTCAACTTGACCCATTTGACGCTACAATAGAAAATGCTGCACCTAACCAGATACAAACCAAATTTTAAGGGATATCTCAAGAAAACATCATGGGAAAACTTGTCATTCTCATCGCCTTCATCATTGCGGTCGGTGTCGCCATTGCCATTCGGAGAAATCGCTCAAATCGACCTTATATTTAGCATTGAATAACACTCTTGAATAAGGTAAAATCAAACTCTGTATTGTAACTGTCTAAAGCCCTTGTAAAGGGTACCCAATAAAACCAATAACTACAGGATTTACAAATGTTTTCACAGAACATTAGCTGCGAGAATGCCAAACAGCTACTCAACGAAGAGCAGGGCCAGCTAGTCGATGTCCGTACTCCAATGGAGTATGCGCAAGGTGCGCTGCCGAATGCGATTAACGTCCCTCTTCAGGCTATTCAGAGCGCAACAGAGCTACTGGATCAAGAGCGTCCGATCATACTCTATTGTGTTAGTGGCGCACGCACACGAATGGCCAAAAGTTATCTTGAATCAATGGGCTTTGAAGATGTACATGACCTTGGTTCCTTCCGCAACTTCTTAAGTTGCGAATAAACCGCTCTTACACAGAATACCTTTGGCTCTCCTTCAGCAGCTAAAGGTGAAAATACCGATTATGCCGCCTGAACGGGAATCATGTGTGCTGTGCGCTTGATCCGGTTTTCATCATTGAGATAGATAAGCCTTGGTTTAAAGGCTTTGGCCTCAGCCTGATCTAGTTCACCGTAGGCACAGATAATGATGCGGTCACCCGGATCTGCCTTATGTGCAGCAGCTCCGTTCACCGATATGACCCCAGAGTGATCTTCAGCACGTATCGCATAAGTGATAAAACGCTCTCCATTATCCACATTGTAGATATGGATCTGCTCATACTCTAGGATCCCTGACGCCTCCAACAGACTACCGTCGATTGCGCAGGAACCCTCATACTCTAATTCTGAGTGAGTAACCGTTGCACGGTGCAACTTTGTCTTTAACAATGTAATACGCATAACGCTATTATCTCAGACTTACCCGACAATTATCAATCAACCGTGCAGCTCCCAGAGAGGCTGCCACCAAAATAACCAACTCATTTTCACCATGATCTGCCTGTTGTAGCGTTTGTGGATTACAGATTTGTAGATAATCCAGCACAAAGTCTGACTGCTGCAGACGTTTCCCTGCACTCAGCTCCAAACCTCTAAAATCTCTCTCACCAGACTCCAGCTGCTGCTCCATCCATTGCAACAAGCGATAAATCTCTGTTGCCCGTTTGCGTTCTGTTGCTTTCAAATATTGGTTGCGAGAACTCATCGCCAAGCCATCCTGCTCTCGAAAGATCGGTACCCCAACAATTTCAACAGGAAAATCAAGCGCCTTCACCAGATGATGTATCACCAGCAGCTGCTGGAAATCCTTCTCTCCAAACAGTGCAACATCTGGCTGTACCATATTAAAAAGCTTGGATACCACCGTAGCAACTGCAGAAAAATGGCCCGGACGAGAAGCCCCACAAAGTACCTCTGAAAGTCCACCTACCTCAACCCACATCGTATCTTGAGTTTCTAAAGAGCGGTCTGGATACATAACCGTATCCGTAGGGGTAAAGAGCAGAGAGACCCCCATCTCACGCAGCAACCGGGCATCTCGCTCTAATGTCCGCGGGTAGCTTTCAAAATCCTCTCCCTCTCCAAATTGAGTCGGGTTCACAAAGATCGAGACCACCACCTGTTCAGCTCTTTGCTGTGCCTGTCGAACCAACTCCAGGTGCCCTTGATGGAGATTACCCATGGTCGGCACAAAGGCAATTCGCTCTCCTCTACTACGAAATTGACTCAGCACCTTACGCAGGGGGGGTATTTGATCAACCTGCCTCATAAATACTACAAAAAGCTATGTTCTATTGTAGGGAAATGACGACTTTTAACAGCATCAACATACGCCGTTAACGCCGTTGAAACTGAGGTCGTATCCTGTAAGAAATTTTTCACAAAACGGGGCACCGCACCTGATGTGATCCCTAACAGGTCATATAACACCAACACCTGTCCATCACACTCTATCCCTGCCCCAATACCGATAACCGGAATTTCCAACGCGGCCGATATTTCAGCCGCCAACACTGCAGGAACACACTCCAAAACCAGCATGGAGGCCCCTGCCGACTCTAATGCAGCAGCATCTGCAACCATCTGTTGTGCAGCCTCTTGTTGACGCCCTTGCACATGATAACCTCCCAAACGGTGAACAGATTGTGGTTGTAAACCAAGATGGGCACAAACAGGAATGTTACGACTCACCAATAGAGTGACCGTCTCCACCTGATCAGCTCCCCCCTCCAGCTTAACCATCTGTGCCCCCCCCTCTTTCATCAACCGTCCAGCATTCGTCAATGCCTGCTCAGATGTTGCATAACTCATAAAAGGGAGGTCAGCCACCAAGAGTGCCCGCTCCAACCCCCGCTCAACCAACCGTGAGTGGTAAACCATATCATCCATGGTGACCGGAATCGTTGTCTCTCTCCCTTGCACCACCATACCCAACGAATCTCCAACCAACACCACATCAACCCCAGCCTGATCCAGCTGTCTGGCAAAGCTGAAATCATATGCAGTCAAAACTGCAATCTTCTGCTGATTAGCCTTCATCCCCATTAAGGTGGTGACCGTTATCCGATGTTCTCTTTTACTCATTTCTCTACCTTGATGGTTTCACTACAATCACACCGCACCAACCACTTACCCAGCTCACCCTGCCCCGGAACCCATAACAACTCACCCGCCAACTCCATCAACGGCACCAACACAAAAGCTCTCTCTATCAGTCCCGGATGTGGCACTTGCAACGTCGGGAGGTTGATCTGTTGCTCTCCATAGAGCAGAAGATCCAGATCAATGGTTCGTTCTCCCCAATGGCGTTTTCTAACACGCCCTTGTTGCTGCTCAATGTACTGTAACTGTTGTAACAGCTGCAGCGGCTCTGACGAAGTCTCAATCTCAGCTGCGGCATTCAGATAATCGGGCTGATCCTGAGGACCCATCGGAGGGGTTCGATAGAGTGATGAACTCGCAATTAACCGGCTTCCCGCCAATTGATCTATAGCATGCAGTGCTGATGAAATCTGCTCCATCGGCTCCCCCAGATTACTACCCAAGCCAACATAGGCTCGCATCAATCTGACTTCTGCTGAGGACGTCTTCTGCGCCTTCTCCGTTTTTTTGTTTTTTCCGCTCCGGGAGCTTCACTCACCATACCATCACGTTCACTCACATTGACCTTCTGAAAATCAGTCCACCACTGTGCCAACTCAGTATCACTTTCACCGACTTCTGCTCTCAATAGCAGGAAGTCATAGGCTGCACGAAAACGCGGATGCTCCATAAACCGGTGCGGCTGACGCCCATTACGGCGCTGAAAGCGAGGCTGTAGCTCCCATATCTCCTGTGCCATGATTGCAAAACGTTTGGGCATAGAGAGGCTTTTACGTTGTAGCCTGAGTACATCCTGACCTGCTCTGTGAAGACGTACATTTTCAGGAAGTCGTTTACCGGTCTCAGGGTGCTTATCTTCAGAGGTCTCCGCTCGGGTTCGCACATCCTCCCATAACAGTGCCGCAATCAAAAATGCCGGAGTAATCGGCTTTCCCTGAGCAACCCGTTGATCAGTATTTTCCAGGGCCCTCAGTAGGAAGTTGTGAGGAAACCCTTCCTCCTGGTCCAACATACGATCCGTCATGGGAAATAGAAAACGAAACAATCCATAGTGGCGCAGACGTTCAAAGGTCTCTAACGCCTGTCCAGACTGAAACATCTTGAGGAACTCTTCGTACAGTCTTGCTTGTGGAATCTGCTCCAACAGAGCCGCCAACTCAAAAATTGGCTTTTCTGTACTCTTCTCAATAGAAAAACCCAATTTCACGGCAAAACGAACCGCCCTCAACATCCGTACCGGATCTTCCTGATAGCGTTGTAGTGAATCCCCGATCATCCGAATTTGCCCTTTATGCAAATCCTCAACACCACCGGTGAAATCCACTACAGAGAAGTCTGCAATATTGTAGTAGAGTGCATTGATAGTGAAGTCTCTTCGCCAAGCATCCTCTTCCAATGTGCCATACTGATTATCGCGTAGAATCATCCCCTGTTCGCTCTGCACAGACTCTTCCCCAACACTTTCCTGCCCCGAACGGAAGGTTGCCACCTCAATAATTTCGCGCCCAAAATGGACATGAGCCAGACGGAACCGACGACCAATCAAACGACAGTTTCTAAACAGTGACTTAACCTCATCTGGCGTAGCATTTGTTGCTACATCAAAGTCCTTGGGCTCTCGCTCCAACATCAGATCCCGTACCCCTCCACCGACAAGAAATGAGCTATAGCCTCCCTGATCAATCCGATTCAACACCTTGACCGCATTACGGCTCATCTGTCTTCGTGAAATCGGATGTTCTGATCGAGGGATCACCAAACATTCGGCTCTCGTAGACGCTTGTTCCGTCGAACTAAAGAGTCGTTTCAACCAACCCCCTCCCTTCTGAATTGCTGACTTGTTATTTCCGATAATTTTCATACCACATATTGTACTTGTTTTCTGTGCGTGGCAGAATACGCGTCCGGTATAAATACCGACCTAATGCTCTCTTCGTCTAGCGGTAAGGACGCTGGCCTCTCACGCCGGTAACAGGGGTTCGATTCCCCTAGGGAGTACCATTTTACAACAGTAAGCCACTAATAATTAACATGTTATCAGTGACTTACTGTATCTACCCATGATATAGCTCGTACCTTTTCAGGTACAGGCAGTCAGATCAACCGCTATGGCGCCGGAGTACCCCTAACACAACTGCGACAGGGGTTATCATCGATTCCATGGGTAGATCTAATGGGTGACTTTGACAATATTGAGGTGATCGCACCGTTTCAAACCATCACAACTACAGACTGCCTCATTAAAGTACATGCTTGGTATTGGCTGCACCGACATGGTTGAGGAGGTTGGTTTAAGCTCGCTTACAAACCAGACAGCTTATGCAACACACGAATAAACACCTTGAGTATGTGCTATTTTAGCAATTCAACCTATAATCATAAATAGATAAGGAGTTGCATAAGCTCTGCCTGTCTACCCTCTTCCAACCCCTACACCCGCAAGGTAAGTGAGTTGGAACATGAAAGGGCTCATGAGACACTTGAACAACAGGGTATTAAAGATAATAGGATATTAAAGGGTTCTCCGACCTAATAGACCATGCACGATTCGCTCAACAATCTTTTGAACGCTGAACTAGAGGCTGAAAACATTGTACGAAACAGTGAGCAGCAGAGAGAGGCCATGAAGCAGCAGGCATTGAGTGATGCCAACGCCACGATTGAGCAGTTCAATGCACGTCTACCCGAATTACACCAGTCTTTTCTCGATAAGGCCAACGAACGGGCAGAACAGAGCATTGCTGAACTCAAGCTTCGTTACGACGAACACAATCAACAACTGCGTCAATTGGCAGAAAAGCATCAGCAAGAGGCCCTTACAGATGCCATTCATCTGCTACTCAACCGGGAGGGTTAAATGGAACATCCCAGTGATAGCTATATCCGTACCCGAGTCGCCATTCTCGCTGCCCGCTTGATTGAACAGCAGTCTTGGCCTGGAATTATAGAATCTGATCTGGAGGCTCTACAACAGCAGTTCCACACTGTAATCGACTCCTCGGCCCATGAGTCTGTTGAAAAACAGCTAATTGATCAGGCGCTCACAGATTTTCAACTGCTGTTCCGTCCATTCTCTGGTTCCTCTCGTGAAATGTTGAACCATGCGGCCCACTGGTATGAACTTACAAACCTCAAAACCTTGATCCGGGGTAAATTTTCCGGCATGAGTCAATCAGAAATTCGTCACCAATTGATCGACCTGAAACAGTTTGCTGTTCTGCCACTGAACACCTTACTGGAGGCGGATGACCCCTACGAGATGTTACGGCTGTTGGAGAGCACCCCCTACTCCAATATCGTCCGCCAGGCACGTACCGTATTTGAGGATGAGCAAAACTTGTTTGCTCTCGACTCAGCCATTGATCGCCACTTTTTCAGAGGGCTACGTCACCGCATCCGCTTTCTGCCCGTTGCAGATCAGCGCCCCTTTAGCACCCTCTATGGCACAGTGATGGACCGCCTTAATCTGCTCTGGCTGGTCCGTTACCGCTTCTCTTATCACCTCTCTCCTGCCAAGTCTTACTACCATTTGGCAACTGAAGGAAACAAGCTTCACTCAACCACCTTAATGAAACTGGCGCAATTAGAGACGCTTCAAGAGTTGATCGATCAGCTCCCTTCACCACTCAACCATCTACTGAGACAGGTCAAGAATTTGTCTGATATTGAGATACTGATGGAACACTACACCCTGTCAGCAGCCCGAAAGGCGCTGAAACAGTCCACCTCAGTACTCACTCGGGTCTATTGCTATGTTGTGCTGAGAGAGTCCGAGATACGATCATTGCAGGCTGTCTTCAAAGGAAAAGCTCTCAAACTTAACCAAAAATTAATCTACAAAGCCGTAGAGGGTACCTACTGATGCTTGGCTCTCCACTCCAACTGCAGCACCTCTCGCTTGCCATGATGGATGCAGATGCCTCGATTGCCACCGATGTACTGGCTCAACTGGAGGCTATCCACCTGCTTGAGGGTCAACAGGATGAGCGACTGAATCAACTTACGGGACTCCATTATCAACAGGCGTACCAGAGACTCCGCGGTCACCTGAAGAAAATAATCCCCTACCTCAACAAGCCATTGAGTCCAGAGCTACACACTGAGATGGTCTCCATCCACACCTTGCAACGGGCCAATCAAAATATTGAGACACTCTGGAAATTACTGTCCACCCATGAAGAACAGATACGGGCACTTAAAGAACAACGACAGCATGACTACAAACTGATCAAAAGTTTGACCCAGTTCCAGAACCTTAATATTGATCTGGGTCGACTCTCTGTAGAGAGCCGTTTTCTGAAGTTTTTTGTCGGCACCATACCCTATACAGATTACAACCCGTTACAACGTGCCCTCTCTCTTACTAACACCATGATAGAGCCTTTTCAGAAGGGTGATGAACACCTCTATCTCTCTGTCGCCACAGAAAAGAGATATCAACAAGATGTAGAAGAGATTCTCAAGGCCGCTAACTTTCACCAGTTATCCATTCCTCAAGAGCTCTATGATTACCCGGATCAGCTTAACCATAAAATCCAACAACAGCTCAACCAACTACAGCAAAAGATTGACCATCATCACTCTGCCATTGAGCTATTGATTGAAGATAATCAGGATAAAATCAGAGAGGCTCGTGCAATTCTACAGAAAAGCTCTCCCTTCGCCTCAGCTGCTGGCAATCTCAGTGGCCGGGGGCAGTTAACTTTGTTACAAGGTTGGGTACCCACACAGCGTGTTGAAGAGATTGAGCAACAGTTACAGTCCAGACTGGAGTACCCATACCTGCTGACTTTACGTGACCCGGAAGCAGATGAGATACCTGAAGTCCCATCACTACAACAACACCTCCGGCTGTTACAACCATTTCAACACCTGGTAAACCAGTTTGGCATCCCTCATTACCGGGAGATTGATCCAACCACTCTGTTTGCCCTGAGCTACACCCTGATGTTTGGAATGATGTTTGGTGATGTGGGTCATGGTGCCGCGATCATTTTCATGGGGTTCCTGTTCAGAAAGAGGTTTTCTGGCCTCCTCACTTTTGCCACTTTTACCGGACTCTCCTCAATGATGTTTGGATTTCTTTATGGTTCTCTATTTGGAAATGAGCACATCATTCAACCATTGTGGATGTCACCAATGGAGGACCCAACCCTGATGCTGCTCATTGCACTCGGTTGGGGGGTTGGCTTTCTACTGATTTCCAATCTGCTCTCAATTATTAACCTCTGGTCACTCAACAATCGTCGTGCAGCACTCTATAGTGGTCGTGGTGTAGCTGGACTCCTGTTCTTCGTCAGCGGAATTTATGTTGTCTTCCAATTGATGACCGAGCAGCCACTCTCTTATTGGGAAGTAACCCTCCTGCTACTCCCGTTAGCCATTTCTCTCTACCACAACTGGCAGATAAACGAGGGAAGCACCCTGGAAAAGGGGTTGATCACCCTCATTGAAGGGATCGACACCATTATCAACAATCTTTCAGCAACCCTCTCCTTCTTGCGTGTTGCTGCATTCAGTCTCAACCATGTAGCTCTGGCAATGGCTGTATTCACTTTAGCGGGAATGATGGATAATGTAGGTCATAACATTACGCTGGTTCTAGGAAACCTGTTTATTATCATATTGGAAGGTGGCATCGTTGCCATCCAATGTCTGCGTTTAGAGTATTACGAGGGCTTTGCACGCTACTTCAGTGGCAAGGGAACCCATTTCAAACCACTCAAAATGGAAGTGAGCTAGAGATTCATTCACAGGAGATTAACCATGCATATTATCGTTACCCTACTCACCGCAAGTGTGCTGCTGCTCATAGCAAGCGGTCTCTATTTCACGCTCTATCCTCAGCAGGTGGAAGCGGCACAAAGCCAGCGTCTTAAAGGGAGTATTGGTATCAATTTAGTGCTCTTTGCCAGCGGCATCACAGTGCTGCTCTATATCATCACCCAGGATGCAATGGCGTCTGTCGAGGCAACACAAGAGAGTCGTGAGATCACCATCGGGTTCGGTTTAGCTCTCATTGGCATTGGGCTACCGACCGCTTTTGCCACCATCGGTGCCGGGATTGCTGTTAGTTCGGTTGGTGCCGCATCACTGGCTGTCATTACTGAAAAGCCAGAGTTGTTTGGACGTACACTGATCTACCTGGGGCTGGCTGAAGGTATTGCAATCTATGGTTTAGTTGTAACCATTCTGCTGCTGGGTAAGATTTAAAAAATGCGAATTATTGCCATTGGTAGTGCAGCCCTGATGGATGGATTTTCACTGTTAGGGATTGAGACCCATGCAGACCTCTCTGTACCTGCATTAGAGCAGCTATTGGATGGGATCGTGACAGACAATAAACGTACATTAATCTATCTAGAACAAGGGGGCGCAAATACTGAGCTTCCCTCGCTACAGAAGATTCGTAATGAAGGAGGCAACATCCTGATCAGTGAGCTGCCCCAGCTCAACACACCCGAACACCGGGATACCTCCATTGATGCGTTGATCACCCGTGTGATCGGAAGTTCTGCCCTGGGCTTAGAGCATGAGTAGAGAGAGCAACCAGACCAAATCACTGCAAGCTGCGATGATTGAGCGAGCCAAAAAACTGGCCACAGAACACATTTCACAAGGAAATTTATCGCGTCAAAAAATCATGCAAAATGCACGCGAAAAAATCCATTTAATGGAACAAAAAGAGCTGCTGCTGGCCAAGTCACTCTCAGAGCGTGAATATTTAAGAAAGGTAGAGGCCCGTGAGATTCACCTGCAAGCAGAACTGGACCGTAACCGCTGGGGACTGGTACAGACCGTAATGGAACAGTTGCGACACCACCTGCAAACACTGCAGCAGCAGCCAGATCAGTACCATCCTCTACTGCTATCCCTGTTTAAAGAGGGGGCAGACCTGATTGAAGATCAGCAACTGATCGCGCATCTAAACTCGAACGATCACCTACACTATACTGAGCAGTGGGAGGCAACAGCCGCAGAGGTGACCTCTAAAACGGTATTACTGTCAAATCAGCCAATCCACAGCATGGGAGGAATAAAGCTGACCTCCAGTGATGGCTCCATTATGCTCGACAACACCTTTGAGGGGTTGCTTGAGCAGCAGCAGAGAGCACTACAGAAAGTTATTTTTGAACGACTCTTCGCCACGGTAGATGGCAAAGGGGCGCTACTCCATGGGTAAAGTGATTGAAGTCAACGGCCCTCTGGTCACCATCCAGCAACCCAATATCCGTAATGGTGAACAGGTTCGGATTGGAAAACTGGGACTGGTGGGTGAGGTGATCAGTTTGCATAAACATCAAGCTCTGGTGCAGATGTATGAGTCGACCGACTCACTACAACCCGGTGAGCAGGTTGAGGGGCTACAGAGACCACTCTCTGTAGAGCTAGGACCTGGCCTACTGGGAGAGATCTTTGATGGGATTCAGCGCCCACTGAAAAAGATTATGGAAATAAGTGGCGAACAGATCAGTCGCGGCCTCACCCTCTCAGCGCTGGACCGTGAACGTCTTTGGCACTATGTCCCCTCCCCGCAAATTGCAGTGGGTCAGCTACTTGGTGAAGGGGGGCTATTGGGTACCGTGCAAGAGAGTGAGACCATCGAGCATAAAATTCTGCTGCCTCCCGGAGTCCGAGGTGAGATTGTAGAACATGCGGTCGAGGGGGATTACTCTGTTGAGGAGATACTGGCCCATATTCGTGACCCACAAGGAAATCTGCAAGCGCTGAAGATGTACCATGAGTGGCCGGTTCGTACCCCCCGCCCCTACCACTCACGCACACAATCAGTAGAACCACTACTCACCGGACAACGTATTCTCGATACCTTTTTTCCTCTTTTAAAAGGGGGGAAGGCCGCAGTCCCCGGCCCCTTTGGTGCTGGCAAAACCATGGTACAGCAGCAAATTGCACGTTGGGCCAATGCAGACATTGTGCTCTATGTTGGTTGTGGTGAACGTGGCAATGAACTGGTCGATATCCTTGAATCTTTTCCTCAGTTAACAGACCCCCATAGTGGTCGCTCTCTGATGGAACGTACCTTCCTAGTCGCCAACACCTCGAATATGCCGGTAGTTGCCCGTGAGGCCAGTATCTACGTTGGGGTTACCATGGCAGAGTACTATCGTGACCAGGGCTATGATGTGGTGATGGTGGCTGACTCTACCAGCCGTTGGGCTGAAGCGCTGCGTGAGGTTTCTGGAAGATTGGGACAGATGCCGGTTGAAGAGGGGTACCCAGCCTATCTGGCTTCACGTCTGGCTGCTTTCTACGAACGGGCCGGGTCGGTTCACACCTTATCTGGAGAGGCCGGATCTGTAACCCTGATCGGTGCAGTCTCTCCACCGGGGGGAGACTTTTCAGAACCTGTCACCAGCCATACCAAGGAGATCATCCGTACCTTCTGGGCGCTCTCCAAACCCCTGGCTGATGCACGCCACTACCCTGCCGTATCCTGGACAGAGAGCTTTTCCGACTATGTATCACAAGCCGCACAATGGTGGGCAGAACAGGTTGATCCCTCCTGGAGCCAGCGCCGTAAGGAGTCGCTCGCACTGCTTGCAGAGGCGGATGAGCTGGAGCGCATTGTCAATCTGGTGGGTCCAGAAGCTCTCTCCTCCAGCCAGCGCTGGGTACTGGAGTGCGCCAACACCATTAAAGAGGGGTTGCTGCAACAGAGCGCACTGGATGAGATTGACAGCTACTGTTCGCCAGACAAACAGTTTGCCATGCTGGATCTGATTCTGCACTACTTTGAAAGCGGTCAAGAGCTGATTGATCTCGGTGTACCGGTTGAGCAACTGGCTCAACTACCCGAGAACGGAAAGGTGCGACGTATTAAATCTACCTTCCGTAATGACGAGCTTGCTGCACTACAACGGTTTGCCGAGGAGCTATGGCAACAGCTAGACACCCTCCATGCGGAGTATGTCAGTAGTGAAGGAGACAAGGCGGAGACTCCATCATGAGACGGCTTGAGTATCGACATGTCACTGCTGCACGGGGTTCCCTACTCTTTCTCAAAGGGGGTACTCATGCCGCCTTGGGGGAGCGAGTGGTCATTCGCGACAAAAGCGGAGGCATTCGTAATGGACAGGTGATCCGTACCTCAGAGACGATGGTATTGGTACAGGTGTTTGAGTCAACCGATAATCTTGATATTGAAAACACCTGGGTACGCTATCTGGATGAGCCATTTGAATTGACACTTTCACCGGATATGTTGGGAAGAATCTTCAACGGTATTGGAGAGCCGCGTGACAACCGTCCTCCTGTGGTCTCCAATGTGGTACGTAATGTCAATGGCGCTCCGGTCAACCCGGCAGCACGTGCCTATCCACGTGAATTTATCCAGACCGGGATCTCCTCAATTGATGGGCTTAATTCACTGGTACGAGGACAGAAGCTTCCGGTATTTTCAGCTTCGGGTCTGCCCCATAACCGTCTGGCAGCACAGATTGTACGTCAGGCAAAACTACCGGATGATGCCTCCAACTTTGTTATTGTCTTTGCCGCAATGGGGGTCTCTCATTCGGATACTCAATTTTTTGAGAGTGAATTTGAGTCGAGCGGTGTGTTGCGTAATGTAGTGATGTTCACCAATCTCGCCAATGATCCACCCATGGAACGACTGATCCTGCCGAGGACCGCATTGACCGCTGCAGAGTATCTCGCCTATGAGTTGGACCACCATGTGCTGGTGGTAATCACCGATATGACCAACTATGCCGAAGCGCTGCGTGAAGTTGCCACTGAGAAAGGGGATGTCCCCTCTCGTAAAGGTTATCCGGGTTACCTCTACTCTGATCTGGCTGAGATCTATGAACGTGCTGGTCGAGTACAGAACCGTCACGGATCGATCACACTGATCCCGATCCTGTCTATGCCCAGTGATGACATCACTCACCCCATCCCCGACCTCACCGGATATATCACGGAGGGACAGATTGTGTTGAGTCGTGAGCTTCACGGTAAATCGATCTATCCCCCGGTCAATGTACCTCCATCACTCTCTCGACTGATGAAAGATGGTATTGGAAGAGAGTTTACGCGAGATGATCACCCCCGCCTCTCCAGCCAACTTTACGCCTCCTACACGCGCGCACTGGAGGCACGTAATCTTGCCTCTATTATCGGTGCTGAAGAGTTATCGCAGCGTGACCAACGTTTTCTTCAGTTTGCCCATGCATTTGAGAGCCGCTTTGTGCAACAAGGGGAAGATGAAGAGCGCAGTATCATAGAGACCCTGGATCTGGCCTGGGAGCTGCTCTCGCTATTGCCGCCCGAGGAGTTAAGCCGGGTCACGGAAGAGGATATTCAAAAATACCACAGTTGTGACAGGATGTGCTGATGGAAGAGCGGCTCAATATTCCTCCAACCAAATCAGCATTGTTGGAGCTGATACGCAAGGTGAACTACCTCACAGAGGGGTACCGCCTGCTGGAGCGTAAGCGGGAGCTGCTGACGCGCCTAGTGTATGAAAATCTCAAAGAGTACCGGCAGCTAAAAAGTGACGCCCTGGATTCACTGAAAAAAGCCTATGACTGCCTGAGCATCACGCAGATGCGCATGGGCAGCGCTAGAATTCGCCAGCTCTCTTTAGGGATGCCTCAGGGGTTGGATGCAACGATTCTGCCACGTCGTAATATGGGCGTGCAGTACCCCGCAATCTCGATTCAACAATTGCCGCTGCAGCCAGTCGGTTTTCTCGGAACCGATGCCAGCCTTGATGAGACCCGCCTCAGCTTTGCCGAAATGGCGGAGAAGATGGCCCGTCTG